>DATNEO010000142.1:0-7332 GCA_035553035.1 Gaiellales bacterium | reverse complement strand
CGCCTGCTCTGATCCGTTTGCACTTTGTAAGAGATTGCACTGGACCGTGGGCGAATCTGTCACGAGGTGCTACAACAGGTGTGGGGGTCGCGGCCGAGCAGTCTGCCTCTCCGTCTCGGCGGCCCTCAGGAGTACCAGCCTCCCGTCCGTGTTGGAGCCCGCGGACGGGAGGTACTCCTGCTCAGGCGACGGCCATGCGGCGCAGCGGTGGGCGGATCGGACGTGCCCGCCGCGACAGCCGATAGAGGCTGCTGGGCGGGAAGCCGTCGACCACGCGCCGCTCCACCAGGCCGGCGTCCGACAACGCCTTCAGCGCCAGTGTCAGCGCCCGCGGGCTGATCGGCGGCAGCCGGTCGCGCAGCTGGCTGAAGCGGCCGTCGCCGAGGTCGTCGAGGGCCGCGACGATCGGCATCGACCACTTGTTCAGCCCGATGTGTTCGGCCCGCAGGGCATCCAGAGCGAACATCAGCTGGCTGCAGGCGGGCGCTAGCTCGGCGCCGCGCGCGGTCAGCACGTACTCGGGGCGCAGCGGATGGCCGTAGCCGGGGTTGCGTGCCACCAGCCCCTGATCGACCAGCCAGTGCAGCGTGCGCCTCAGCGATTCGCGGCCGATGCCGAGGCGTCGGGAGAGGTTCACGAACCGGTCGCCGCTGCCACGGCCGAGCTCGGCCAGCACGGGCACCGACCAGCGGTGGTGAAACAGCCGGGGAAGTGGCGGCGGCGCGTTTGACATGAAAGTGATTCTAGTATAAAAACCGGTCTATACGCCACCGAGCAGGGGAGGGCACCGTGAGCCTCGATCAGACATCCACCGCCCAGCAGACCGGGCCGATCGGCTACGCCGGCCACATGACGGCGGCGATTGGTGTCTCCGACATGGAGCGCTCCCGCAGCTGGTTCCAGGAGCTGCTCGGCTTCGAACCGATCTACACCCTGGCCGACTGGGGATGGTGCGAGCTGCGCACGCCGATTCCCGGCGTCAACCTCGGCATCGGCCAAGAGGAGACGGTCACCCCGCAGGGCGGCGCCACGCTCACGTTCGGCGTGACCGACATCGCGGCTGCACGCGGGCATCTCGAGCGAAACGGCGTGCGCTTCGACGGGGACACTCGTGAGATCGAGGGCATGGTCAGGTTGGCGACCTTCTACGACCTGGACGGCAACACCTTCATGCTGGCCCAGAGGCTCGACGCGGACCAGGACGGCCGAGGTGGCTGAGCCCCAGATGGACGCCCATACGCTGGTGCTGCTGATGCGCCCGGCCGAGCCGCCCCAGCTGGACGAGGCTGCCGTCGATGCCCTCCAGGAGCAGCACCTCGCGTTCCTGCAAGCGCGGCGCGACGACGGCGTGATGGCAGCCGCCGGGCCCTTCCACGATCGCCCGGACGAGCGCTGGCGGGGTATGTGCATCTACCTGGTCGACCGCGAGCAGGCGCTGCAGCTGGCATCGGACGACCCGATGGTGCGGGAGGGATGGCTGGAGCTGCTGGCGCTGACCTGGCTGACGCGGCCGGGTGAGCTCAGCTACGGGCCGGAGGTCTAGGCCTCTTCAAGCAGATCGAGGTAGCGCACCTGGGAAAACACACGCTCGACCATCGGCCGGAAGTGGTCGGCCGGCAGCGCCTCGTAGGCGGGGTCGAAGCAGTTCTGGTCGTAGAGCTCGCAGAACTCGGCGCAGGCCGCGTACCAGGGGTGGTCGATGTAGCGGTCGCGGGCGTTGCGGTCGCCGCCTGAATGGTGGGCGCGGTAGTACAGCTGGAACAGGCCGTGGTGCTTGACCACCCAGCACACTTCCGGCCGCACGTACGGCTTCAGGATCGCCGCCACCATCTCGCCGTGCGTCCAGGGCGCAAGCTCGTCGCCGATGTCGTGCAGCAGGGCCGCCACCACGTACTCCTCGTCACGGCCGTCGCGCAGCGCCCGCGTGGCTGACTGCAGCGAGTGCTCGTAGCGGGACACCTGGTAGCCGGCAAACGACGCGCGCAGCTTCTCCAGCGACTCCATCAGGCGGTCGGGCAGGCCGGTCATGTACTGCTCTTCGTAGTGGTCGAGCAGCGCGTAGTCCTCAGCCGTGCCATCGGCCATCCTGGTGAAGCGCACCGTCTCCATGCACCCAGTCTACCGTCAGGCGGCGAGGGGCTGCACCTCCACCAGCAACGCGTCGAGCACCTCCGACAAACGCGTGTCGTGCGGCGCGGCCAGCGTGCCCGCCTCGTCGAAGTGCTCGTGCGCGCGGGCCAGCGAAAGGTCGCCGTTTACCACGCGGGCACCGCTCAGGCCCAGCACCTTGCGCAGCTCGGCCTGCGCCCACATGCCGCCGTAACCGCCGGTGCTGGCGCCGATCACCGCGACCGGCTTGCCGCGCAGCACGTTGTCGGGGAACGGTGTGGAGACCCAGTCCAGGGCGTTCTTGAGCACGCCCGGGATCGAGCCGTTGTACTCGGGTGTCGCGATCAGCAGCGCATCGGCCGCCTCGATCTGCTCGCTGAGCTCGCGCACCGGCGCCGGCCGCTCGCCGGGGTCGGAGCGCTCGCCGTGGAACGGCGGGATGGCGGCCAGCTCGGTAAAGCGCACGAGCTGGACGCCGGCCGGTGCCTGCTCCTCCGCCGCGCGGAGGAGCAGGGTGTTCAGTGAGTCCGGCCGCAGGCTGCCCGAGATGGTCAGCACGCGCATGGTGTTACGCCCCCTTCACGAACGACAGGCTGGCGGTGAGCTTGACGGTGTCGTCGAGCAGTGCGCCGCCGCCCGGCAGCGGGGCATTCCAGGTGACGCCATGCTCCTGGCGGTTGATCTCGCCCTCGAGGTCGATGCCGACCCGCTCGTTGCCCCAGGGATCCTGGTCGGGGCCGTTGACCTTGGCCGACAGCGTGACCGGCCGGCTGACGCCCTTCAGGGTCAGCTCGCCCTCGACGCGGTCGGGTGCGACCAGGGTGCCCGTGAAGGTCGCCTGCGGGTAGCGCTCGACGTCGAAGAAGTCGGGCGACTTGAGGTGCCCGTCGCGGGTCTCGTCATACGTGACCGCGCTTGCGGTCTCGATGCTGCCCTCGATGCGGGGCTGCTCGCCGCCCTCCAGCGTGGCCTGGAAATCCAGGAAGCGGCCGCGCACGGTGGAAATCTTCATGTGGCGGACGCCGAACTCGAAGGACGAGTGGGCGGGGTCGACGGTGTAGCTGCCGACCGGGATGGTCGTGGGTGCAATCTCAACAGTGCTCATGGTGGCTCCTTCCAAACCGGTGTATACTTGAGCTAACAACAATCTAGCAGGAGAACATTGAGCCGTCAAGTATTGAGTCCGCAAGTTCTTTCCGCATGGTTGGGGCTACTCCGCAGCCACGCCGAGCTGACGCGTGCGATGAACGCGCAGCTGATCGCGGAGCACGGCATCACGCTGAACGACTACGACGTGATGGTGAACCTGGAAAACGCTCCGGGAGGGGCGCTGCGGCGGGTCGACCTGGCCGACCGGGTGCTGCTGACGGCGTCCGGGATCACACGCCTGCTGGAGGGGCTGGAGCGGGCCGGCTGGGTCTGCAAGCGAGCCTGCGATTCGGATGCGCGGGTCACCTACGCGGTGCTGACCGACGCCGGGTACGAGAAGCTGAGGGAGGCGTCGCGCACGCACCACGAGGACATCGGGCGCATGTTCACCGACCACTTCAGCGAGCAGGAGCTGGACGAGCTATCCGAGCTGCTGGGTCGTCTCGTCTCGGATCCCCGCTGCATGCCGGGGTGAAGCTGCGGTAGCGTGGCGCCATGAGTGCGCCCGCCCACGTCGAGATCGATCGCGCCCGGCTGGGGCGGCTGCTGGAGCGCGAGCGGGCCCGCTTCGCGGAGCAGCACCCGCGGTCGCGCGAGCTGTACGCCGAGACCTCGCAGACGCTGCTGGGCGGGGTGCCGATGAGCTGGATGACGATGTGGGCGGGCGGCTTCCCGTTGTTCATGGCCGCGGCGCGCGGCGCCTCAATCACCGACGTGGACGGCCACACGTTCGTCGATTTCTGCCTGGGCGACACCGGCGCGATGGCGGGCCATGCCCCCGAGGCGACGGCGCGCGCGGTCGAGCGCCAGATCCGGCGGGGGACGACCGGGATGATGCCGACCGAAGATGCGGTGTGGGTGGGCAAGGAGCTGGTGCGGCGGTTCGGGCTGGACGCCTGGCAGTTCGCGCTGACGGCGACCGATGCCAACCGGTGGGTGCTGCGGATGGCGCGCACGCTGACGGGGCGGCCCAAGGTGCTGGTCTTCAACGGCTGCTATCACGGCACAGTCGATGAGTCGGTGATCTGGCTGGACGACGGCGTGCCGCGGTCGCGACCCGGGAACGTGGGCCCGGCCGTCGACCCGGTCGAGACGACCAAGGTGATCGAGTTCAACGACGTCGACGCGTTGCGGGCTGCGCTCGAGCCGGGCGACGTGGCGGCGGTGCTGGCCGAGCCGGCGCTGACCAACATCGGCATCGTGCTGCCTGAGCCGGGGTACCACGAGCAGCTGCGCCGCATCACGAACGAGACGGGGACGCTGCTGATCATCGACGAGACACACACGATGAGCACCGGCCCGGGCGGCTACACGGCCGAGCACGGTCTCGATCCGGACATCCTGACGGTCGGGAAGTCCCTGGCGGGCGGCGTGCCGATCGGTGCCTACGGCATGCGGCGCGACCTGGCCGACCGGATCCTTGCGGCCGACGTCGACCTCGAGGATGTGGGCGGCGTGGGCGGTACGCTGGCCGGGAATGCGCTGTCGCTGGCGGCCGCGCGGGCGACGCTGGGCGAGGTGCTGACCGAGCAGGCGTTCGCGCGGATGGTGCCGCTGGCGGAGCGGTTCACGGCGGGCGTGCAGGAGGTGCTGGACAGCCGGCGCGTGCCCTGGAACATCGTCCAGCTGGGCGCGCGGGCGGAGTACCGGTTCTGCCCGCAGCCGCCGCGCACCGGCGGCGAGTCGGCGGCCGCGCACGACGGCGAGCTGGACGCCTACATGCACGTCTATCTGATGAACCGGGGCGTGCTGATCACGCCCTTCCACAACATGGCGCTGATGTGCCCGGACACGGTCGAAGCCGACGTGGATCGCCACACCGAGGTGTTCGCAGAGGCCGTGGACGATCTGATCGGGGCGACCGGTGGCTGAGGGACCGCTGGCCGGGCGGACGGCGCTGGTGACGGGCGCCGGGTCGCCGAGCGGGATCGGGTTCGCGACCGCGCGGCTGCTGGGCGAGCGCGGCGCGGCGGTTGCGATCACCTCGACCACCGAGCGGATCCACGAGCGGCGGGCCGAGTTGCAGCGTGACGGCATCGAGGCGGCGTCGTTCATCGCCGATCTGACGGGGTTCGCACCGGCCGCAGCGCTGGCGGCGGCGGTGGTGGAGCGGTTCGGCCGGGTGGACGTGCTGGTCAACAACGCCGGCATCGCCCAGGTGGGCGAGGAGAGTGAGCTGTTGCCGTTCATCGAGATGACCGAGGCCCAGTGGGATCGCGACATCGCGGTCAACCTGAAGACGGCGGTTGCGACCACGCGCGCGGTGCTGCCCGGGATGGTCGAGCGCGGCTACGGCCGGGTGGTGAACGTGTCGTCGGTGACCGGCCCGGTCGTCAGCTACCCGGGCAACTCTGGCTACAGCGCCGGCAAGGGCGCGATGGACGGGCTCACGCGCGCGCTCGCGATCGAGACCGGGCCGCACGGGGTGACGGTCAACTCGGTGGCGCCGGGCTGGATCGAGACCGGGTCGTCGTCGCCCGAGGAGATCGAGGGCGGCCGAAACACGCCGGTGGGCAGGCCCGGAACACCGGATGAGGTGGCCGAGCTGGTGGCGTTCCTGGCGTCCGACGGCGCGCGGTACATCACCGGCCGGTCGATCGTGGTGGACGGGGGCAACACCATCCAGGAGTTCAAAGGCGCCTAGGTAACATCGGGCGGCGGAGGCGCCGGCGAGCCCGACGATGCGGAAACCAGACCGGCCGGGCGTGTGCCCGGCCGGCGTGGTTGCGATCTATCGGATCCGGTACACGATGCGGCCGCGGTTCAGGTCATACGGTGAAAGCTCCACCTTGACCCGATCACCTGGCAGGATGCGAATGCGGTAGCGCCGCATCTTGCCGGCCGTATACCCGATCGTGGAGTGGCCATTGTCGAGCGCGATGCGAAACATCCCGTTTCGCAACGACTCCGTGACCTCGCCTTCGAGTTCGATCTTTTCTTCTTTGGTACTCATGAGCCTCCCCGTGCTAGACGGGGGTCACTCCCGTTGCCTCGGGGCCCTTCGCGCCCTGCCGGGCCTCGAAGGTCACCTTGGCTCCTTCCGCCAGGGACTTGAAGCCGTCCCCCGTGATCGAGCTGTGATGCACGAACAGGTCCTTGCCACCGTCGTCAGGAGCAATGAAGCCATATCCCTTTGCATCGTTGAACCACTTTACGGTTCCGGTTGCCATATTGACACCTCCTTCCATTACCTCACGAACGGGTCAGGAAGGCGGACTGCGCAACCAAACGATCGTTCCAAGTTCGGTACCACTGTAGCAGGATGACCCGTCGTTGGCACCGCGCGCTCAGGTCGCTCCCGGCGGCTCCGTTGCGTCGTCCAGCTCCATCGACTCGCGGAATTCGCTGGCCGTGTTCACGTGTGGGAACGGCTCGTCCGGCACCGGCATGGCCAGCGCGCGGCAGAGTGGCTCCCAGCCGTCGCCCGGCTGCCACTCCACCAGCCGCCCCGGCGCCACCACGCTGCGGACCGTCTCGTTGTGCCGCTCGTATGCCGCCCGCACCGCGGCCGGGTCGGGCCAGTCCGGGCAGAACTGGCGCAGCATCGCCATGGTCAGCTTCCTATGACGGGCGTGGTCGGCGTCCGTGGTCGGCTGGCTGACCGCCTGCATGATGGTGTGCTCCATGCTCCCGTACCAGGCCTCCGTGCTCGATCGCGTCGACAGCAGCACCGGCGCATCCGGGTAGGCGTGCGCCAGCTCCCGCCAGACCGCGCAGGCCGGCCAGTCGACCGTCGCCTGGTAGCCCGCGAGGAACTGGTCCCAGTCGGGCATCGTCCCGTCGATCGCGGCGTGCCACACCGGCACCGCCTCGCGGTTCCCGATCAGCTCGCTCATGTGGTAGCAGGGCGCGCCGGTGAGCCGTTCGATCGCGAGCTTCAGCGAGTGCGTGCCCGTGCGCCCGACTCCGGCTCCCACCAGCCGCAGCGCCACGTCAGGCCTCCGCCCGGATGATCGCGGCACCCGCCGCCAACGACTCGAGCTTGCCGTAGGCCGAGTCGCGCGGCAGGTACTTCATGCCGCAATCGGGCGCGGCGACCAGCTCGTCCGGCCGCTTGTACGGCAGCGCACGACG
>DATNEO010000141.1:0-5870 GCA_035553035.1 Gaiellales bacterium | reverse complement strand
CTTGCATGAGGGTGAGAATGCCGATTCGGCGCTCGCCCCCGGCACAGCGCGCCGAGCCGCCCTCGACGCGGCCATCGCCGAGATGGATCGTGGGCTGGTCGAGCCCAGCTTCGCCTGGCGTCGCGACTTCTCGTTGATCCTCGGCCTCGACCGCATGCTCTCCGGCCAGCCTCCGCGGCTGGCGTCCGGCACCGCGCTTCGCCGCCACCAGGTGGACGCGCTGGCCGGGCAGCTGGCCGCGCTGATCGCCGACCGCGAGCGTGGCGAGGGGGAGGAGGACGAGGAGGACGACGACGAGGGCAACGGCAATGGCAACGGCAACGGGAACGGCGACGAGAACGGCGACGATCCCCGAAACGACGCCGGGTTCGATGTGGCGGTCGCACACGTCGCGCCCGTCCACGAGCTGGAGGCCGATGCGCCCACCGACGACCCCGGCGCCCGGCGCCGCTACCGGTTCAAGCACCCGACCGCGTCCGGCAAGACCATCGCCGCCGCCGGCTTCGTCGATGCCGCCCGCACCACCGGCGTCCTGATCCTCACCCACCGCCGGCTGCTGGTCGACCAGTTCACGCGCGACCTCACCAAGGAGGGCTACGGCTCGCGGCTGCACGAGGCCGTGCTGGTCGGCGATCGCACGCCCGACACGCCGCCGCTCACGATCAACACGTACTCGTGGTTCATCAAGCACGCCTCGCAGCTGAAGGCCGACGTGTACGGCGTGGTGGTCTGCGATGAGGCCCACACGGCGCTGGGCGAGAAGACCTCGGCCGCGATCCGGAGCCTGTCCGAGCCGGTCTACATCGGCATGACGGCCACCGACCAGCTGCTGCAGAAGCACGTGTCCGACGTTTTTCCCGCCGAGGTGGCCGACCTCCCGCTGGCCGAGGCCGTGCGCCGCGGCGTGGTGGCGCCGCTTCGCTGCATTCGCGTGCGCCCGATCGCCTCGCTGCGCACCGTCGAGATCGTCGGCGGCGACTTCGACCAGGGCCAGCTGGCCGTCGCACTCGACCTCGATCCCCTGAACATGGCCGCCGCCGACCTCTACCAGAGCCGCTTCGGGGACACGCCGGGCATCGTCTACGCGGCCGGCGTCGACCACGCCGAGCGCGTGGCCGCGGCCATGAAGGCGATCGGGCTGCGGGCCGCCGCCGTCTCCGGCCGCACGCCGCCCCGCGTCCTCGCCGAGACGCTGGCCGCCTACGAGCGCGGCGAGATCAACGTGCTGGTGAATGCAATGCTCCTGGCCGAGGGATGGAATGCCCCCCGCGCCACGGTCTGCATGCACCTCGCGCCCACCGCCAGCCGCCGCGTCTACCAGCAGCGGGTCGGCCGTATCATGCGCCTCCACCGCCGCAAGGAATCGGGCATCGTGGTCGACTTCGCCGAGCCCGGCGCTCCGCACACCGAGCGCGTGATCACGCTGCACTCGCTGCTCGACGTCGATGCCTACCGGCCCAGCGGGCTGGTCACGCCGCCGCCGCCGCGCCGCCGCCGCTGGCGCCGCCGGCCGCCGAAGCCGATCGTGAAGGAAGCCTCCTGGATCGTCCCGGTGTCGGACAACCCCGAGCGGCGGATTGCGGTGATCGCCAACCAGTGGCGCCTGGTGGATGCGTCCAAGCTGCCGATCGACGAGCAACGGGCCTGGGCCGTCGTCGCCGCCCGCGCCGTCACGCCGGCCGACGCGCAGCAGCTGGCCGAGCGGATCGCGGCGCTGCAGCCCGAATCGCGGGAGCTGTTCCTGTTCACCTGTGCCGCCGAGAACAAGCACCGCAAGCTGCGCCTGGCCGCGCTCGGCGACCTGTCCTCCCAGCGGCCCAGCCAGACCACCTTTGCGATGGCCTGCCGGTTGGTGGAGGCGGCGCCGACCTGGCAGCAGGACCGGGGCCAGGGTGCGCGGGTGCTGCTGCTGGCCATGGGCGACGGCAAGATCGATGCTCCGATCGACCGGATCGTGGCCTGGACGTGGCAGCTGGCGCGGGCCGCCCGCGACCACGAGTACCGCTACGCGGGTGCCCACGTCACCGACGGCCGCAGCCTGCTGGGCGCGCTGGCGGCGGCCACCGACGACAAGACCAACACCGAGGCGGCTGCGCGGCTGGTGACCGTCGCCACCACCTCACCGCTCGAGGCAGGCGCTGCCATCCTCGCCGTCGCCTCCCCGCGCCGCAACAGCGCCGCCGAACGGCTTGTCGAGCGCGCCCGAGTGGCGCTGTCCCAGGATCCGCACCGGCTGGCCGCTGCGCTGGGCTCGAACATCCCGGCGCCACAGCCCAAGGCCAAGCAGGCGAAGCGGGCCAAGGCCAAGGAGAAGTCCGACAAGGGCGAGACCGTCTCGTTCAACGGCGCCGTCGTCGGCGCCACTCCGCCGGCCGTGCCGGTGAAGCGCGTGGACGGCCGGGTGCTGATCGAGATCCCGGCGGCGGTCGCGGTGCGGCTGCGGGACGACGCCGACCTGGTGGTCGGTGCCTCGTTGGGGGACAAGCCCTCGCTCAGCTGGAGGCTGACAGGGTCGAAGGCGGAGCCGGTGAACAGCGCACAGGAGGTGCGCGCGGCGGCCGCGGAGGTGGAGTCGCTCGAGATCTCGGTGGCGAAGGTGCTGAGCGAGCCGCAGCGTAGCGACCGGCACGCGCGTGTGGCCGTGGACGGCGCCGGGCTGGTGGTGCCGCTGACGGTCGAGGAGGCCCAGGTGCTGGCCGACGATGCTGCCCGCCGCGTGCTGGTGCAGCTCAAGGGCGCGGGCGTGCGCGGGCGCGTGCGGGTCGAGTTCGAGATCGAGGTGGATGGGCAGAAGACGCGTGACTCGCGACCGGGCGCCGTGCGCAAGCTGGCGCGCGGTGAGCCGGTCGGCGCGTCTCCGGAGCGGCGCGAGCGGCGGCGGCGGTCGCGGTCGCGGTCACGACGCCGCGGCGACGGCGAACCGGGCGCTGCCGAGGCGAACGGGGCGGCACCGAAGCCTGCGGTGGAGACGGTGCAGGACGCCGCCGAGCCGGCCTGATTTTCACCGCTACGAAACCGCCGATTCGCTAAACTTGCGGCCGTGAACCGCCTGTGGGTTCATGAACGCGCGTGTGGTGGCCTCATGAAGTGTCTGACCTGCGTCGTTCCCAAACGTCGACCAGGAGAGCAGCAATGGCCACTGGCATCGTGAAATGGTTTTCGCAGGCGAAGGGGTACGGCTTCATCACCCCGGACGACGGCGGCAGCGACGTCTTCGTGCACTTCTCGAACATCTCCGGCACCGGCTTCCGCAACCTCGACGAGGGCCAGAAGGTCGAGTACGAGCCGCAGGAGGGCCGCAAGGGCATGGAGGCTGCGAACGTCACGGTGGTTGGGTAGCCGCGACCGCGCCGGCGCGGACTTGCAGCACGTCCGCTGGATCGGGGGTGGCAGCGGCGCCGGCAAGTCGACCGTGGCCCGGCAGCTCGCCGCCGACCATGGCCTGCGGCTCTACCACGCGGAGCCGTTCTCGAAGTACGCCGGGCGGGCCGATTCCGGCGCCACGCCGCTGCTGCAAGAGTTCATGCCGATGGACATGGACGAGCGGTGGGTGAACCGGTCACCTGCGGTGATGCTGGAGACGTTCCATGGCTTCCAGGGTGAGGGGTTCGATCTGGTGCTGGAGGATCTGCGGGCCCTGCCGGCGGATCCGCCCGTCCTGGCCGAAGGGTTCAGTCTGCTGCCGCGGCTGGTCGCGCCGCTTCTGAGCGGGCCGCGGCAGGCCGTCTGGCTGCTACCCACGCCGGCATTCCGGCGCGCGGCCTTCGAGAGCCGCGGGTCGACCTGGACGATTCCCACCAAGACCAGCGACCCGCAGCGGGCGCTGGCAAATCTGCTCGCGCGCGATCAGCTGTTCACGGAGCAGCTTCGAGCTCAGGCGCGAGCGGCTCGGCTGCAGACCGTGGACGTCGATGGCAGCCTGGATGTGAACGAGTCGGTTGCCCGGGTGGGGGAGGCGCTGGGGCTGTGATGGCGCGCAGCATACGAACCCGGAGCGGTTCGTCGCGAACGCGCCACTTGGCGGTGGTGGTGAATGACATTTGTCTTTCGGGACAAAGACGGGACAATCTCGTTACTCCGCAAGGCGCGCACCCGGCTCCACCCACCCCTAAGCTCAGCGGATGGATGTCGTGTTTCCGGATGGCACAGTTGTCCGGGCATCGTCGATCCGCGACCGGGTCGGGCACGATCCGGCGCGATCGTTCGGGCTGTATCTCGACATGCGCTGGCTGCCGACCTGGCCTGCCGAGGTGATCGAGTGGCCGGACTTCGGGCTCCCGGCCGACGGCGACCGAGCGGCAGATCAGATCATGGCGGCGTTCGCGCGGGCGCGCCGCGGCGACGTGGTCGAGGTGGGATGCGTCGGTGGCCTGGGACGCACCGGCACCGTCCTTGCCTGCATGGCCGTGCTCGCCGGAGAGCCGCCGGACTCCGCCGTGGATTGGATCAGGCGTGAGTACAACCCGGCCGCGGTCGAGACCAGCGCCCAGGAGCAATGGGTGCGGTGGTTCGCCGACCGGATCATCTAGGGCAGGATGGTGTTTGGCATGATTGGTGGACATGCCTGCTGAGTCCAAGCAGATCAGCGCGTCGATCGACCGGTCGGCAGCCGACGTCTACCGATACGCCTCCGATCCCGCGAACGTTCCGGCGTGGGCCCCCGGGCTCGGCAGCTCCGTGGAGAACATCGACGGGCACTGGTTTGTGGAGACACCCGCCGGCCGGGCCGGCTTCGCCTTCGTCGAGCGGAACGAGTTCGGCGTCCTCGACCACGAGGTGACGCTGCCCTCGGGAGACGTGATCTACAACCCGATGCGCGTCGTCCCAAACGGTGACCGCTGCGAGGTGGTGTTCACCCTGCGCCGGCTCCCGGGTATGAGCGACGAGGACTTCGAGCGCGACGCGGGCCTCGTCCAAGCTGACCTGATTCGGCTGAAGCAGCTGATGGAAGTCGCGCGATGACGATCCCGCTCACATGATCGTCAGCCGCAGCTTGACCTCGTTCTCCTCGAGTTCACCCGTCTGCTCGAACCCGTAACGCTCGTAGAAGGGGATCGGGCTGCCCTCACCCTGGCCCGCGCTCGTCCAGATCACCTCGACGCCCGGTCGGCCGCGGAAGTACGCGACGATCAGGTCGAGCGTTGCGGTGCCGTAGCCCTTCCGCTGGTGGCGCTCGTCGATCAGCAGCTTCCACAGGTAGTGCGGGATGTAGGGCGGCCCGTCGACCTCGTCGGCGATCATCACGAACCCGACCGGTGTGTCCTTGGTATAGACGCCCCATGGGATGGCGCGTGCGCCTGGATGCTCGGCCGCCTGGCGCAGCGACTCGCTCACCCCGCTGACAAACCGGCGCTGGGCCGGCGACACGCGCAGTGCCTCCAGCGCGTCGCGATTCGCCCCGGTGATCGGCTGCAGTGAGACCACGGGCGGGAGCGTACTCCGTGCCGCTTCGCTTACCATCACGGCAGGTGAAAAGGCCGCAACCCGCGTTGCAAGGAGGTAGCGAAGATGGCTGAGAGGAAAGCGTCCAAGGGGTTTACCGACGACGAGCGAGCCGCGATGAGGGAGCGCGCCCAGGAGGTGAAGTCGGCTGCGCGCCGCGGCTCGCGTGCCACCAAGGCGGACGGGGAGAGCGACGTGCGCGCGAAGATCGCCGAGATGCCGGACCACGATCGCGCCATCGCCGAGCGGCTGCACGCCATCGTCAAGGCCGCCGCGCCCAGCCTCTCGCCGAGAACCTGGTATGGGATGCCCGCGTATGCCAGGGAGGACGGCAAGGTCGTCTGCTTCTTCCAGAGCGGTCACAAGTTCAAGACGAGGTATGCGACGCTCGGCTTCAGCGACAGGGCCAACCTCGACGACGGCTCCAT
>DATNEO010000140.1:0-6054 GCA_035553035.1 Gaiellales bacterium | reverse complement strand
ACCCGCACCCGCCCGCGCTCCTCGCTAGGCTGACGCGATGGACGACCAGGCCTGGGAGCTCGCAGGTGTGATAGCGCGGAACGAAACGCGGGCCACCACGATCGTGGCAGCCCTGGCCGAATCGCAGTCGGTGAGCCTGTCGTCACTGCCGCTCTCCGCGTACACGGCGGAGATCCGCCGCGACTGGCGCGAGGCCGGCAAGGACACCGAC
The DNA here is from genome assembly GCA_035553035.1 of Gaiellales bacterium. GTDB lineage: Bacteria > Actinomycetota > Thermoleophilia > Gaiellales > JAICJC01 > JAICYJ01. The sequence continues at coordinate 5,843 of DATNEO010000140.1, read as the reverse complement.
CCGGCGACGCTGGCGGATGACCTCACGGTGATCTTCGACCGTCTCGGCACGGCCGTGCGGACGGCCGTCGCGCAGGGCGACTGGGACTGGGGCGACCATCCGCCCAGCTCGTTTGCGCTGTGGCTCGAGCGCACCCTCGCCGAGCTCCGTGCCACCGGCTGACCGCGTTTCCGTAAGAACCCGGTATCCGTCCACGACGTGCCACCAATGGAGCGCTCATCCATCCGCCCCGCTCGTAAGATAGGACCGTGCCGCTCCACCCACAACGGTTCGATGACCTCGCCCTGCGTGACGATCTGGCGCTGGTGCGCCTCGCCCAGTCGTCGTTGGCCGAGGGCGACGCCGGCCGCGAGGCCGCGAAGCGCTGCGTCGGTCTGGTCGTCCTGCGCCACCGCGACCTGGTGCGCTCCGTCATCGCCGCCAAGGTGCCGCCCGGCGCCATCGACGACGTCGAGTCAGACGTGTGGCTGCGCTTCTCGCGTAAGGCCTACTCGGGCGATGAGATCACCAATCCGGTCGGCCTGCTGCTGCGCATGGCCGTCTTCTGCCGCGCCGACTTCCACGCCAACCGGCCGGCGACGGAGTCGACGCTGGGCGAGTGGGATGACGCATCCGACGACCCGGCGCTCGACGACATCGTCGTCACCGCCGCCGTCGCCGACCTGCTGGCACCGCTAGGCGACCGGCAGCGAGACGTCGTGTGGCAGCGCATCATCGAGGGACGATCCAGCGCCGAGGTGGCGGCGATGATGAACACGACCACGGGCAACATCGACGTGATCGTGCACCGGGCGCTGGCCACGATGCGGGAGGCCCAGCCATGAGCGATCGCGCCCTCGAGCTGTTCGAGCAGTACCTCGAACAGCGCGCGTCCGGCCAGCAGCCCGACGCGGCCGCGCTGGTGCACGAGGCCGGCGACCAGGCCGACGTCCTGGCCGGCATGATCGCGGCCTACGCCGCCACCCACCCCGCCGACGTGACCGAAGACCAGCTCGAGCAGCTGGTCGTCCGTCCCGAGCTGGAGCCGCCCTGTCCCTGGCCGGAACTGCTGCCGGCGCTGCGTGAGCGCACGCACACCACCCGCGCCACCCTGGTCAGCCGGCTGTGCGAGGCGCTGGGCGTGCCCGGCTCCGAGCGGCAGGTGGGGGACTACGTGCACGAGCTCGAGGCCGGCCTGATCTCGCCCGCGCGCGTGCGTCCCGCCGTCGTCTCCGCCCTGGCCGCCGTGCTGGGCGTGCCGCGGTCGCTGCTCGAGTCCTCCCGCGGTTTGGCCGTGGAGCCGCCGCCCTCAAGCGGGCTCAATTTCGCCCGCTCCGCTCGCTATGCCGACGATGCCCTGATGAGCCTGGGCGCGCTCGAGCCCGACGCCGATCCGCGCGTCGACGACCTCTTCACCGGCGGCGGCGATGGATGAACGGGTGGTCGCCCGCGAGGCGCTCGATCGCTTCACCGCCGCCTACCACCTGCACCCGCCGCCGGTCGACGTCGAGCAGCTCTGCGAGAGCCTCTGCTGCCTTCGCATCCGCATCTCCGATGACCTCGCTGCGATTCCGGGCGCGCCCGCGGGGGTCACGCTGTCCGGGATGCTGCTGCCGGCCCGCAAGGAGGTCTGGGTCAGCGAGCACGAGCCCTGGGAGCGGCGCCGCTTCTCGATCGCGCACGAGGTCGGCCACTACCTGCTGCACGTCGGCGAGATCTCCGACGGCGTGTTCTGCCGGGCCGCCGACCTGCGCCCCGACCCGGAGAGCCCCGAGCGCCTCCGCGAGCGCGAGGCCAACCGCTTCGCCGCTGAGCTGCTGATGCCCGAGCAGCTGGTCGCCGGCGAGGTCGATCGTTGTGGCCTGGATCCGGTCGCCCTGGCGCCGCTGTTTGGGGTCTCCGACCTGGCCATGGGCTTTCGGCTCGTCAACCTCGGCCACCTGCAGGCGCTGCCGGTCGACCTTGACCGGCAGTGGCAGCAATGGCGAGTGTGACCTGAGTCCCCTCGCTGCCGGCGCTCGGCCAACGACCCGACCGGACCGGGTACCGTGGGGGACGGCAATCGCAGCGTCCGGCAGGGTGGAGTCCGATCGACCAGCCGATCAGCACCGATGTATCCGAGAACGTCGACCCATCCCTGCGGCGGGCCGCAGGCCTGTATCGCGGCCTCGTCGAGAAGCTTCCCGGCGTCACCTACCTGTGGGGGCCGGCCGGCAGCTGCACCTACGTGTCGCCGCAGGTGGTCGAGGTGTTCGGCTGCTCCGAGCAGGCGTTCGGCGAGGGCGCGTGGCGCGATGCGATCGCCGAGGAAGACCTGGAGGGGGTGATCGACCACGTCCGAAACCAGCACGCCGCCGACCGCGGCGCGCACGTCGACTATCGCATCCGCCACCTTGCGACCGGCGAGGAGCGCTGGCTGACCGAGCAGACCACCCTGGTCACGGTCGAGGGCGAGACGCTCGTACAGGGACTGATCCTCGACATCACCACGCAGGTGCAGGCGGCAAAGGTGCTCGAGGACAGCGAGAACCAGCGCCGCCGGCTGGTGGGATCGCTGCTGCGCGCGGCCGAGGCGGAGCGCGTCTCCCTGGCCACCGAGCTGCACGACGACACCGTGCAGGTGCTGGCCGGCGCGCTGCTGACGGTCGATCGGATCCGGGCCGATCTGGGGGAGGCGGACGCGGCGATCCTGGCCCGCGTCCAGCGGCTGCGGTCGCTGCTGGCGCAGGCCATGGAGCGGACGCGCACGCTGATGTTCGACATCAACCCGCAGCTGCTGCACGCGTCCGGGCTGACCGCCGCCACCCGCTCCCTGGCCACCCAGCTGGCCGCCGAAGGCGGCTTCCAGGCCACCGTCGAGGGCGAGTTCGGCCGGCTGCCGGGCGAGTTCGAGTCGCTCGCCTACCGGATCGTGCGCGAGGCCGTGATCAACGCCAACAAGCACGCGCAGTGCCGGCGGCTCGACGTCCATCTGCGCACTGCCGACGGCTACCTGGAGGGCATGATCAGCGACGACGGGATCGGGTTCTCGCCCGAGCAGGCGCTCAGCCGCGGGGACGCCGGCCTGCACTTCGGGCTGCGCTCGGCGATCGAGCGGGCCCGCATCGTCGACGGCACGCTCGCCATCATCAGCGCTCCCGGCCAGGGCACCACCATCCGGCTGCGGCTGCCGATCGCGGCGACCGGCGACTGATCAGGCCAGGCTGCGCCTGATCGCGAGCGCCGCCTCCTGTCCGCTCGCGATCGCCGTGTCCGAGTACACCCCGCCCAGGTAGTCGCCGGCCAGGTGCAGCCGCCCCAGCGGGCGGTCGAGCGCCGGCTGCAGGGCGGCCCGCCCCGGCGCTGGGTAGGGCAGCATCCGCGGCAGCTTCAGCAGCTGCGTCTCGCGCACGTGCCCGCGCGCCTGCGGGAAGATCGCATACAGGTCGTCCAGGAACGCCCGCTCCACCTCGCCGGCGGGCAGCTCCAGCAGCGGCACGGCGCCGTGCGCCGAGCGGTACATCATCAGACTGCCGCCCGAGCGGCGGTGTCCCGGCTTGGCGTGGGCCACGTTTGCGATGTTGAACAGCATGTTGAACGAGCGCTTGGGCGTCGCCAGCGCGTAGATGCCGTCCCACGGCATCGGCCCCCGCTCGTCGGTCAGCACCGCCATCACCACCGTCGGCCCGTACGGGATCGCCTGCAGCGCGCGCCGCGTGTCGCTTGGCAGATCGCGCACGATCGCGGCCGCCTCGAACGCCCGGGTCGCCACCACCGCCTGGCGGGCGGTCACCTGCTCGGTCACCCCGTCCCGCGTGTAGCTGATCGTGACCGCGTCGGCGCCCGGGGCCACCTCCGTCACCTCGCAGCCCGTCACCACCTTGTCTCCCAGCTCTGCGGCGATCCCGTCCACCAGCACCCCGGCTCCGCCCACGATATTGCGCGAGAGGCCGCTGCCGGCCGCCCACACCAGCGCGAAGTAGCCGATCCCCTGCCCGGCCGAGATCTCCTCCGGCTCCGCCGTCGAGCGGATCACCGTCGTTCGAAACAGCGCGTCGGCGTCGCCCGGCATCGGCCCCAGCCAGTCCGCGAACGTCTGATCGTCACCGAACTGCAGCAGCCGCCGCCGCGCCTGCGGCGCCGATTCGCCCTCGCGCGGTGCAGCCGCGTTCCGGTAGCGCGCCACCGCCAGCCGCAGCCGTGCACCGGCCTTCGACAGAGCCACTCGCTCCGACGCGGTCAGCGGCAGCCGCAGCGGGTACAGCTCCGGCCGTCCGCCCACCACCAGCCGCCCGTTCATCTCCACCGCCGCCAGCTGCCCCGGCACCGACGCCACCTCGACGCCCACGTCGGCGCACAGCCGCGCCGTCGCCGATCCCGGCCCCGAGAACACGTGCGCGCCCAGGTTCAGCCAGTAGGCCTCGCGCGTCTCCGAGCGGATCCTGCCGCCCAGCCGGTCGCTCGCCTCGAGCACCAGGATGTCGCGGTTTCGCAGGTCCCAGGCCGACGCCAGCCCGGCAATCCCTCCGCCCACGATGACCGCGTCCATCATGGGGCCATCGTAGTTTGTAAGACCACCGCCGCCTGGCCGGGACGTTCACCTCGAAAACGTTCCCCGTCGCAGGAGGCCCCGATGACCACCACGCTCGATCTTCCCTTCCAGCTGGGCCAGCCGCAGCAGGCCGGCGGCATCACCATGACGCCGCTGTTTCCGCTGCACGATCCCGTCTGTGACTACGTCTCGCTGGACGAGGCGCTGGCCGGCGGCCTGGATATCAGCGAGGTGCACGAGGCCGGCGACGTGGGCGAGCTCGCGGTGCGAAACCCGTTCGATCGTGGCGTGCTGCTCTACGACGGCGAGGAGCTGGTCGGCGCCAAGCAGAACCGGATCCTGAACGTCTCGGTGCTGCTGGGCGCGGGCTCCACGGCCCGCATCCCCGTCTCCTGCGTGGAGCGCGGCCGCTGGTCGTGGCGGGATCGCAGCTTCCGGTCGGCCGGGCACGTGGCCGGCCCCCAGCTGCGGCGACACAAGGCCGCGTCGCTTCGCACCGACGCGCTCGCCCGCGGCGCCGCTCAGAGCACCGTCTGGGCGGCCGTCGACGTCCAGCTGAACGCGGTCGGCGCGGTCTCGCCGACCGCCGCCAACAGCGACGGCTACCAGGCCCGCGCCGCCGACATCCGCAGCCTGTCCGAGCGCTTTGCGCTGGAGCCGGGCCAGTGCGGCATGGTCGCCTCGATCGCCGGCCGCGGCTGGTGCCTGGACGCCGTCTCCCGCCCGGCCGTGTTCGAGCGCGTCTACCCGAAGCTGCTGGCCGGCTACGTCTACGACGCGCTCGAGAGCGCCGGTGAGACGGCGCCCGCCGAGCAGGTGCTGGCCACCCTCACTCGCTGCGTGGCCAAGCGCGGGCCGAGCGTGGCGCTGGGCGAGGACGTCCGGATCGAGGGCAAGGGCGCGATCGCAAGCGGCCTCGCCGTCGACGGCGAGTTGGTGCAGATCTCGGCCTACGGCTAGGTCGGAAACAGCACGCCGGACGCTGCGCCGACGCGCTTGGGAGCGCCGCAGAGCGAGCAGGCGGTGAAGCGCAGCCGCACCTGCTGCTGCTCGTACCGGCCCGCGATCGTGAACCCGGGGCCGATCAGCAATGGACACATGCACACCTGCACCCGGTGCGCGCGCAGGCCACGGATCAGCGTGGTGAGCGCCCGGCAGGCGGCATGGGTGTTCTTGTAGCTGCCCCCGTCGGGCGAACAGATGAGATGCCGGTCGACGACCGTCGCCCACGCGGCCGGAGTGGCGCGGCGGATCCTGACGGCACGGCACGTCGGCGACGCCGAGGGGCACTGCGCGAGCGCTGCGCGCCGCGATCCCACCACGTTGCCGATCG
>DATNEO010000139.1:0-16699 GCA_035553035.1 Gaiellales bacterium | reverse complement strand
CGAGCGGCGGCGGCAATCGCTGCTCGAGGAGATCATCAACGCCGAGAGCGAGCAGCGCTCGCGGATCGCGGGCGAGCTGCACGACGACACGATCCAGGTGATGATCGCGTCGCTGTTCGAGCTCGACCGCAGCGAACGGCATCTGCGAAACGGCGACGTGGAGGCGGCACGTGGTGCCATCGCGAAGGCCCGCGCGACGCTGGCGGAGGCCACGGAACGCACCCGCCGGCTGACGTTCGATCTGCGGCCGCAGCTGCTCGAGGCGGCCGGTCTGGGGCCGGCAATCCGTGACCTGGCCGACGCGCTGCACCGCGACACGGGGGCCGAGGTGACCGTGCGGACGCGGCTCGGCCGCTATCCGGTCGACATCGAAACGCTTGCGTACCGCACGATCCGGGAGGCGCTGATCAACGTCCGCCGGCACGCACGCGCCGGCAACGTGACGATCGGCGTCTCCGAGCGGCGTGGTGCGCTGCACGCGACCGTGGGCGACGACGGGCGCGGCTTCGCCGGGGAGCGGCGGCGGATGCGCACGTCGAAGAGCATGGGCATCGCCACCGCCCGCGAGCGGATCCGCGCCCACGGCGGCAGCTTCGAGGTGACGTCGACCCCGGGCGAGGGCACCACCGTGGAGTTCTCGCTGCCGCTGCCTTCGGGGTAGTTGGACGCCACCCGGCAGGCGGGCGTCCAGAGACGCCCGCCGGCAGAATGTGCTAAATCAGTCGGGTGGATCCACCGACCGATTCCGCGCTGCTCAGGGAGGTGCGCCACTGGCTTGCGCTGGCGGTCGAGGATCTTGGCTTTGGCGTGGCGTCGCCGAGGCTGGGTCCGAGCGGATCCTTTTCGCCAACCGGTACGCGAAGCAGGTCTGGCAGCGCCTGGCGCAGAGCGACGGCTTGGCGGGAGGGTACCGCGGGTTCGCCCGTGATGGACGCCCCTACAGTCCGGAGGAGTGGCCGATTTGGCGGGTGCTCGCGCGTCACGGTGAGAGTCGCGCGCAGCAGGCGCCCAGGCCGCCGGCCAATCGGTATGAGTACGCTCAGCCGGGCGAGTTGGTGCACCTGGACGCCAAGAAGCTGGGCCGCTTCTGGCAGGTCGGCAAGCACGTCCTGGGAGGCAAACGTCGCAATCCCAATGCCGGATGGCAGCACGCCCACGTCGCCGTCGATGACCACTCTCGCTGGGCAATGGTCGAGCTGCGCCCCGCCGAGGACGCCGAAAGCTGCACCAGCTTCCTGTCCTCAGTGATCAGCGCCTACAGCGAGCAGGGCATCACCATCCGCCGCGTGATGACGGACAACGGCGCCGGGTATCGCAGCCGCCGCTTCCGCGCCCTGGTCGCCAAGCACGGCATCCGCCACATCCGCACCAAGCCCTACACGCCCAGGACAAACGGGAAAGCCGAAGCCTTCATCCGCATCCTGCAACGCGAATGGGCATACGCGTTCATCTACCCCTCATCCGCCCACCGCGCCCGCGCCCTCCACGGCTGGGTCAGGTGGTACAACCAGCACAGACCACACGGCTCACTCGACGGCCACCCACCGATCAACCGAATCTCACACGCTGCGAGGTCCTACACCTAGCTCTCGAGTGCGCTGGCCACGGCCGACGCGACGCTGGGCGTCCGCGACGCCGCCTCCGCCCGCTCCACGATCTCGAGCATCACGCCGTCCGGATCCCGCACGTAGAAGACGATGCTGCCCGACCAGCCGGAGCCGTCGTCGGGAAGCGTGCGCGGGGGCGACAGCGGCGCGAACCCGGCCGCGGCCAGGCGGCCGTGCACAGCCGCCGCGTCGTCCACCCGCAGGCCGATGTGCACCGATCCCGGGCGCTCCTGCCGGGACGCGATCGGCCGGCGCACCCCGGCGGTGCGGTACCGCAGCAGCTCCAGGATCCGTGACCCCAGGTCGACGTCGGCGTAGTCCACGTCGGCATTCGGCATCCCGGTCATCTGCTCGATCAGCTCTGGCTCGAGCCGTCCCCGGTCGTGCAGGGTGAGGCCCAGCAGCCCGCAGTAGAACCCGACCGAGCGGTCGAGGTCGTCGACCGTGAGCGAGACGTGGTCGACGCCGACGACGCGGGGCGCGTCCTCGCGCAGCCGACGCGGCAGGCGCTCGCGGCGCGTCACGTCGGACAGCAGCTCGGCCCGGCGCACCAGCTCGGCGCGGTTGCCCGAGACCAGCACCGACGCCGGCCGCGGCATCGAGTTGAAGTTGCCCGCCAGCGTCTCCTCGTAGGCTCCGGTGGCGAGGAAGGCGATCACGTCGCCGGCGGCGATCCCGGCCGGCAGCCGCGCGCCGGACGTGATCGTGTCGAAGCCGCAGCTGACGCCGACCACGTCCACCTCCTGGTCCGGCCCCGTCACAGGTTCGGCGCAGACCGGCTCCCAGCGGCTGTGCTCCCAGCCGGTGTCGCTCAGCAGCACCTCGGAGCTGTCGCAGCCGACCCACACGCGCGGCACCGGCGCGGCCTGGCGCTTGACGTTCAACACGGTCGACAGATGCGCTCCGGCGCTGCCGTACACGGCCCGTCCGGGCTCGATCTCGAGCGCGATCCCGCTGGGGTCGACGCCGGAAGCCCTCAGCCCCTCGTCCAGGCCGCCCGCGACCGCGGCGGCGTAGTCGGCTGGACTGGGGGTGTCCGCCGGCGCCGCGCGCAGCGCCCGGCCCGTGGGGTCACCGGGATAGGAGTAGCCCCCGCCGAGGTCGATCTCGCGTGGCGTCCAGCCCGGCATGACGCGCGCCAGCTCGCCGACCAGCACGCCCAGACGCTGCGCGTGCAGCCGGAACGGCTCGACCGCCGACGTGTGCCGTCCCAGGTGGGCATGGACGCCGGCCAGGTCGACGCCATCGAGGTCGAGCCGGCCCAGCGCCTCGCGCAGCCCGTCGATCGGGATCCCCGGCTTGTAGGCGTCGGCCACCGCTCCCAGCGGATCGCACTCGGTGAACTCACTGGTGGTCTCGAGGTCGGTCAGGTCCGGCCGCAGCCGCAGCCGCACGTGCGCGCGCCGCTCTAGCCGCCTGGCCGCGGCCGCGGCGGCGGCCAGCTCCTCGACGCTGTCCACGGTGAGACGGGCGCCGGCCATGATGGCCCGGACGATCAGCGCCTCGGGCTTGGTCGACCCGTTGACCGAGATCAGCTCGGCCGGCGTGCCGGCATCGACGGCGATCTCGAGCTCGTACGCGCCGAACACGTCGCAGCCGGCGCCCTCGTCGTCCAGGATGCGGCGAAGCGCGATGGTCGGATTCGCCTTGAGCGATACCAGCACGCGGGTGGGACCGTGGGGCCACGCCTCGTCCAGCGCGGTGCGCCAGGCGCGCACGTTCGCGCGCAGAGCCGCCTCGGAGGTGACGTAGAGCGGGGTGCCGAAGCGGGCGGCCAGGTCGGTTGCGGCGACCGACTCGATCATCAGCCGGCCGCCGTGCTGGTGGATCGGATCCATGGTTCAGCGTACCGTGGCCCGGCCGGCTTGGGTAGACGGCCGCGGCGTTCCGCGGCCGTCCACCCACGGTTAGAAGGCGCTCAGCCGCCGTCCGTGCGCTGCGTGATGCGGTGCTGGTTCCCGGACGGGTCGCGGAACCCGGCGTCGACGCCGTAGAACTGATCGACGGGCTCCTGCGTGATCTCGACGCCGCGGGACTTGAGCTCGGCGACCGTGGCGCGGCAGTCCTCGACGGCGAGCACGACTCCGCCGCCGGCGCCCTGTGCGACCACGTCGGCCAGCTTCGCCGCCAGCTCCGGCGATGCCGGCATCGCATCGGTTCTGCACAGGATCAGCTGCAGGTCGGGCTGGCTGGGGGGCCCGACCGTCAGCCAACGGAAGTTGTTGAACTCGGGGACGGTGACGTCCTCGCGCACCTCGAAGCCGAGCTTGTCGGTGTAGAACGCGAGCGCCTCGTCCTGGTCGCGCACCCAGACGTTGACGTGGGAGATGGTGGTCTTCATGGTGTCCTCCTGTGGTGGTTGCTCGCCGCAGGCTATGTGGCGACGCGCGCCACGTCTTCTTCAAAGCTGCTCTGCATCGCGGGCAGCGGTACGGGCGCGCGCATGCGACCGCCGGCAGGCCGGCTGGCCGCCATCAGGATGCAGGTCGGGATGTGGGCCATCTGCGCCGCCGGCGGGAAGCTGTCGCGGTAGGCGGTGGGAGTGGATCCGTACACGCGCCTGAAGCTGGAGGTGAACGAGCCGACGCTGGCGAGGCCGACATCCATGCAGATTCTCGCCACCGAGTAGTCAGTGCCGCGCAGCAGCGATGCGGCCCGTTCCAGCCGCCGCGTCAGCAGGTACTGGTGCGGCGTCTCACCGAACGCAGCCTTGAACTGCCGGGAGAAGTGGGCCGGCGACACGTGCGCGGCGCGAGCCAGAGTGGGTACGTCCAGCGGGTCGGCGTAGCGCGCATCCATCAGGTCGCGCGCGCGCAGCAGGTGCCGGTTGAGCGATGCCATGTCCGTAAGGGTGGCACATCGCGGCGGCGCAGGCATAGGGATTCGCCCGATGCCGGCGCAGCGCCTCGCCCATAGGTTGGGCGCATGACAACCACATCACATACCAGCGTCCACGTCGCACCCGATCAGCTCGCCGAGCAGATCCGTACGGCTTCACCCACAATCATCGCCATCGCGCTGATCGTCTGCGCCCTGGCCGGCTGGCACCTGGCCATCCAGACGGCGCTCAGTCGCTTCTAGGCGGAGCGGCGGAAGAACCGGCGCCAGCGGGATCCGCTCTCGTCCGGTTCGCGCGCGGCCCGCTCGGCGTTCAGCTGCTGCAGCATGTTGAACGACGCCGCCTCGCCCGGGCGGCGCACCGCGGTTACGGCGCGCAGCTTTGCGCGCTCGGCCGGCTCGATCGCGATGAAGGTGCAGCCGACCTGGAGCTGCCCGGCGACCTCGGCGATGCGCGCCACGCGCACCTCGGCCTCGACCACCGTCGCGAAGAAGCGGCCGGCGAAGCTGAGCCGGTCACCCGGCCGCAGCAGCCGTCGCGTCATGAAGGCGACGCCGTTGTCGGACACGTCAACGATCGAGCCTTCGACCACGTCGCCGTCCACCACGTTCTGGCAGTTGTACGCGATCAGCCGTGCGTGGCCGCCCATCGCCGTGCGATCCGCCTGACGCTGCTGGGGGTCGAGCCGGATCGAACGCGCGCGCAGGGTCACCAGGGCAAGTTCGTCGCTATGGTATGCGGCGGACTCGACCTCGAAGCCCACCACCCACGGGCGCAGATCGTCGCCGTGCACGCGCGCCGTCAGCAGACCCCGCTCACCGATTCGCATCCGATCAGCCGTCGCGATCAGGCGCGTGCCGGCGCTCTCAGCGGGGGACAGTTCGAGCGCGTTGCCCTGCGCATCGATCATCGTCACGGCCGCGGTGCTCAGCCGCTCCACAGCCTGCGTCATCGTCAGCCTTGCCACTGCCCGGTTATCGGCAGACGCCGGAGATCTCTGAAACCGAGGTGAGATCGAGCGCGCTACCAGGCGTCCCAGTGCACGACGTCGTCCAGCGGCCGCCGTCGCGCCGGCCGGAAGTCTCCGCCGGTGGTGTGGGCCACAGGCAACAGCGCCACCTGGGTGACGGCGTCGTAGGGGATGCCCAGCAACTCTGCAACCTCGCGCTCGTGGTCCAGGTGGTACGTCGTGAACACCGACCCCAGGCCGTGCGCTCGGGCGGCCAGCTGGAAGTTCCACGAGGCTTGCACGACCGACCCGTAGAGGGCGGCCAGCTCGCTCGACGCCTGCCCCTCGGGCCGGCCCTCGATGCACGGGATCAGCAGCACCGGGACGCGGGGCATGACCCGAGCCAGGTGGCGAGAGGAGGCGGCCCCGGAGGCCTCGCCGGGCGGGTCCTCGTCGAGCGGTGTGCTCGAGTAGTCCTGCCATGCCCTGCGGTACCACTCCGCGACGCCGGCGCGCACGGTGGGGTCGGTGACCACCACGAAGTGCCAGTTCTGGAGGTTGACCGAGGTGGGCGCCTGCGTGGCGATCGAGAGGCAGTGCCGGATCGTCTCGCGGTCGACGGGCCGGTCCACGTCCAGCCGGCGTCGCACCGCGCGGGTGGTGGTCAGCAGCTGTTCGGGCGTCAGGTCGAGCATTCAGGCCTCCCCGTCGGGCTCGTTGTGCCGCAGGAACCGCTCGATCTCGCGGGCCAGTTCGTCGCCGGACGGCAGGTGGTGCTCCTCCATGTCGCCGGCCACCGACTCCAGCTGCTCGACGGTCTGGCGCAGCATGGCGTCGCTGGCCACGGCCGCGTCGTAGCGGGCCCGCTGCTCGTGCTCCTCGTCGTGCAGGTCGTCCATCTGCAGGTCGACCTCGAGGTGGCGGCCGAGCCGCTCAAGCAGCGCGATGCTGGCGGCGGTGTAGCCGATGCTGGCGTAGGGCGGCACCTGCGCGAAGAATCCGATGGCGGGGATGCCGGATCCGCTGACCGCCATCTCCATCGCCGACAGCGCGGCCGACGGCACCCGCAGCAGTCCCTCGGGGCCCGGCGGCGTGCGCGGGCCGAGCAGCCCATCCTGCGAGGCCGTTGCCATCACAGGCACCGGCATGGTGTGCGCGACCGCCCCCGGCACAGCGCCGAGGCTGACCCACAGGGCCACGCCCAGCGAGCTGACCAGCGCCGCCACGTCGGACGCCAGCTCCTGCCAGCGCAGGTCGGGCTCGGCGCCGGAGAAGATCAGCAGGTCACGGCCGTCCACCGGCACGTGACGGATCGCCAGCTCCGGCCAGCGCAGATCCGACAGCCGGCCGTCCTGCACGTCCAGGACGGGACGGCGTGAGCGGTAGTCGAAGATCGCGTCCGGGTCGAACGTGACCATCGGCTCGGCGTCTGCCGCGACGTGGGCCACGGCGCTGGACGCCGCCTCCGCCGCGTCCACCCATCCGTCGAAGCACGCGATCATGACCGGATCGACGAGCGTGGGAGGATCGTCCGCCAGGCGGTACAGCGTCATGAGCGGAGCATAGGCAACGGCGGAGCCTCGGTTGGTAGCATCGCCCGATGAAGCTCGGATACGGACTCATCACCTGCCAGCGACCACCGGGCGACGACCGCAGCGACGCCGACCTCTACCACCAGGCGATCGAGTTGTCGGTCGAGGCTGAGCGATTGGGCTTCGACTCGGTGTGGCTGACCGAGCACCACTTCGTGGATGACGGCTACATGCCGTCGCTGCTGGCGGTGGCCGCGGCCGTCGCGGCGCGCACCGAGCGGATCGAGATCGGCACCGGCCTGCTGCTGGCGCCGCTGCACGACCCGGTGCGGCTGGCCGAGGACGCGGCCACCGTGGACCTGCTGTCCCACGGCCGGCTGCTGCTGGGCCTGGGCATGGGCTGGCGGGCGGAGGAGTTCGAGGGGCTCGGGATCCCCATGTCGGAGCGCCGCACGCGGCTGATTGACGCAGTGGCAATTCTGCGCCAGTCCTGGGGCGACGGGCTCGTGACCGGGACGAAGCGGCGCCGCTATCCGGGCGTGAGCGTGCGGCCCAAGCCGTTCCGGCCGGGCGGGCCGCCGATCTGGATCGGCGCGGTCGTCGAGCCGGCGGTGCGACGAGCGGGCAGGATCGCCGACGGCTACATGAGCGGCGACACCGGGCCGGCGGAATTCGCCGAGCAGGTGGGATGGGTGCGCGAGGGGCAGGCCGAGGCCGCCGCGCAGCGGCCGTTCGAGCTCAGCATCTACCAGCCCACCTTCGCGTGGGAAGGCGAGGACGCGTGGCCGCTGGTGCGCGACCACCACCACTACCTGAACTGGAAGTACGAGGACATGGACGAGGCCCGCGGCCGCGCGGGGGACGCCCCGGCGCCGCCGCCGCTCAGTCGCGAGTCGGAGGCCGAGATCCGCCGCCATGCGCTGGTGGGCACGCCCGAACGGGTGGCCGAGGGCATCCGCGCCTACGGCGAGGCGGCCGGCGGCGATCTGCACTTCGTGGCGCAGCTCTACTGGCCGGGCATGCCGTACCAGCGGCAGCGCGAGGCCATGCGCGTGTTCGCCGAGCGGGTGGCACCGCTGCTTCGTGATTAGCGCAGCACGTGCGCCGCGGCGGCGGCGCCGCTGACCAGGGCGCCCTCGAACCAGCCCGCGTGCTGCCGGGCGATGTCGGATCCGGCAAATGCGATGCGGCCGACCGGGTCGAACCGATCCGGCGACACCAGGTCGATGCGCCCGGCCGGCGCCGTCAGCCAGGTGCCGCGCGAGGCCGGGTCGGCGATCCAGTCGTGCTGCGCCCAGTCCACGAGCTCGGCATCGGGGTGGAAGGCGCGGAGGGCGCGCTCGACGTGGCCCCGCGCCGCCGGGTCAAAGCGGTCGTCCTGCCAGCCGAAGCCGGTCACCAGCACGCAGCCATCCTCGGCGGTGTCGGCGTACAGCCAGTTCAGGCCGGGGCCGATGCCGACCGCGATGCCGTTCGGAGCCACCCCGCGCACCAGCATCAGCACCTTCACGGCCCGGCCGGCGTTGCTGCCCGCGGCCTCGGCCACGCCTGGCGGCAATGCCGGCTCGAAGGCGATCCCCGGCAGGCAGTTGAGCGGTACTGCCAGCACCAGCGCTTCGGCTTCGTGCACCTCCCCGCGCTCCGTGGTGCAGATCACGCCGGCGTCGCCGTGCTCGATCGTCGTCACTGCCGTCCCCAGGCGCAGATCGACGACGTCATGTGCCATTGCCTCGGCCAGCGCGCTCCAACCCGGCAGCGGACCGTGTGCCAGGCACGTGAGCAACCCGGTCAGGCCGCCGTGCTCGTGGATCGCGTAGAGCGCATCGCTTGCGGCGCCGCGCTGTGGCGAGGCGCCACCCATCAACTGCCACCAACCCAGCAGGAAGTCGCGAAGCGCGTCGCTCGGGTGCAGCCGCTCGACGTAGTCGGCCGCCGACAGGGCGGCCAGCGCCCGATCGCCCGCGGCGACGCGATCCGCGTCGTCGCGGACGCGGGCAAGCGCTGCCTCCAGCGCCGCCAGCTCGTGCCACGGCACCGGCGCGCCCAGGCGCAGCTCGCCGGCGGTCAGCCAGCGCGCAGACCGTACCGGCGGGTAGTCGCGGATCGACATGCCGTAGCGCGCCAGCTCCGCCCGCACCTGATCGTGCTCCGGCGTGAACCAGGAGCCGCCCAGCTCGACAGTACGGCCGCCCAGCGAGGCCGAGTAGCCGCGCCCGCCGACGCGGTCGCGCGCCTCGAGTACCGTCACGGCGACGCCCGCCTCAGCCAGATCACGCGCCGCCCGCAGCCCTGCCAGGCCGGCCCCGGCCACGATCACGCGGCGGTCGCTCACGGAGCCAATCTACCTGAGCGACTATGGTCAGTTGCGATGAGTTCCGGGAGTGACACCCACGCGGGCGCCGCAGCGATTGCAGACGTGGCAACGGCGCTCGAAGCGTGCGCTGCAGCGTTCGTGAAGGAACACCGGCTGCCGGGGGCGTCGGTCGCGGTCGTGCACGGGGACGACCTCGCCTGGTCGGCGGGGATCGGGCTCTGCGACGCCGCCGCCGGGCGCACCGCCGACGACACCACCCTCTACCGGGTGGCCTCCGTCACCAAGACGTTCACGGGTACGGCGATCATGCAGCTGCGCGACGAGGGCCGCCTCGGCCTCGACGATCCCGTGGTCGCCCATGTGCCGGAGCTCAGCGCCGCGGTGGGCGTCAGCCCGATCGAAAGCGTCACCATCCGGCGGCTGCTCTCGCACGAGTCAGGCCTGATGGGAGACGCACCCGGCACCAACTGGGAGGGACCCACGTACCAGGGATCGGTGACGGCCAACCTGGAGCGAGCGTCCGAGATCGGGGCGCGGATACCGCCCAACACGCAGCCGAAGTACTCGAACATGGGGTACCAGCTGCTGGGCGAGGTCGTCGCACGCGCCTCCGGCCGGCCCTACGCGGAGTACGTCCGGGAGCAGATCCTCGACCCGCTGGGCATGTCCGGCTCGGGCTTCCCGCCGCTGCCCGAGGCGAAGTGCGGGCGGATGGCAACCGGCTACACGGTGCGGCAGTTCAGCGACGAGCTGAGCGAATCCGTTGCGGCGCCGGACAACCATGCCGAGGGCGGCCTGATCTCATGCGTCGCCGACCTTGCGCGCTGGATCTCGTTCCAGGTGCGGAAGGACGGCGGTGAGCGATCGGGTGCGCAGGTGCTGGCGGAATCGACCCTGGCCGAGATGCACCGTCCCCGGTATCTCAGCGGCGACCCGGCGTGGGAGTTGGCATGGGGGATCAGCTGGTACGCGATCCGCCGCGACGGCGTCGTCTGGGTGCAGCACTCCGGCGATATTCACGGTTTCAGCGCGAACGTCTGCTTCGACCGCGAGCACCGGGTCGGTGCGATCGTGCTGGTGAACACGATGGTCTCGGCGGGGGAGCTGTCGATGCAGCTGGCCGCGATCGGCCGCGGGGCCGTTGCGGCGCTGCCGGCAGCGATCGCGCCGCCGCAGCCGACGCCGGAGGCGTATCGCGACCTGCTCGGGTACTACGGCGGTGACAACTTCAGCCAGCTGGTGCAGCTGGAGTGGCGCGACGGGCGGCTCACCTTCGTGGATCCGACGATGGCGAGCTGGCGGCCGACGCTGACGGCGACGGAGCAGCCGGATGCGTTCGTGGTCGACCCCTACGTGCGGGAGGCGGGCGAGCCCTGCGTGTTTCACCGGCGCGCCGATGGCCGCGTGGATTCGGTCGCCCTCGGTCCGACCGTGTTTCGGCGGTTCGACGCAGTCGACTAGCCCGCCACCGCGCCGGGGTGCCCGCCCCGCAGCTGGTGGCCCTGCCCGAGCAACATGGCCGTGCCGACCAGGGCCAGGTGGGTGAACGCCTGCGGCATGTTGCCGAGCTGCCGGCCGGCCACCGGGTCGTACTCCTCGGACAGCAGACCGACGTCGTTTCGCAGGTCCAGCAGCCGCTCGAACAGCTCGCGGGCCTCGGTGATGCGGCCCTGCCCGACCAGCACGTCGGCCAGCCAGAACGAGCAGGCCAGGAACACGCCCTCGTCACCGCCGACCCCGTCGACGTCGCCGTCCTCGCCGGGCAGGTACCGGAGCACCAGGCCGTCGTGCACCAGCTCGCGCTGGATCGCGGCCACCGTCGAGACCATCTGCGGGTGATCGGCGGGCAGGAACCCCACCGCCGGCATCAGCAGCGCGCTGGCATCCAGCCGCTCGGAGCCGTAGGACTGGGCGAACGCCTGCTTGCTCTCGCACCAGGACTCGCTCATCACCTGCGCGTGGATCTCGTCCCGGAGCCTGCGCCAGCGCTCGACCGGCCCGTCGCGACCGAACTCGTCGTGGAACCGCACAGCCCGGTCGAAGGCCACCCACGACATCACCTTGGAGTAGGTGAAGTGGCGGTTGGGGCCGCGCACCTCCCAGATGCCGGCGTCCTCCTGGCGCCAGCCGTCCTCCAGCCAGCGCAGCAGCATCTTCAGCAACGACCATCCGGCCGGATCAGCCGGCACGCCGTGGACGAGCGTCTGGTAGGCGGAGTCCATCAGCTCGCCGTACACGTCGAGCTGCAGCTGGGTGGATGCGGCGTTGCCGACGCGCACCGGCAGCGAGCCGTCGAAGCCGGGCAGCCAGTCGAGCTCGCGTTCGTCCAGCCGCCGCTCACCGGCGATGCCGTACATGATCTGGAGGTCGGCCGGATCGCCCGCGATCGCGCGCAGCAGCCAGCCGCGCCACTCGAGTGCCTCCTCGAGGTAGCCGCCGGCGAGCATCGCGCGCAGCGTCAGCGTGGCGTCGCGCAGCCAGCAGAAACGATAGTCCCAGTTGCGCTGGCCGCCGATCCGCTCGGGTAGCGACGTGGTGGGTGCGGCCACGATCCCGCCGGTGGGGCGGTAGGTGAGCGCCTTCAGCACCAGCAGCGAGCTGTGGATCTCGTCGTGGTAGTCGCCCGAGTGGCTGCAGTTGCCGGCCCATTCCAGCCAGAAGGCCTCGCTGTCGTTGAGCGCGGACTCGGCGTCGATCGGATCGGGAAGCGGCTGGTGCGACGGGAACCAGGTCAGCACGAACGGAACTCGTTTGCCGGGCTTGAGCACGAACTCGGAGACGGTGGTCATGCTCTCACCGCGCACCGGCATCGTGGTGCGCAGGCACAGCGCGTCCGGCCCGGCCACGGCGACGCGGGCATGGTCGACCCGCCGCACCCAGGGCACGATGCTGCCGTAGTCGAAGCGGATCACCAGCTCGGAGCGCATCGGTACCTCGCCGTCGAGGCTCTCGACGATGCGGACGATGTCGGGCGTGTCGCCGCGTGGCGGCATGAAGTCGATGGCGCGTACGCGGCCCTCTGGGCAGTCGTAGATCGACTCCAGGATCAGCGTGTCGCTTCGGTAGCGGCGGGTCGCGTGTGTGATGCCGCTGGCCGGAGCCAGCAGCCAGCGCCCGTGGCCGGCATCGCCGAGCAGGCGTGCGAAGCAGGCGCCGGAGTCAAAGCGCGGGAAGCAGCACCAGTCGATCGAACCGTCACGGCCGATCAGGGCGGCAGTCTGCAGGTCGCCGATCATGGCGTAGTCCTCGACACGGGGCACGGCGGTGATCCTAGATCGGCTTCAGGACGCGGCCTGTGCTGCCTCGCGCAGCGAGCGCGCGGCTTCGGCCACGCGGGCCAGCTCCGTCAGCATGGCGTCGGCGGCCTGCTCGAGGATCTCGCCGACGACCAGCTCGCCATCCTCGATCTGCTTGGCGATGAACTGGATCGCGACGGCATCGTTCACCGGCATCATGTTCAGGGAGATCAGCACCTGCTTCAGCTGCTGCACGGCGCGCGTGCCCGCCGCCACGCCGCCGTAGGACACGAACCCGCCCGGCTTGTGCTGCCACTCCTGGTGGAGGTAGTCGATCGCGTTCTTGAGCGGGGCGTTGAACCCGTGGTTGTACTCTGGCATCACGAACACGAAGGCGTCGGCGGCGTCCACCTCGGCGCTCCAGCGCCTGGTGTGCTCCTTCGTGTACTCCCGCAGCTTGGGGTGTTTGGGCTCGTCGAGGAACGGCAGATTCCATTCGGCCAGGTCGGCCACGCTCACGTCGAAGGCGCCGTGCGCGCGCGCGATCGGCTCGAACCAGCGGGCGACGGGCAGACCCGCGCGGCCGGGGCGGGTGCTGGCGATGATGATGAGCAGGTTCGGCATCCGCCCGGGGTATTCCCCGAATCAGCCGATCGCAGACACGATCTGGCGGCGGATGCCGGCGGCGTCCAGGCCGAGCACAACGTCAAGCTGCTCCGGAGTGCCGTAGTCGCGGATCATGGCCCGCGGCACGCCGACGGCGTGCAGGCGGACGGGACGGTCGCCGAGCGCCTCGGTGACCGTACCCGCCAGCGTTCCGGCGTAGAACGGCTCGACCACGATCACGTCGTCGCCGGCCAGCTCGCGGTTCAGGCCCTCGGCGTCGAAGGGGGTGAGGGTGGTGGCGTAGAGCACGGTCACGTCCATGCCGGCGGTGACGTCGAGCGTGCGGTCGAGCATGGGGCCGACGGCGATCACGGTGGCCTGCGTACCGCGTCGCTCGACCAGCAGCCGGCCGAACTCCACGTCGCGCGGCTCGCGGTTGACGACCAGCTGGGTGCGGAGGTAGGTGAGGTGGCCGTTGGCGTAGGTGGCCCGCACCAGGCGGTCGGCCTCAGCGGCAGCGCCGGGCACCAGGATCTCGGTTGCCGGTATGGTCAACAGCGCCTGGACGTCGCCGGGGGAGTGGTGGGTGGGGCCTTCGGAGCCATAGTCATAGGAGCCGCCGACGGTGATCACCAGCACGCCCAGCTGCTGGTGGCCGAAGTCGAGCTTGAGCTGCTCGAGCGCGCGTTCGGCGACGAAGGGGGTGATCGTGTGGATGACGGGGTGGAAGCCCTCGAGGGCGTAGCCGGCGGCGACGCCGACCATCGTCTGCTCCATGATGCCGACGTTCACGGCGCGGGCGGGGTCGTGGGCGAAGACCGGCTTGAAGCGGTCGACGCTGATCTCCGCGAGCACGACCGCCACGCGCGGGTCGTCCTCGAACAACTCGGCCACGGTGTCGATCGCCTGCGCGCGCATGGCGATCATGGCGTCGTCCTCACGGTCGCAACGACGGCGGCTGGCGAGTCGTAACGGGCGCTGAGCGCGGCCTCGAGGGCGGTGTGGTCGCGGCCGTCGACCTGTTCGGCCTGCCAGCCGAAGACCGCCAGGCGCTCGTGGATGGGAACCAGATCGATGGTGCTGGAGCCGTTGTCGATGACGAGCAAGGTGAGGTTTTCGAGCTGGAGCTGGGGCGCCAGCATGATCGCCTCCCAGTTCGAGCCCTCGTTCAGCTCTGCGTCGCCGGTCAGGACAACGACCCTCTGGTCGGCGCCCTTGGCACGCAGGGCGAGGGCGACGCCGGCGGCCAGCGGCAGGCCGTGGCCGAGGGAGCCGGTGGAGGCCTCGACGCCCGGCACCAGCAGGCGGTCGGGATGGCTGCCCAGGCGGCTGCCCGGCCGGGTGAAGGTGGGAAGCCAGTGCTCGGGGAAAAAGCCGCGCCAGCAGAGCACGGCGTAGTAGGCGGCGGGACCGTGGCCCTTGCTGAGGATGAAGCGGTCGCGCTGCTCCCAGGCGGGGTCGGCCGGGTCGACCTGCAGGACGCGGCCGTACAGCACCAGCAGCGCGTCGAGGGTGGAGTAGCTCGACGCCTCGTGCTTCTCGTCGCCGGTGGCAAGTGCGGCGAGCCGGACGATCTCGTCGCGGTCGAGTGTGAGGGTACCCATTACGGCCTACCTTCCATCGTGTGATGGCTATATAGGCACATTACTATGAATTCGAGTACACTGCCAACATGGATCGCGACCATCTGCAGACGGCGATGCGCCTGAAGGCGCTGGGTCACCCCGTGCGACTGGGTATCGCGCTGCGGCTGGCCGCCGAGCCGGAGACGTGCGCGTGCGACTTTGCCGGGGTGTTCGGTGTCAGCCAGCCGACCATCAGCCAGCACCTGCGGGTGCTGCGCGAGGCGGGGCTGGTGACGACGCGCAGGCGCGGCACGCAGATCTGCTACTCGCTGGATGCGGGCGGGGTGCGGGGCCTGCAGGCGGGGTTGGCCGGGCTGGCGACGCCGGCGCTGCGCAGCGCTTGAGCCTACGCAGCGAGCTCCTCGCCGGCGTACGCGTAGGGGTGGTTGAACACGTGCATCGGGTTGGCGTCCTCGACGCCGACCTCGAACATGGTGCCGGCCTTGAGGTCGACGACGACCACGAAGGCGCTGTCGTCGGCCGGGTTCCACATCAGGGTGACGTCGATGCCGTCGGCGGATCGATGGGCCAGCTCGCGCAGCGGGCTGAAGATGTCGGTGGGGCTGATCATGGCGTGCTCCTGGGCGTTGGTGGGCATGCCGTTCAGTCTTCCCGCCGGCCGCCGCGATCGCAGCGGGGTAACCCCCCGACCCGAGGGGTGGGATACCCCCGTCTCAGGTGTGGGCTAGCCCTTCCAACGGCCGGCGTGCAACACCAGCGCCTGGCACCTTTGTTGCGTCATTTTCTACGAATTTCGTAGGAAACGGGGTCCCAGACTACGAATTTCGTAGCGTTACCCCGTCAGAGCTACGAAATTCGTGCAGCACCGGTGCCAGGCGCGGGTGTTGCACGGGCCCGGCTAGGCTGCCGTCCGGATGTCCCGCGACCAGCTGTTCGAAACCGTGCGCGCCCTGCTCGAGCTGCACTCGCCGAGCGGCGTCGAGGACGAGATCGATGCCCACCTGATGGCGGCGCTGGCGCCGCACGGCACGCCGGAGGTGGACGGCGCCGGGAACATCATCCTGTCGCTGGCCGGCCCCGACGGCCGCGGCGAGGGCAAGCTGGCGTTGCTCGCCCACAAGGACGAGATCGGCGGGCTGGTCAAGCGCGTCGAGGAGGGCGGCCGGCTGATCGCCCAGACGCTCGGCGATGCGCACCCCTGGATCTGGGGCGAGGGCCCGGTCGAGGTGCTGGGCCGACACGACACGGTGCTGGGCGTGCTCTCGTTCGGAGCACGGCACGTGTCCGACGAGTCGCCGCAGCGAAAGCAGCTCGACGACACGCCGGTGAAGTGGAAGGACGCCTGGATCGAGACCAAGCTCAGCGCGGAGGCGCTGGAGGCGGCAGGCGTCACCGTCGGCTCGCGGGTCGTGCCAGCGCGCTGGCGCAAGCGGCCGGTGCGGCTGGGCGACGACGGCGAGTACGTGGCCTGTCACGCACTCGACGACAAGGTCGCCGTTGCCATGCTGCTCGAGCTGGCCGGCCGGCTGGATGCTCCCAACCGCCCGCTCGACCTGGTGTTCACGACCCGCGAGGAGGTCGGCTGCCAGGGTTCGCAGTACTACGCACGCAGCACCGACGCAGTCGCGATCGTGGCGCTGGAAGTGGTTCCAGTCGCCAAGGAGTATGCGATCGAGCCCGGCCCCGACCCCGTCATCATCCGCGCCGACTCCTATGCACCGCTCGACGAAGGACTCTCGTGGGAGCTGGCCGATGCGGCCGCGGCCGCGGGCGTGGCCGTGCGCCACGCGGCCGTCACCCGCTACGGATCCGACGCCTCATCCAGCCTCGACAGCGGGCGCGTACCGCGCAGCGCCTGCCTGGCCGCCGCCACCGAGAACACCCACGGTTTCGAGATCGCACACCTCGACGCGATCGACGGCTGCGTGCGGATCCTGCACAACTGGCTGGGTTAGAATCCCGCCTCCTGGCGGAGTAGCTCAGCTGGTTAGAGCAGCGGAATCATAATCCGCGTGTCGGGGGTTCGAGTC
>DATNEO010000138.1:0-9604 GCA_035553035.1 Gaiellales bacterium | reverse complement strand
ACGAGGTGAACGAGGCGGCCGAGATCGTGCGTGCGGCGTCCGACGACCGCACCAACATCATCTTCGGCGCGTCGGTGGACGAGCAGCTGGCCGGGCAGATGTGGGTGACGGTGGTGGCCACGGGCTTCTCGTTCTCGGGATCTCCGGGCGTCGAGGCTCGTGCCGAGCGTCCGCAGGCACCGCCGCCGAGCGAACTGCTCGAGCCGCCCAGCTTCCTGCAGGGGTAGGAGCGGCGCGATGGCGCGGGGAGCGATCGCCGCAGGCCACGAGCTGACTGCCCGCGCCGGTGCGGCGGCGCTGGAGGCGGGCGGAACCGCCGTGGACGCGGTGGTCGCGGCGGCCGCCATGTCGTGGGCGGCCGAGCCGGCCCTGACCGGGCCGTGCGGCGGCGGGTTCGTGATGGTGCGGCCGGCGCGGGGCAGAGCGGCGCTGCTGGACGCGTTCACGGCCATCCCTGGCCGGGACCTGCCACCAGGGAGGCGGCTGGTCGAGGTGGAGCAGGTGCTGGTGCCGTTCGACCAGCAAACGACGCAGGTGTTCCACGTCGGGTCGGCGGCCTGCGCGGTGCCGGGAGTGGTGGCGGGGCTGCACGCGGTGCACCGCAGGTACGGGCGGCTGGCGTGGGCTGAGCTGCTGCGGCCGGCGGCAGCGACGGCGGCGCGCGGCGTGCCCACGAACGGCGGGCAGAAGGCGGTGCTCGACGCGATCCGGGCGATCCTGACCAGCACGCCGGAGGCCGCGGCGATCTTCGCCCCGGGCGGCCGCTACGTCAGGGAGGGCGACGTGATCGTGCAGCAGCAGCTGGCGGGCACGATCGAGCGGCTGGCCGACGAGGGTCCGGACCTGCTGTACCGCGGTGAGCTGGCGCGGGCGATCGTCGACCACCAGCACCGGCACGGCGGCCGTCTCACGATGGCCGACCTGGCGTCGTACCGGCCGGTGTGGCGGAGGCCGCTGCGGTCGGCGTATGGCGGCCACGAGCTGACCACGAACGCGCCGCCGTCGTCGGGCGGCGCCCTGATCGCCTACATGCTGGCGGCGCTGGAGCCGTTCGCGCCGGGGCGGTGCGCGGGGCAGGCGGATTCGCTGCGGGTGCTGGCGGAGTCGATGCGAGCGGCGGGACGGCGGCGCGACGCGCGCTTCGCGCGGCTGCTGCACAGGGGCGGGCTGGCGGCGCACCTGCTGTCGCGGGAGCAGGTGCGGGCGGGGCGGGCAGAGATCGAGCGGGCGCTCCAGAGCGCGCCGTCGGGCGTGCCCGCGCTGGCAAGCGATCGCGGCACGACGCACATATCGGTGATCGACGGGGAGGGAAACGCGGCCGCGTTCACGGCGTCGAACGGGAGTCACTCGGGCGTGATCGTCCCGGGAACTGGCCTGCATCTGAACAACATGATGGGTGAGGAGGATCTGGCGGCCGGACGTCACCTGCGCCCCGGCCACCGGCTCACCAGCATGCAGGCGCCGACGCTGCTGGAGCGTGACGGGGCGGTGCGGCTGGTGGTCGGCTCGAGTGGGTCGAACCGACTGCGCTCGGCGATCACCCAGGTGATCGTGAACGTGGTGGTGCACGGCATGCCGATCGACGAGGCGGTCTCCTTCCCGCGCGTGCACGTCGAGGGCGGCCGGCTCGACTGCGAGGGCGGGCTCCAGCCCGACCAGCTGCAGCAGCTGGAGCGCTGGGGCGAGCAGCTGGTGCGTTTCGATGGGCTGAACCTCTACTTCGGCGGCGCGAACGCGGTGCGCCGCGACGACCGCGGCGAGCTATCGGCGGCCGGCGATCCCCGCCGCTCGTGCTTCGGCCTCGTCCTCGACTGACACGCCGCCGTCACGATCCGTGCCGGTCCCGTGCCGGAACACCAAGGCGACCGTGTCGAATTACGCCGGTTCACCGCATGGTTGAGCCAAACACCACTCTCTCGGGCGCAACACCGGTGCCAGACGCGGGTGTTGCCAACGAGGGGTGACGGCGCGGTCACGGGAAGGGCACGGCGGCGGTCACCGGTCACGTCAGGGCATGCTTTCGGGCAGGCTCTCGGGAGCCCGCGTCCGTGCCGACGAGGCCACATAGACGCCCGCCAGCACCAGCACCGCCCCCGGCACGAACGTCGCCGGCAGCGCGTCTCGCAGCAGCAGCCACGACAGCCCCGCCCCCAGGATCGGCTGCGCGTACAGCGACGCCCCCACCGCGGCCGCCGGCAGGCCGCGCAGCGCCCGGTTCCAAAGCGAGTAGGCGATCACGCTGTTGCCGATGCCGAGGTACAGCACCATCAGCCAGCTGCGCGGCCCGGTGCCGTCGAACCCGTTTCCCAGGGCGATCTCGGCCAGCATCGGCGCCAGCGCCCAGATCGCCCCGGCGACGCTGATCACGGCCGTCAGTTCGACCGGGGTGCACATGCCCAGGAACGACTTGCTCGCGACCGTGTACCACGAGAAGGCCAGCCCGGTGCCCAGCAGGAACAGCAGCCCGGCGAGGCTGGCGCCGTCCGCGCGCCCCAGCCCGGCCACCAGCAGCGAGCCGACCAGGCCGATGCAGAGCCCCGCCGCTGTCCTCGCCGCGAACCGCTCGTTCAGGAGCAGCGCCGCCCACACCGCGATCAGCACCGGCTCGAGGCCCACGATGATCGCGGCGATGGCCGAGTTGGAATGGTTGATGCCCAGGTAGATCAACACCATCTGGCTCCACAGCCCGATCGAGGCCACGGCCGCGATCCGCGCCAGCTGCCCGGTCGTCAGCCGCCGGATCACCGGCACCGCCATCGGCGACAGCACCAGCGCCGCGATCGCGAACCGAAGCCCCGTCAGCGTCAGCGGCCCGATCGTGCGCAGCGCCACCTCGCTTGCCGGAAACGCCCCGGCGTACAGACAGTTTGCGGCCGCAAGCGCCGCCAGCGGGTGCCTCAGCGGCCCGCGCTTGCTACTCGCCGTGCGGGACCTTGCCGTTGGTCTGGGCCCGCTCGCGGATCTGCTCGATCTGGGCCAGCGCCTGCAGCCCGCGCGCCAGCAGATCGATGATCGCCGACAGCCGCGTTGACTCGGTGCGCAGCTCCAGCACCCGCTGCTTCTCCTCGGCCGGGAAGTCGACCCGTGCCATGATCGCGTAGCTGAGCGGCTGGCCGCTCGCCGTCAGATCCTCATCCGGGTCGCCGCCGCCCGCGCTCGCGATCTGCCGGAACAGCTCCATCACGGGCTCCGTCTCCTCGCCGGCGCTGAGATCCTCTTCCGCCGTGTCCGCCATCGCCGTCGTGTAGGCCTGGCCACGCGTCATCTCGATCACCCGCAGCACCTCGGTGCCCTCGACCATGATGTTCATCCGACCGTCCTCGAACCGCTCCAGCACCTGCTCGACGTGCGCCGCGCAGCCCAGCTCCCGCGTCCCGCCCTCGTCCGCATACAGCAGCAGGAACTCCCGATCCAGATCGAGGCACTCGCTGATCAGCTGCTTGTACCGCTCCTCGAACACGTGGAGCGGCATCCGCTCTCCCGGGACGAGCACGGTGGGCAGCGCGAAGATGCCGATCTCGCGGGTGGCCATCAGCAGGTTGGTACTGTACCCGCCCGTGCAGGCACGCCCCGAGATCGCAGACCTGAGGCCGTATCAGCCCGGCAAACCGGCGTCCGCGCTGCGCCGGGAGCTCGGCCTCGAGCGGATCGTCAAGCTGGGCTCAAACGAAGGCCCGCGTGGGCCGTTCCCGGCCGCCGTGGAGGCCCTCGCCGAGGCGGCTCCCCGCCTCAACCGCTACCCGGAGGGTGGCGCCGAGCTGCTCGAGCGGCTGGCCGCTCGCCACGGCCTCACGCCCGACCGCGTGGCCGCCGGCAACGGCGCCGATGGCGTGATCGCGAACCTGGCGCTGGCCTTCCTGCGCCCCGGCGATGAGGCGCTGATGGGCTGGCCGTCGTTCGTCAGCTACCGCCTGAGCGCCGTCAAGCTGGGCGCGACGCCCGTCCCGGTGCCGCTCCGCGACGGCAGCTACGACCTCGACGCGATGGCCGCGGCGGTCACAGCCGCCACCCGCATCGCCTACGTCTGCAGCCCCAACAACCCGACCGGCGGGATCGTCTCCGGCGACGCGCTGGCCGCGTTCCTGGACGCCGTGCCCGAGCGCGTGCTGGTCGTGATCGACTCGGCCTACCACGAGTACGTCACCGACCCTGCCCACGTCGATGCGATCGCCGCGTACGCCGGCCGCCCCAACGTCGTCGTGCTCCGCACCTTCTCCAAGATCTACGGCCTGGCCGGTCTGCGCATCGGCTACGGCGTCGGGTCCGCGCCGGTCGTTGCCGAGCTTGGCAAGGTGCGCGGACCCTTCGACGTCTCCGAGCTGGCGCAGGTCGCGGCCGTCGCCAGCCTGGACGACGAGCCCGAGCTGGAGCGCCGGCGCGACGAGAACGAGGGCGAGCGCCGGCGGCTGGAGTCCGAGCTGGGAGCGCGGGGCGTGAAGCTCCATCCGGCCGCCGCCAACTTCGTCTGCGCCAAGGTCGGGGACGGGGCCGCGCTGGCCGCCCGCCTCGAGCGCGAGGGCGTGATCGTGCGTCCGCTCGCCTCGTTCGGCGCGCCCTCCTGCGTGCGCGTCACCGTCGGGCTGCGGGACGAGAACGACGCCTTCCTGACGGCCCTCGACAGGTCGCTACAGCCGGCATGAGCGTCCGCCGCGACTTCGACCTGCCGGCGCTCCGGGCCGGCGTGCTGGCCGGTGAGAAGCGGGCCGTGGCCCGCGCCATCACCCTGGTCGAGAACCGTGACGAGCTTGCCTACGAGCTGGTGCGCGAGATCTACCCGCACACCGGCGGCGCGCTGGTGGCCGGGTTCACCGGCCCACCCGGTGTCGGCAAGTCGAGCCTGTTGTCATCGCTGGTGACGCTGCTTCGCAGCGACCAGAAGACCGTCGGCATGGTCTCGGTCGACCCATCCAGTCCGTTCTCGCACGGGGCCGTCCTGGGCGACCGGATCAGGCTCAGCGACCACTTCCTCGACGCCGGGGTGTTCATCCGCTCGATGTCCACCCGCGGCCATCTGGGCGGGATCTCCGAGGCCACGCTGCAGGCGCTGCTGGTGCTGGATGCCTCCGGCAAGGACGTGCTGCTGCTGGAGACGGTCGGCGTCGGCCAGAGCGAGGTGGACGTCGCCACCATCGCCGACACCGTCGTGCTGGTGCTGATGCCCGGGTCGGGCGACTCCGTGCAGGCGCTCAAGGCCGGCGTGATGGAGATCCCCGACGTGATCGTGATCAACAAGGCCGACCATCCGGCCGCGCGCACCATGCGCAGCGAGATCCGCTCGATCCTCTCGCTCGACCGCGACCGGCCGTGGAAGCCGCCGATTGTCGAGACCGAGGCGATCCGCGGCGAGGGCGTCGATCAGCTGTGGGTTGCGGTGCTCGAGCACCGCGCGTTCCTGGAGCGCGACGGCGGGCTCGAGCAGCGCCGGCGCCGCAGCATCGAGCACGAGGTGGTGGCGGTGGCCGTGGCGCAGGCCCGCCGGCGGCTCAGCCAGGCGGTCGAGGGCGACGCCGAGGTGCGCCGGCTGCTCGACCGCGTGCACGCCCGTGAGCTGGATCCGCTCACGGCCACCCGCGAGATCGCCGAGCGGGTGCTGAAGCTCGGCGGCTAGCGAGAGGTGGCCGAGAACGCCGCCCGGCCCTCGGCGATGATCTCGTCGGCGTAGCTGCGGCCATGCCAGCCGCCGACCACCGTGTCGGCGCCGTGCTCGAGGTCCTTGTAGACGTCGAAGAAGTGCGCGATCTCGTCCAGCAGCGAGTCGCGGATGTCGGTGATGTCGTGCATGTGGCTCCAGGTCGGGTCCTTGAACGGCACGCACAGCACCTTGTCGTCCTCGCCCTTCTCGTCGGTCATCTCGAAGACGCCGATCGGCTCCACCGGTATCACGCACCCCGGGAACGTCGGCGACGCCACCAGGATCACGGCGTCCACCGGGTCGCCGTCGCGTCCCAGCGTGTCCATCAGGTATCCGTAGTCGGCTGGATAGACAACGCTCGTCCAGAGCGTGCGGTCGAGCACCATCCGGCCCAGCGCGGGGTCGTACTCGTACTTGTTGCGGCTGCCCTTCGGTATCTCCACGAGGGCGTACAGCGGGGGCTGCTCGGGGTCGCCGGTCACGGTGCGAGCTTACTTGCTGAGCGCGCCGCACAGCGCGACCAGATAGCCTTCGCGGTTCTCATGATCCCCCTGGACGAGATCCGCGAGGCCGCCGAGAACCTGCACGGCGTCGCCCACCACACGCCGGTGTACCGGTCGGAGACCTTCTCCCAGTGGGCCGGATGTGAGGTGTTCCTGAAGCACGAGAACCAGCAGCGCACCGGTTCGTTCAAGATCCGCGGCGCCTACACCAAGCTGCGCTCGTTGTCCGAGTCGCAGCGCGCGGCCGGGGTGATCGCGCCCTCGGCCGGCAACCATGCCCAGGCGGTCGCGTTCGCGGCCCGGTCGGCCGGGGTGGCCGCCACCGTCTACATGCCGGGGGCCGCGTCGCTGGCGAAGGTGGGCGCCACCGAGGGCTACGGCGCGCGCGTGGAGCTGGCGGGAGACAGCGTCGACGACGCGCTCTCGGCGGCGCGCGCGGAGGCCGCCGAGAGCGGCATGACGCTGGTGCACCCGTTCGACGACGAGGCCGTGATCGCCGGGCAGGGCACCGTCGGGCTGGAGATCATGGAGGACGTGCCCGACGTGGACACGGTGGTAGTGCCGCTGGGCGGCGGCGGCCTGCTGTCCGGCGTTGCCAGCGCCGTCAAGGCACTGCATCCCCAGGTGCGCGTGATCGGCGTCGAGGCGGCCGGCTGCGCCCCCTACGTCAGCTCGCTCGAGAAGGGCGAGATCGAGCCCGTGCATCAGACCACGACCATCGCCGACGGCATCGCCGTCAAGCGGCCGGGCGAGGTCACCTTCCCGCTCGTGCGCGAGCTCGTCGACGATGTCGTGACCGTCACCGACGCCGAGATCGGCCAGACGATGGTGCACCTGCTGGAGCGCTCCAAGACCGTGGTCGAGGGCGCAGGCGCCGTCGGGCTGGCCGCGATCCTGGCCGGCCGCGTGAGCGGCCGCAAGGTGGTGGCCGTCCTCTCAGGTGGCAACATCGACACGCCGCTGCTGATGCAGGTGATCCGGTTCGGCCTCACCAACCAGGGCCGCTACCTCGTGATCCGCACCCGCCTGATCGACCGGCCCGGCCAGCTGATGGAGCTGCTGAAGCTGATCGCCGACGCCCATGTCAACATCCTGGTCGTCAGTCACCACCGTGAGAGCGTCGAGGTGGCCGTTGCCGAGACAGGCATCGAGCTGATCCTGGAGACCCGCGACGAGGGCCATGCCGAGCAGATCGTGGCGCTCGTGCGAAGCAACGGGTACCCCGTCACCCGCATGCGCTGAGCTCAGTGGCCGATCCGCCGCACCTTGGCAGTCAGCGAGCGCCGGTAGGCCGCGCGCACCGTGCCCTCCGCGACCCCCAGCGCCACGCCGGCCAGCGCCGCCGTGAACTGATCGATGATGACTCCCAGCGCCAGCGTGGCGACCGCCGCCACGACCAGCACCAGCTGCCCGATGGTCGTGACGGGGCGCGGCTCGATCCGCTCGACCTGCTGCAGCACCTCGCCGTAGCTGGCGTCCTTGTGGAGGCCCAGCAGCCGCCGCACACCGTCGCGATTCGCGTTTCGCAGCTGCCGCATCCGGATCAGGTAGAAGCCCCCGTAGGCGATCGCGATCACCGCCGCGTACGGCCACGACCGGTGGTGCGTGAACCGTGCCAGCAGCGCCAGTGGAGCGGACGCGCAGCCCAGGATGATGCCCAGGTCCTCGGCGTTGCGGCGCCAGAACCCGGCCGGCACCAGCCGCGCCACGATCGTCCCCAGCAGCACCGCTACGGCCAGCACGACGCCGCCGACGATCACCGACTGCTGGACGCTCACAGACCCAGGCCGCGGGCGATCACCAGTCGTTGCACCTCGTTCGTGCCCTCCCCGATCTCGAGCACCTTGGCGTCGCGGTAGAAGCGGCTGATCGGGTACTCGTCCATGAACCCGTACCCGCCGTGGATCTGGAGCGACTCGTTGCAGGCGCGGCGTGCAAGCTCGCCGGTGTAGAGCTTGGCGATCGCAGCCTGCTGCGCGAACGGCCGGCCCTGGTCCTTCAGCCAGGCCGCCTTGTAGACCAGGTTGCGGGCCGCCTCGACCTCGGTCGCCATGTCGGCCAGCTTGAACTGGATGGCCTGGAACGACCCGATCGGGCGTCCGAACTGCTCGCGCTGGCGGGCGTAGCTGAGTCCCATATCGAAGGCGCCCTGGGCCATGCCCAGCCCCAGCGCCGCCACGCTGATGCGGCCGCCGTCCAGGATCTCGAGGAACTGCCGGAAGCCCTCGCCGCGGGGTCCCAGCAGGTTCTGCTCGGGCACCCGGCAGCCCGTGAACGTCAGCTCCCGCGTGTCCGACGAGCGCCACCCCATCTTCTTCAACGGCTGCGACTGGTCGTAGCCGGCGGTGCCGTTATCGACCACGATGTTCGACACCTCGTCGGGCCCCGTGCGAGCGGTGATCGTCACCAGCTTCGACAATGGCGTGCCGGCGTTGGTGATGAACATCTTGGAGCCGTCGATCACCCACTCGCCGCCGTCCAGCCGCGCGGTGGTGCGCGTGGCGCCGGCGTCGGAGCCGGCGCCCGCCTCGGTCAGGCCGAACGCCCCGAGTCCGCGGCCGGAGGCCAGTTCGTCGAGCCAGCGCTGCTTCTGCTGGTCGCTGCCGAACAGGTGGATCGGCATCGTGCCCAGCGAGGTGTGCGCGGCCACCGTGATCGCGAAGGAGCTGTCGACCCGCGCCAGCTCCTCGATCGCGATCGCGTAGGCGACCGTGTCGAACCCCGATCCGCCCGCGCTCTCGGGCAACGGGATGCCGAGCAGCCCCAGCTCCGCCGCCGCCTGCACCAGCTCGGCCGGGAACCGGCCCTCGCGGTCGAGCTCCTCTGCGACCGGCGCCAGCTGCCCCTCCGCGAAGGCCCGCACCGTCTCGCGCAGCTGCGCGTGCTGGTCGGACAGGTCGTAGCCCAGCGTCATCCGCAGAGCGCCTCGGCCAGCTCGACGAGCAGCCGCACGCCGAACCCGCTGCCGCCCTTGCCGACGTAGTCGCCGCGTGAGCGGGCCAGGTCGGCCGTCCCGGCGATGTCCAGGTGCGCCCAGGCGCCGTCGCCCGCGAACTCCTGCAGGAACTGGCCTGCGTAGGGCGCCTGCGCCATCCGCATCGTCGAGGAGTTCGCCATGTCGGCGATCTCCGAGCGGAACAGGCGCTTGTAGGTCTCGTGCAGGGGCAGCTGCCAGGTGTGCTCGCCGGCCCGTTCGCCTGCCGTCATGATGCGGTCGACCCACTCCTGGTCGCGGCCCATCAGACCGGCGTGGTAGTCGCCCAGAGCCACGACGACGCCGCCCGTGAGCGTGGCCAGATCGACCATGTGGGTCGCGCCCAGCGAGCGAGCGTGGTGCAGGCAGTCGGCCAGCACCAGCCGCCCCTCGGCGTCGGTGTTGGTGATCTCGATCGTCTTTCCGTTGGCGGCTGTGACAACGTCGTCGACCCGCATGGCGTTGGTGTCGATCATGTTCTCGGTGGCGCCCACC
>DATNEO010000137.1:0-11061 GCA_035553035.1 Gaiellales bacterium | reverse complement strand
GCCTCGCTCTCGGCCACCGCCGCCTCGGCCCGCCGCCGCTCGATCAGCTGGCCGACGCGGTCGGCCACCGTCTCCAGCAGCGCCAGCATCTCGTCGTCGGGCCCGCGCACGTCGTCCGAGCACAGCTGCACGACCGCGTCCACCTGCCCGGCGGCGATGATCGGGAAGGCGAACGACCCGCGCCGATGGCCTGCCCGCGGGTTCGCCAGCACCACCGGGTCGTCGTCGAGGTCGATGTCCCAGCGGGGCTCGGCGGTTCCGCGCACGTAGGTGGCAAGGCCTGAGTCACCGGCCGGCCGGCTGGCCATCACCCGCTCGGTGAAGTCATCGGCCACCGCCGCGCCGTCCGACCACACCGCGACCGGCACCAGCTTTTCCGGCTCGGCCTTCCAGTAGACGCAGGCCCAGCAGTCGAAGGTGGTGCCGAGCTCCTCCACCATCGGCTCGGCCACGTCCTCCAGCCGCTCCGCCCTGGCCACCGCCCGCGCCAGCGACAGCTGGAACCCCATCCGCCGTTCGTTGCGCCGGCGGGTGGTGATGTCCTCGCCGATGCTGGTCGCTCCGATGATGCGCCCGTCACGGTCGCGGATCACGGTGTTGTTCCATGCGATGTCGAGGATCTCGCCGCCGCGGGTGCGGATCCAGTTCTCCTCGTAGGCCAGCACGTCGTCGTTCGCCATCCGTTCCAGGAACTGCACCTCGGTGCCGTTGAACACCTCCAACCAGTCCCGCCCCATCAGTTCCTCCCGCGACCAGCCGGTCAGCTCGCACAGGAACGGGTTGGCATAGGTGATCATGCCGGCCGTGTCGAGGCTGACGGCGATCAGCCGGACGCCCTCCAGCAGGTCGCTCAGCCGTTGCTCGGACGCGGCCACCTCACGTAGCTGGGAGCGCAGCTCGCCTGCCAGCGTCTGGTTGCGCAGCGCCAGCGAGGCCGCGGCCGTGGCCGCCCCCAGCAGGGCCGGGTCATCCAGCAGCGATGCGTCGTGTGCCATTTGCAGCACGCGGCGGTCACGCCGCTCGATGGTGGTGACC
The DNA here is from genome assembly GCA_035553035.1 of Gaiellales bacterium. Lineage (GTDB taxonomy): Bacteria > Actinomycetota > Thermoleophilia > Gaiellales > JAICJC01 > JAICYJ01. Next base: position 10,026 of record DATNEO010000137.1, on the reverse strand, counting down.
GCGCGTCCCTCGCCGTCGTCAGGTCGCGCGACCAGATCGCCCTCGATGTCGACGTAGGTGTCGTCCTCCGGCAGCCAGTAGATCAGCTCCAGCGTGGGATCGCCGAGCGCCCGCCGCAGTGCCGCGCGCAGCCGCTGCGGCTCGTCGCTGGCCTCGATCTCGGCGATCAGGCCGCGCACCGCGCCCGAGCGGCCGATCTGCGTGCGCAGCAGGCCGTAGAGGAATCCCTGCGGGATCGTCGCGAGCGACAGGCTGAACACGTAGAACGGGATGTCGCCGGTGCGTCCGACCAACCCGGAGTAGATCGCCACCGCCCCGATCACGAACATGCAGACGGCGCCGGTCAGGTACACCGGCGCCAGCACCTCGCGGGCCGCGACGCCGGCGGCCTGCCAGCGCCGGGCCAGGATCACCAGCATCGCGATGATCAGGCAGATGCCGAACAGCAGCGAGACGGCGTCGGCGGCCCTGACCAGGTCGTGGTGGTGGTCGACGAGCAGCAGGTTGTGCGCGCTGTGGCGGTCGGCGCCGTCCAGCCGCGGCTCCGTGAACGGCAGCACCAGCAGGCTCAGCACCCACGTGTCCAGGTAGACGAGCACTGTCACGATTCGCGCATCCAGCGTGCGCAGCCGGCCGCTGGGGTAGGCCAGGATGGTGTGGACGAGCAGCCCCAGCCAGAGGCTCGCGAACAGCTCTCCCACCGTGAACACGGCGTCGGTCGGCCAGTCCGTGAGTCCGTTGCTGAGCCACGACAGAGCGGTGGCGCACATCAGCGGGCCGATCAGGTTGGTGGGCCGCCGCAGCCACGCCACCTGGCCGGCGATCATGAACGACCAGCCCACCAGCAGGCCCAGGATCAGGTAGGCCGCGGTGTTGTGGTGGACGTGCGTCCTGCTCTCGCCGACCGCGACCACGGCGCTCAGCACCAGGCCGGCGACCAGCCCCGCGATCCGCAGGCGGCGCGACGTCATTCCAGGGCTTCGGCAAGCGTGCGTCCGCACAGCTCACCCTTGGGGACGAAGCCGCGCGCGCCGCTCTCCGCGATCAGTGGCCCGAAGTCGCTGGCATCGCGGCTGGAGGTGAGCACGATCGCGGGCGGGTCGCTGCCGCGGGTCAGCTCGCTGGCGACGGCGAACCCGTCCGTGTCCGGCAGCTGTACGTCCAGCAGCACCACCTCGGGGTGCAGGTCGCGCACGGCGGTCAGCGCCGACGCGCCGTCCACCGCTTCGCCGACGATCGTGTACCCCTCTGACTGGAGCAGTGCCCGCGCCATTGCGCGGAAGCTGGGGTGATCGTCGACGATCAGGATCGATGGCGTCATCGTGATCATCGTGCCACACCGGTGACATGCGGACGATACGGTTTGCCACACCCCTTGCAGGGTGTTTGCCACGCTAAAAAAGCTAGGGGCCGGTGCTGCCGCCCGCGGTGGAGATGCTGATCAGCGGCTTCAGTTGCTTGAGCAGGGTCGTCAGCTGCTTCTTGTCGGGCGCGGTCGGCTCCAGCACCAGCACCCGCTGCACCGCCTGGTAGGCGGTCTTGTAGTCCTGGACCGAAAGCGCGTCGCGGGCTATGGCGCGCTGGTAGGTGGAGTTGTCGGGCTGCAGCACGATCGCCTTCTTCCACAGTGCGATCGCCTGCAGCACGGACTGCTGGGCCTGCTGCTGGTAGGTCTGGGCGCGCTGCGTCAGCGGCTGCTGGGCGGTCGAGACCAGCGGGTCGCCGATGCTGGTGCCGAGCTTCTCGCCGCCGGCCGGCAGCGGGCTGTTGGTGCTCCCGTACTGGCTGGCCAGCGACTGCCAGTAGGCGGCGCGCTGGGCCTGCTTCTGGGCCTCCGTCTCATACAGCGTGGCCACCTGGGTGATGGTGTTCGCGTCCTTGGGGCGCAGGTTCATGTACTGCGCATAGGCGCCCAGCGCCAGGGTCGTCTGGCCGCTGGTCTGGTAGGCATCCCCCAGCTGGCGCCAGGCCGTGGCGTCCTTGGGGTCGGAGTGCACCTTGTTCAGCAGGTCGCTGACGCTGGTGGTGCTGCTGCCGCTGGACTGGCCGAGCAGGTTGCCGAGGCTGATCCCGCCCGCGCCGGAGCCGACGCCCAGGAAGACGAAGCTGAGTGCGAAAACCAGTCCCAGGAAGATGAAGACGGGCTTCTGGGTGCGTCGGATCTTTTCGAACAGCATGGCTGTGAGCGTTCCTGCGGCCGGGGATCAGCGGTCGAGCATCTTTGCGCGCACGCGTCGCGCCGGTTCGGTATCGGCAGCGCCACCGTCCCGGTTGAAGCGTATCTGGCCATCCACGATCGTGAGCAGCACGCGATCGGGCGTGCCGCCGTACACGGCGGCCGTGATCGGGTCTTCCCAGGGCAGAAACGGCGTAGCCGACAGGTCGAGCACGGTCAGGTCGGCGCGCTTATCAGGCGTCAATGATCCGACCGAGTCGCCCAGCCCGATCGCGCGGGCGCCGTCGATCGTCGCCATCCGCAGCACCCGCTCGGCGCTGAGGACGTCCGGCCGCCGGGCTCGTGCCCGGGCCACCAGGATCGCGGCGCGCATCTCGTCCCACATGTCGAAGGTGAGCGCCGAGGCGGGGGAGTCGGTGCCCAGGCCCAGCGCCAGGCCGGCGTCCAGCAGCTCTGGCACCGGTGCCGTTCCGCAGCCAAGCAGCGCATTCGAGCGCGGGCAGTGGACGGCCGGCACGCCCAGCCCGGCCAGCAGCGAGATCGCCTCCGGGTCGGCGCGCACGAGGTGGATCGCGACCGTGTCGGGCCCGAGCACGCCGGCCAGGTCGGCCAGCGGCTGGGTGTCGCGCTCCGACTCCAGCAGGTGGGTGGCCACCGGGATGCCGCGTGCGCGTGCCAGCTCCACCAGCTGCTGGTAGTGCTCGGTCGTGACCGTGTAGGGCGCGTGCGGCGAGATGCCGGCTGTGATCAGCGGATGGTCCGGCAGCGCGTCCAGCCGGCCGGCCATCAGCCCGGCCGGGTCGCCCTGGTCGCTGAACGCCTCGAGGTAGACGATCGCCCGCAGGCCCTGGGCGATCGCGGCCTCTGCGACGGTGTCCGCGTAGGAGCAGTCGGCGATGGTGGTGACGCCGCCGGCCAGGCAGGCGTGCACGCCGGCGTGCGACTGCGCCAGGTAGTCGTCGCGGACGAGGCCGCTCTTACGCGCGATCAGCTGCTCGATCCAGGGCGAGAACGGCAGACCGTCGCCCATCGCGCTCATCGAGCCGTACTCGAGGTGGGTGTGGGCGTTGACCAGGCCGGGCAGGATCACCGCGTCGCCGAAGCGGCGGTCGGGCCGCAGGCGGTCGGACACCTCGGCGATGATGCCGCCCTCGATACGAACCACGCCGTCGCGCACGGGCGGCCCGTCCATGGGCAGCACCCAGTCGGCGCCCAGGATCACGTCAGCGGCTCAGGATCGGGCTCATCGGCGCCCCGGGCGCGTTCCACGGCCACCACGATGAAGTACGACAGCCCGTACAGCACCAGCAGCGGGATGAACTCGACGATGAACGAAATCGGGTCGACGCCTGGGAGCAGCATGGCCACCACGGCCAGCACCACGATCGAGATCCGCCAGTGGCGGCGCATCAGCGCCGAGCTCATGATCCGCAGGCGCGCCAGCACCAGCATCACCGCCGGCATCTCGAACACGATGCCCATCGCCAGCAGCGTCAGCAGCACGAACTGGATGTAGTCCTTGGCCCGCAGGTTGTAGTCGAAGGCCTGCTGGTTGAAGGTGACCAGGAAGGTGATGGCCGGAGGCACCACCAGGTACCAGCCGAAGATCACGCCGCACACGAACAGGGCCGGGATCATCATCACCAGCGGCTTCAGGTGCTTGTGGTGCTGCTCGGCGAAGGCCGGGATCACGAACGCGTACAGCTGGTAGGTCGCGATCGGCATGGTCAGGAGCAGCGCGCTGTAGATCGCGATCGAGATCGAGGTGAGGATGCCGTCCAGCGGGCTGGTGGCCAGGAACCTGTAGGCGGCGTCGGGATGGCCGGGAGTGTTCGACGGCAGCGGGGACGACAAGAAGTTCAGAATCGCCTCCGACTTGTAGAAGCAGACGGCGATCGCCACGGTCAGCACTACCAGCACCACGATGATCCGCGAGCGCAACTCGTCGAGATGCTCGACGAGCGTCAGCTGCTCATCGGGCTTGACGCGCCTGGCGCGGGCCACGGGCTAGTCCTTGGTGTGGTGGACCGGGCCCTGCTCGGTGGTGGGAGCCGTGTAGGACGCCGTTGCGGGCGGCTCGAGCGAGGCGGCCGGCTGCGGCGGGGCCTCGTCCTTGTCGTCGTGGCCGCTGACGGAGTCCTTGAACTCCCTGATTCCCTTGCCCAGCGACCGGCCCACTTCGGGCAGCCGCTTGGGGCCGAGCACGACCAACGCGATGATGAGGACGATGATGAGCTGGATCGGAGATACGTCGGGCATGGGGTCAGAGTACCACGGGTTCGGCGAGCGAATACGGGGTGGGAGCTACACTTGAACCACGGGAGCGGCACGTCCGGGCCCGTATGTGCACCGACTTTCACCTCTCTGAGAGGATTCCATGCCAGACCTGATCATCCGTAACCTGCACGCCTCGATCGACGGCGCCGGGATCCTGCGCGGCGTCGACCTCGAGCTCTCCCGGGGAGAGGTGCACGCGATCATGGGGCCGAACGGCTCCGGCAAGTCGACGCTGGCGCACGTGCTGATGGGCCACCCCTCCTACGAGGTGACCGAGGGTGAGGTCGAGTTCATGGGCGAGCAGGTGCTGGAGCTGGATCCGGACGAGCGCTCCCGCCTGGGCCTGTTCCTCGCCTTCCAGTACCCGTCGGCCGTCCCCGGCGTGACGGTTGCGAACTTCCTGCGGATGGCCGTGAACGCGCACCGGCGCACGCCGGACGGCGAGGACAACCCGATCCGCATCCCCGAGTTCCGCAAGCTGCTGCAGGAGAACATGGAGCAGCTCAAGATCGATCGCACGATGACCAGCCGCTATCTCAACGACGGATTCTCGGGCGGCGAGAAGAAGCGCATGGAGATGCTCCAGATGGCGGTGCTGCGGCCGCAGATCGCCATCCTGGACGAGACCGACTCGGGCCTGGACATCGACGCCCTGCGGATCGTGTCCGACGGCGTCAACAGCCTGGTCGGCCCGGAGATGGGCGCGCTCGTGATCACGCACTACTCGCGGCTTTTGAAGTACATCAAGCCCGACCACATCCACGTGCTTGTGGGCGGGCGCGTCGTTCGCTCGGGCGGCCCGGAGCTGGCCGACGAGCTGGAACGCGACGGCTATACGCCATATGGCGTTGAGGAGGCGGCGGTCTGATGTCAGACACCGAACTAACACGCGAAGAGAGCGAAGCGGTCGCCATCGGCGACTACAAGTACGGATTCCATGACGAGGTGACCTCGGTCTTCGCCACCAGGCGCGGCCTGGACGAGGACGTGGTGCGTGAGATCTCGGCGCACAAGTCGGAGCCGGAGTGGATGCTCGACTTCCGGCTGAAGAGCCACAAGCACTTCCTGTCGCGGCCGATGCCGCAGTGGGGCGCCGATCTCAGCACGATCGACTTCGACAACATCTACTACTACCTGAAGCCGGTCGATGAGCAGGCCAAGTCCTGGGACGACCTGCCCGACGGCATGCGCGAGACGTGGGACAAGCTGGGCATCCCCGAGGCCGAGAAGAAGTACCTGGCCGGCGTGGGCGCGCAGTACGAGTCGGAGGTCGTCTACCACAGCCTGCAGGAGGATCTCGCCAAGCAGGGCGTGATCTTCCTGGACATGGACTCCGGGCTGCGCGAGCACGAGGAGCTGGTGCGGCAGTACTTCGGCACCATCATCCCCTACAACGACAACAAGTTCGCGGCCCTGAACTCGGCGGTGTGGTCGGGCGGGTCGTTCATCTACGTGCCGGCCGGCGTGAAGGTGGAGCTGCCGCTGCAGGCCTACTTCCGGATCAACGCCGAGAACATGGGCCAGTTCGAGCGGACGCTGATCATCGTCGACAAGGATGCCTACGTGCACTACGTCGAGGGCTGCACGGCGCCGATCTACTCGACCGACTCGCTGCACTCGGCCGTCGTCGAGATCCACGTCGCCGAGGGCGGGCGCTGCCGCTACACGACCATCCAGAACTGGTCGACGAACGTCTACAACCTGGTCACCAAGCGGGCGGTGGCCGAGCGCAACGCGACCATGGAGTGGGTCGACGGCAACCTCGGATCGCAGATCACGATGAAGTACCCGGCCGTGATCCTGAAGGGCGACGGCGCGCACGGCGAGGTGCTGTCGATCGCCTTCGCCGGCAAGGGCCAGCACCAGGACGCGGGCGGCAAGATCACGCACGCCGCGCCCAACACCAGCTCGGTGATCACCTCCAAGTCGATCTCCAAGGACGGCGGCCGCAGCTCCTACCGCGGGCTGCTGCAGGTGAACAAGGGCTCGGTCGGCAGCCGCTCGAAGGTGGTCTGCGACGCGCTCATCATCGACGACGAGAGCCGCACCGACACGTACCCGTACATCAACATCGACGAGAACGACGTCGAGATCGGGCACGAGGCGACGGTATCGAAGATCGGCGAGGAGCAGCTGTTCTATCTGATGAGCCGTGGCCTGTCGGAAGAGGAGGCCTCGGCGATGATCGTCTCCGGGTTCGTGGAGCCGATCACCAAGGAGCTGCCGCTCGAGTACGCGGTCGAGCTGAACCGGCTGATCCAGCTGCAGATGGAGGGCTCGGTCGGATGACGCAGACGGTGTCGGAGCCGGCCTGGCTCGCGGGCCGGCGCGCGGCGGCGCTCGAGCGCTATCAGTCGCTGCCGGTTCCGACCAACCGCGACGAGGCCTGGCGCTACACGAACCTGCGCGGGTTCGACCCCGACCAGCTCGAGCAGCAGCCGGGTGCGCTGCTTCTCAGCGACGCGGAGCTGCCCGACGGGGTGGTGTTCGGCAGCCTGGCGGCGATGGTCGCGGAGCGGCCGCAGCTTGTCGAGCGCTACCTCGGCTCGGTGGTGTCAGGTGAGGAGAAGTTCGCGGCCGGAAACGCGGCCAACTGGACGGATGGGGTGTTCCTGCTGGTGCCGGCCGGCGTCGAGCTGACGGTGCCGCTGCGAGCGTCGATCGAGGTGCCGGCCGAGGGCGCGGCCATCCACCACCGCACGCTGGTGGTGCTGGAGCGGGGCGCGCGCGCCACCTACGCCGAGGACTACAGCTCGATCGTGCCCGGCTACGTGAATACGGTGGTCGAGCTGGTGATCGGCGAGGGTGCCCGGCTGGAGTACGTGACCACCCAGAAGCATCATCCGCAGACGCGGCAGTTCGGCACGCACCGGGCCACGATCGACCGCGACGGCGAGGTCGACTGGGTGGTGCTGGGGCTGGGCGGGACGCGCGCCAAGTCGCGGATCGAGAGCTACCTGGCCGGCCCGGGCGCGAACGCGAAGGTGACGGGCGCGTACTTCCTGACCGGCAGCGAGCACGCCGACTACGACACCACGCAGGAGCATGCGGCGCCGAACACGACGTCGGATCTGTTCTTCAAGGGCGTGCTGGCCGACCACTCGCGGGCGGTGTGGCGCGGAGTGATCCGGGTCGACAAGGGCGCGCAGAAGACCGACGCCTACCAGGAGAACCGCAACCTGCTGCTCTCGCACGAGGCCCACGCCGACTCGATCCCGGGGCTCGAGATCGAGGCCAACGACGTGCGCTGCACGCACGGTGCCACGATCGGGCAGATCGACAAGCTGCAGCTGTTCTACCTGATGAGCCGCGGGCTCAGCCGGGTGCAGGCGGAGCGGCTGATCGTGCGCGGGTTCTTCCAGCCGATCCTCGACCGGATCGGCTCGGACGAGGTGCGCGAGTCGCTGGCCGCAGAGCTGGAGGCGCGCATGGCCACGGATGAGCTCCCCTGAGCGAAGCGGGCAGGTGAGCGACCCACACCAGCCCGTGTTCGCCCTGCTCGAGCAGGAGCTGATGCATCTCCGCCCCGGCGGGGCCGAGGTGATCGACGTCCACACGCACCTCGGCCACGACGAGGACGGCATGTCGCTCGACCCGGCCGGGCTGGTGGAGATGCTCGATGCGGCGGCGGCCGAACGGGCGGTCGTGTTCCCGCTGCACGACCCGGAGCGGGATCCGGCGTACAGCCTGCCGAACGACCGGGTGCTCGGGTGGGCGCGTGAGAGCGGCGGGCGGTTTATCCCGTTCTGCCGGCTCGACCCGCTGCAGTCGCCGGCGGCCGAGGCGGAACGCTGCCTGGCTGCGGGTGCGCGGGGGATCAAGCTGCATCCGCGGGCGCAGGCGTTCGCACTGGACGGGCTGTGCGAGCCGATCTTCTCGGTGGCAGAGCAGGCCGGCGTGCCGATCCTGATCCACGCCGGCCGCGGGTTGCCCCTGGCGTTCGGCCCCGAGCTGGTCGAGCTGGCGCAGCGCCACCCTGGTGCGCCGCTGGTGATGGCGCACGTGGGCGTGGCCGATCAGGGCGTGCTGGCCGACGGGCTGCGCGACCACCCCTCGGCGGTGTTTGACACCTCGTGGATGAACGTGATGGACACGATGGCGCTGTTCGCGCGGGTGCCAGCCGAGCGGATCGTGTTCGGCTCGGATCCGCCCTACGGTCGCACGTTCGTGGGCCTGTACCTGGTGCTGCGGATGCTGGCCTGTCTGGGGGTGGACACCGAGACGCGGCGGGCGGTGGTGGGCGGCACCGTCACGCGGATGGTGGCCGGGGAGCCGCTGGCGCCCACGACCGCGCCGCGCGCGCCGCAACAGATCCTGCTCGATGCGAAGCTGGCGCGGCTGCACGCGAACCTGATGCTGGTGCTGGGGATCATGTTCACCGGCACCGCGGAGCGGGCGCTGGACATGCTGTGGCTGTCGCAGATGGCCTGCCGCGACGCGAACCCCGGCGCGGCCGGCGCGGCCCTCGAGCGGATCGCGCCCCTGCTCGAGCACTCGCAGCGGTTCCTCGAACAGCATCCCGACTCGCCGCGCCAGGCAGGCGCGCCGCTGGTGCTGGCGATGGCAATCGCCGCCACCGAGGTACCACAGACCGTCTGACGCCGCCTCTGCAACGACGGCCGTGACCGTCCCGTTACACCCGCGTGGCCGTCCGCCACCCGAACAGGCCTCAGAGGCCGCTTCGGCCCACGACAGACCTTCGTGACATCGCCGTAGCAGGTCGTGATCTGCGCGTATCACCGGTTTGGCTTGAACGCAGGGATGCGCCCCGGACCGGGGTTTGACTACCACCCGGGGGCCGTTGGCGGTTCGTCGCCGGACCGTTGCAATGCCGGGGACCAGCGGCGCGAAGCGCGGCGGTTTGTGCGTGGTATCGATCGTTGCACGGCTGTGACAGGTGAGGGCCGGAGAGCGGCGCATCTACACTGCCGCTATGGCAGTCGCCGAGTTCACCACTCCGCTCGACCTCGAGAAGATCCGCGCCGATTTTCCGATCCTGACCCAGCCCGTGCACGGCAAGCGGCTGGTATTCCTCGATTCGGCGGCGTCTTCGCAGAAGCCGCGTCAGGTGATCGGGACGCTGGTCGACGTCTACGAGACCTCCTACGCCAACGTCCATCGCGGCGTCTACTACCTCGGCGCCCGTGCCACCGAGCGCTACGAGGGCGCGCGCGACATCATGGCCGGGTTCGTCAACGCCGGCGATCGCCGCGAGGTGATCTTCGTGCGCGAGGCGACCGAGGCCCTGAACCTGGTCGCCTATGCCTACGGCCGCACCTTCGTCGGCCCCGGTGATGCGATCGTCGCCACCGAGATGGAGCACCACTCGAACCTGGTGCCGTGGCAGTTCCTCGCCCAGCAGACCGGCGCCACGCTGCACTACCTGCGCCTGACCGACGACGGCAGCCTCGACCCCGACTCGCAGGAGCGCTTGGCCGCCATCGAGAACGTCAAGCTGGTCGCCGTCGCCCACGTCTCCAACTCGCTCGGCACCATCAACGACATCCCGGCGCTGGCCACGTGGGCCCACGATCGCGGCGCCGTCCTGGTCGTCGACGGTGCGCAGGCCGCCC
>DATNEO010000136.1:0-2015 GCA_035553035.1 Gaiellales bacterium | reverse complement strand
GTGGTGGTGGGGCTGTCGGGTCGCGGCGACAAGGACGTGGACGCGGTCGAGGAGCGGGAGTCGCGAGCGTGAGGATCGAGACGCCGGCGCTGGTCATCTACCTGATGGCCGACCACGACACGGTCGAGCTGGCGGTGGCGGCGGTGCGGGGCGGCGCCACGGCGATCGAGATCGGCGTCCCCTTCTCGGACCCGCTGGCGGACGGGCCGACGGTTCAGCGAGCGGGTCAGCGCGCGCTGCGAAACGGGATGACGGCGACGCGGGCGCTGGAGCTGATCGGCGAGCTGCGGAGCCGGATCACGGTGCCGCTGATCCCGATGACGTACGCGGGGCCGGTGATGGCGTACGGTGAGGAGCGGTTCTGCGCCGACCTGGCCGCGGCCGGCGCCGACGGCATGATCGTGCCTGACGTGCCCCATGACGAGGCCGGCGACCTGCTCGAGGCCTGCCGCCGAAACGGGCTGGACATGGTGCCGCTGCTGGCGCCGACCAGCACCGAAGAGCGCATCGAGCTGGCCTGCAGAGGCGCGGGCGGGTTCGTGTACCTGGTGTCGGTGGCGGGCACCACCGGGTCACGGCAGGGGCTGTCCGACCGGGTGGCTCCGCTGGTCGGCCGCGTGCGCCCGCACACCGAGCTGCCGCTGCTGGTCGGGTTCGGGATCGCCTCCGGGGCGACCGCACGCGAGGTGATGGACACGGGCGCCGACGGCGTGGTCATCGGCAGCAAGGCGATCGAGGTGTCGGAGGCGGGCGGCGCGGAGGGGCTGGAGCGGTTCGTGGCCGAAGTGGGGACGGCGATCACCAAGTGACAACGTTCAACATGTCCTCAATCGCTACGGTCTAGGCTTTGCGGCATGCGTGTACTCGTTGTGGAGGACGACCAGCCGCTGGTCCGCATCATGACCAAGTCGCTCGAGTCGAACGGATTCGAGGTGACGTCGGCGTTCGACGGTGAGGACGGCCTGCGCGCGGCGCGGGATGACCGGCCGGACGCGATCGTGCTCGACCTGCAGCTGCCCCGGCTGAACGGGGTCGACCTGTGCCGGCGGCTGCGGTCGGAGGGGAACGCCGTTCCGATCCTGATGCTGACGGCACGCAGCACGGTTCCCGATCGGATCGGTGGCCTGGACGCGGGCGCGGACGACTACCTGGTGAAGCCGTTCTCGCTGGGCGAGCTGGCGGCGCGGCTGCGGGCGCTGGGCCGGCGCGGCAAGACGACGCCGCAGGTGATCGAGGCTGGGCCGCTGCAGCTGGACACCGGCGCACGCGAGGCGCGGGTCAACGGCAGCCCGGTCGAGCTGACCGGCACGGAGTTCGCCCTTCTCGAGTACCTGATGCAGAACGCGGGCCAGGTGCTGTCGCGCGACCAGCTGCGCGAAGAGGTGTGGGGCGAGGGATTCGAGCCGGCATCAAACGTCGTCGACATCTACGTGCACTACGTGCGCCGGAAGCTGAAGGCGGCCGGGCTCGAGGCCGATCCGATCCGCACCGTGCGGGGGCTCGGATATGCATTCCGCCGCGGGGATTGAAGATCGCCTCTTCACGCCCGCGCGCATCAGGCTGACCGCCTGGTACGTGAGCGTCCTGGCGGCGGTGCTGATCGTGCTCGGAAGCGCGCTGTACCTGGTGGTGCGGCAGCAGCTGCTGAACGGAATCGACAACGGCGTGCGGCTGATGGCAGCGAAGGCGACGGAGCAGTGGACCTCGTATGACACCATCCCCAATGGGCCCAGCGCGGGGCCGTACACGGTCAACTTCCTGCCGATCCTCGGGACGTCATCCGGCGCCCATCTCAAGTCGCCCACCACTGATGCTTTGCATGTGGACATCGCATCGATGAAAGCTGCCTACACGAACCCGAACGGCACCGACCTGCGATCGTCCGGCTCGTCGGGCGATCGCGAGCGCGTGTACTCGGTGCGGGTGACGGCGCCGGACCGGGTCGCGGTGATCCAGGTGACCCGCTCAACGGAGCCGGAGCACGAGGCGCTCAGCAAGCTGCTGGCTGGGCTGCT
>DATNEO010000135.1:0-50185 GCA_035553035.1 Gaiellales bacterium | reverse complement strand
GTCGAAAAGCAATGACCGGAACCCAGGCGATCGATCGTGCCGCCCAGCTGCTCGTCCTCGTCGTCGAGAACGAGTCGTCGAGCAGCGTTGGCGAGCTGGCCGAGGCCGCCGGGCTTCCCAAGAGCACCGTCTCGCGCGCCGTGTCGGCGCTCGAGCGGCAGGGCCTGGTGCAGCGGAGCAGCGCGCGCGGCAGCATCCGCCCGGGTCCGGTGCTGCTGGCCCTGGCCCGGCGCGGAGTCGGCGAGCAGGACATCGCCGAGCTGTGCCGCGAGGCGCTCGATATCCTGGCCGACGCCACGGGCGAGACCATCGATCTGGCGGTCGCCGTGCCCGGCGGCTCAGAGCAGTACATCGCCCAGGTCGACAGCCGTCACATCCTGGGCACCACCAACTGGGTGGGGCGGCGCTTGCCCCACCACTGCACCGCGGTCGGCAAGGTGCTGGTGGCGTTCGGCGCAGCGCGCCTCCAGCCGGGAGCTCTGGAGCGGCTCACCCCCCACACCGTCACCGATCGCGACGCGCTGTCGGCAGAACTGGATACGGTGCGGGCATGCGGATATGCGACCGCCGTGGGCGAGCTGGAGCCGGGCCTGGTGGCCGTTGCGGCGCCCGTGCTTGACGCCGACGGCCGGGCCGTGGCGGCGATCAGCATCTCGGGGCCGCAGTTCCGGATACCGAGCGATCGGCTGGACGGGTTTGGCAAACTCCTGACGAAGGAGACGGAAACGCTTTCGGCGCGCCTGGGATTCCGGCCGGCCGGGGAGGGAGCAGCATGACCACCGACGAGATCCTGCAAGGGCTGTTCGACAACACGCTGATCGGAAACGCGCCGGCCGTCAAGAACCTCACCAACGAGGGCCTGGCCATGGGCATGGACCCCGAGACGCTGCTCTATGACGCCCTGATCCCGTCCCTGGAGGAGGTGGGCGCCCGCTTCGAGCGCGGCGACTTCTTCGTCCCGGAGATGCTGATTGCCGCTCGGGCAATGCAGGGCGCACTGGACATCCTGCGCCCGCTGCTGGCCGAGACCGGCGCCAAGCCGATCGGCACGTTCGTGATGGGCACGGTCAAGGGCGACGTGCACGACATCGGCAAGAACCTCGTCAACATCATGCTCGAGGGCGCCGGCTTCACCGTGTACGACCTGGGCGTGAACGTGGCGCCCGAGAAGTTCGTGGAGCAGGTGCAGGAGCACGAGCCCGACATCGTCGGCTTCTCGGCCTTTTTGACCACCACCATGCCGATGTTCAAGGCCAACATCAACGCGCTCGAGAAGTCGGGCCTGCGCGACCGCGTGATCGTGATGGTGGGCGGCGCGCCGGTGACGCAGGAGTACGCCGACGCGGTCGGCGCCGACGGCTACGCTGCCGACGCCTCCACCGCGGTGCGCCTCGCAAAGGCCCTGATCGAGAACCGCCGATCGGCGGCGGCGCCGGCATGACTCGGGCCGTCTCCGAGCGGTTGCGGACGCTGGCCGCCACGGCCAGCATCGAGGTGACGCCGCGCCACGTGGCCGCCGTGACCGAGCTCGACGGCGTGTTGCCTGCCGGGACATCGGTCTACATCACGGCGCTTCCGGGAGCCGACCCGTTCGACCTGGTGACAGCCGCCGAGACCATCCGCGCCGCCGGCCACGTGCCGGTGCCGCACCTGACAGCGCGCGCCATCGCCGGCGACGACGCGCTGGATGCGCTGCTTTCGCAGCTCCGCGAGCGCGCCGCGGTCGACGACGTGCTCGTGATCGCGGGCGGCGGGGCGTCGGTTGCCGGCGACTACCACAGCTCCATGGACGTGCTGCGGTCGGGCCTGCTGGATCGGCACGGCATCTTTCGCGCCGGGGTCGCCGGGCACCCCGAGGGCAGCCCCGACATCTCGCCCGAAGCGATCCTCGAGGCCCTCGCCGAGAAGAATGCCTTCGCCGACTCATCGGCGATCGAGCTGCGCATCGTCAGCCAGTTCGCGCTGGCCGCCGAGCCGTACGTGACCTGGGAGCGCGGGCTGCGTGAGGCGGGAAATCGGCTGCCGGTGGTGGCAGGCATCCCCGGCGTGACCTCGCCGCCGTCGCTGCTCAAGTTCGCGCTGGCCTGTGGCATCGGCCCCTCCGTGGAGGTGCTGCGCAAGCAGTCGGGCGGGTTGCTGAAACTGGCAACGACCCGGCTGTGGCGGCCCGACCAGCTGGCCGAGGGCATCGCGCGGTCGACCGTCGACGATCCTGGCAGCCTGATCCAGGGACTGCATCTGTTCCCGTTCGGCGGGGTCGAGCGGTCGGCCCGGTGGCTGGCCGAGATGCGCACCGCGGCCGCGGTGTCGGCATGAGAGCTGAAAGGACGCTGAATGCAGACCACCATTGAGTCGCGGTCGCGCACGGTCGTGATCGGGGACGGCGCGCCGTTCTGCGTGATCGGCGAGCGCATCAATCCCACCGGCCGCAAGGCCTTCCAGGCCCAGCTGCAGGCCGGCGATCTGTCCCAGCTCGAGATCGACGTGGCCGAGCAGGTGGCCGGCGGCGCCGACGTGCTGGACGTCAACGTGGGCGATCCGCTGGCCGACGAGATCGAGCTGATGCGCGCGGCCGTACCGATGCTGCAGGGCCTGACCGACCTGCCGCTATGCATCGACTCCTCCATCATCGAGGCGCTCGAGGCCGGCCTCGGCGCCTACGAGGGCAAGGCGCTCGTCAACTCGGTCACCGGGGAGGACGAGCGGCTGAACCTGATCCTGCCGATCGTTGCCCGCCACGGCGCGGCGGTGATCGGCCTCGCCAACGACGACGAGATCCCGATGGAGCCGCAGCGCCGGCTGGAGGTGGCCCGCAAGATCGTCTCGGCCGCCGGCGACCACGGCATCCCGCCGCAGGACGTCGTGATCGACCCGCTGGCGATGCCGGTCGGGGCCGAGCCGCGCGCGGTCACGCTGTTCCTGGAGACGGTGCGGCTGATCCGCGACGACCTGGGCGTGAACATGACCTGCGGCGCCAGCAACACCTCGTTCGGACTGCCCGGCCGCCACACCCTGAGCGCCGCCTTCCTGGCGGTCTCACAGAGCCACGGGCTGACCAGCGCCATCATGGACGCGCGCGCCCGCGAGTGCGTCGAGTCGGTGCGAGCCACCGACTTCCTGCTCGGCCAGGACGAGTGGGGCGCCCGCTGGATCGCCGCCCACCGGGCCAAGCTGGCGGCACAGGCAGCGAACCAGTAGCGCCCATGTCAGCCGACGTCGAGACGATCGAGCCAGGCACCGGCCGCGTCCGGCTGACGTTCGCGCCTGACGGCGGCGAGGTGCGCGTGCCGGCCGGCACCACCGTGTTCGACGGAGCCAGCTGGAACGGCATCGCCATCGACTCGACCTGCGGCGGCCACGGCACCTGCAAGAAGTGCAAGGTGCGGATCACCGACGGCGAGGTGCCGGTCGACACGTTGGATCCGCGCGCTTTCAGCCCCGACGAGCTGCGCGGCGGCTGGCGGCTGGCCTGCCGCGCGATCGCCACCCACGACCTCGCCGTCGAGGTGCCGCCGCTGCAGACCCGCCCCAAGGCGGCGCTGGTCGGCGTCGGTCGCCACGTGATCCTGCGCCCTTCCGTCCAGAAGCGCTACCTGGAGCTGGAGGAGCCGTCCCTGGAGGACCAGGCGTCCGACATGGAGCGCGTGGTGAATGCCGTCGAGGACTTCGAGCTGCGGGTGGAGCTGGGGGCGGCGCGCGGCATCGGCCGCACCCTGCGATCGTCCAACTTCAAGGTCACCGCCGTCATCTGCGACGACGTGCTGATCGACGTCGAGCCCGGTGACACCAGCGAGCGGCGCCACGCCATCGCCTTCGACCTGGGCACCACCACGGTCGTGGCGACGCTGCTCGACCTCGCCACCGGCCAGCCGCTGGCGGTGCGCTCGATGCTGAACCGCCAGCAGCCGTTCGGCGCCGACGTGATCTCGCGCGTGTCGGCCACGATGATGGACCCCGACGCGCTGGAGATGCTGCAGCAGCGGGCGCATGAGACGATGAACGGCCTCGCCGCCGAGGTCTGCGAGGAGGCCGGCCTGTTACCGGCGGAGGTGTACGAGATCGTGGTCTGCGGCAACGTCACGATGATGCAGCTGGCGCTGGGCATCGACCCCGAGCCGCTGGGCATGTCGCCGTTCATCATCACCGCCCGGCGGCTGCCGCCGGCGGTTGCCTCCGACTTCGGCGTGCGCGTGCACCCGCGGGCGCCGGCCGCCGTGTTCCCCGCTCTGGGCGCCTACGTGGGCGGAGACATCGTGGCCGGCATGCTCGCCACCGGCCTCACCCGCGACCGCCGCGTGCGCCTGTTCATCGACGTCGGCACCAACTCCGAGATCGCGCTTGGCTCGAGCGAGCGGGTGGTGGCAACCGCCGCGCCGGCCGGCCCCGCCTTCGAGGCCGCCCAGATCCGCTGCGGCATGCGGGCTGCCGAGGGCGCGATCGAGGGCGTCGCGATCAGCGGCGAGGAGATGACGCTGGAGGTGATCGGCGACGCCGCGCCGGTCGGCATGTGCGGCTCCGGGCTGGTGGATGCCGTCGCGCAGCTGGTGTCGGCCGGCCTGCTCGACCACTCCGGCCGCTTCATCCCCGACCAGGACGCCGCCGAGCTGCACCCGGAGCTGAGCACGCGTCTGGTGAAGGTGGGCGAGGAGCGGGTGTTCGTGCTGGCGTGGCGTGGAGACGACCCGGCGAACGCCATCTACCTCTCGCAGCGCGACGTGCGCGAGCTGCAGTTCGCCAAGGCCTCGATTGCGACCGGCTGGCGGATCCTGATCAAGGAGCTCGGCCTCGGCGAGGACGAGATCACCCAGGTGCTGCTGGCGGGCAGCTTCGGCAGCTACCTGTCGCCGGCCAGCGCCGTCCGCATCGGCCTGGTTCCGAAGCTGGCGCTGCCGCGCATCATCTCGGCCGGGAACGTGGCCGGCGAGGGCGCCAAGATGGCGGCGCTATCGCTGCGGGAGCGAGCCGCAGCCGATGCCATTCTGGATGAGGTCGAGTACGTGGAGCTGTCCGGGCGGGCAGACTTCAACGACATGTTCATGGACGAGCTGGCGTTCCCGGGATGACGACCGCCGTGATCGCATGCGGCGCGCTCGCCCTGCACGTCAACGCCATCGCCGAGCGGCGCGGCTGGAAGATCGACGTGCACCCGCTGCCGCCGGAGCTGCACAACCGCCCGGAGCAGATCGCGCCGGCCGTCGGCCGTCTGCTGGACGAGCTGGCCGGCCGCTACCAGCGGGTGGCGGTCGCCTACGCCGACTGCGGCAGCTACGGCGCGCTCGACCAGGAGCTCCGCCGTCGCGGCATCGAGCGCCTGCAGGGCGACCACTGCTACGACGTGTTCGCGAAGCCGGAGGTGGCCGAGTCGTTGGCCGAGCAGCCGGGCACCTATTTCCTGACCGACTTCCTGGCGCGCACCTTCGACCGCACGGTCTGGCGGTCGCTCGGGCTCGACCGGCATCCCGAGCTGCGCGACGACTACTTCCACGCCTACACCCGTGTCGTCTGGCTGGCCCAGCGGCGTACGCCCGAGCTGCTGCAGCTGGCCGAGCGGGCGGCCGCCATGCTGGGGCTGCCGCTGGAGGTGCGCGATGTGGGCGAGTCGGGGCTGGAGGCACAGCTGGAGCGCCTGGCGGCATGAGCGACGTGACCTCGATGCGCGCGGCGCTGCTGCCCGCTCCCGGCACGCCGCTGCGGGTGGTCGAGCTCGAGCTGGCCCCACCCGGCCCCGGTGAGGTGCTGGTGCGGCTGCGCGCCAGCGGCGTCTGCCAGGACGACCTGAACCTGCTCGACGGCACGGTCGACGTGCCGGCGCCGGTCGTGCCCGGCCACGAGGGAGCCGGCGTCGTCGAGGCACTGGGCGAGGGTGTGCAGGGGCTTTCGCCCGGCGACCACGTGGCGCTGTCCTGGGCCCCGTACTGCGGCAGCTGCGAGGAGTGCCTGCGAGATCTGCCGCACCTGTGCGGCACGGCCTGGCCGCTGATGCTGGCCGGCGGGCTGCTCGACGGCACCACCCGGCTCCGATTCGGTGGGGCGGAGGTGCACCACTACTGCTTCCTGTCCACCTTCGGGGAGTGCGCGGTCGTGCCCGCCCGGTCGTGCGTCCAGATCCCCCCCGACGTGCCGTTCGAGGTGGCGGCGCTGCTCGGCTGTGCCGTGACGAGCGGCGTCGGCGCCGTGTGGCGCACCGCCGGGGTGCGGCCGGGCGAGCGGGTGGCGGTGATCGGCACCGGCGGCACCGGGCTCTCGGCCGTGATGGGCGCGGTCGCCTCGGGTGCGTCGCAGGTGATCGCCGTCGACCGCCGGCACGAGCGCCTCGAACGCGCCCAGCAGCTCGGCGCGAGCGCCGTCGTGCAGTGGCAGGGTGAGCCGGAGCAGGTTGCCGCGGCGGTGGTGGCGGCCAGCGGCGGCGGCGTCGACTACGCCATCGACTGCACCGGGCGACCCGGTCCCATGCGGGCTGCGTTTCTGTCCACGCGCAAACGGGGAGCAGCCGTGATGGCCGGCATCCCGCGTGCCGAGGCCGAGCTGACGGTGCCGGCGCGGTCGATCCCGCGCATGGAGCGACGGGTGCTGGGATCGATCTACGGGTCGGCCCGGCCCGACCGCGACTTCCCGCTGATCCTCGACGCCTACCGGCGCGGGCGGCTGCCGCTCGACCGGCTGATCTCACATCGGCTGACCCTGGATGAGGTCGGCGACGGCATCGACGCGGTGCGCTCCGGCGATGCCACGCGCGTGGTGCTCGACCTCGGAGGCGATGCGTGAGCGAGGTCGCCACCGGCGGCTGCCTGTGCGGCGCGGTGCGCTACGAGGTGCGGGGGCCGCTGCGCGACATCCTGATCTGCCACTGCGTCGAATGCCGCCGCTGGCACGGCAACGTGGCGGCCAGCACCGCGGCCGCCCGCGGCGATCTGGCCCTGACCGGGCAGCGCGGGCTGCGCTGGATCGCCAGCCCGCAGAGCGACGGGCACGCACGCCGTGGCTTCTGTGGCGAGTGCGGCTCCAGCCTGTTCTGGGACGCGCCTGGGCGCGACTACGTCGCGATCGCGGCCGGGTCGCTGGACGGCGACGCTGGGCTGCGCGTCGCCGGCCACTGGTTCACCTCCCAGAAGGGCGACTGGTACGAGCTGCCCGACGATGGCCTGCCACATCACGAGCGCTCGGCCGCGGCCGAGGGCGGCGAGCCGAGTGGTAAAGTGGTTTGACGATACATGGAACAGCAGACGTCACGAGGGCGCTTCGCCGACGGCCTTTCAACGCGCGAGCCGCTGGGCCCGCCGCTGATCGGGGCGCTGCTGCGGATGCCGGTCGATGCGGTGCGGCGTCAGATGATCGAGCGGCTGCACGAGCACGGCTTCGCTGACATCGATCCGGCCCATCTGATCGTGCTGCGCTATCCCGGCCCGCAGGGTGAGCGCCCGTCCGATCTGGCAGCGCAGCTGGGCATGAGCAAGCAGGCGCTCAACTACCAGCTTGGGCAGCTCGAGCGGCGCGGCTACCTCGAGCGCCGGCCCGACCCCGATGACCAGCGTTCCCGCCGTATCGTGCTGACGCGGCGCGGCGTTGCCGCAGCCCACGTGATCCGTGACGCGGTGGCCGAGTTGGAGACGCTGTGGGCGCGGGAGCTGGGGGAGAAGCGCTACGCGCAGCTGCGCGGCCTGCTGGTCGACCTCAACCGCGTCATCTAACCGGTTTCGCCGTCCAGCGATTCGGCCAGCAGCGTGGCCACGTCCGCCACCCGCAGCTTGCTGCCGCTGGTGCGGACGCCGTCGTCGAGCATCACGGTGCAGAACGGGCAGGCCACCGCCAGCGTATCGGCACCGGTCTCATCGGCCTGTCGCACCCGCTCCTCGTTGATCGCGCTGCCGCGCTCCTCCATCCACATGTGCGCGCCGCCGGCGCCGCAGCAGAACGTGCGCTTGCCGCTGCGCTCCATCTCGACGGGCGTCCCAACCGCCTCCACCAGCTGCCGAGGATCGGCCATCACGTCGTTGTGGCGGGCCAGGTAGCAGGAGTCGTGGTAGGTGATCTGCGCGTCGCCTGTCTTCGGCTCGATCCGGCCGTCGCGGACGAGCTCGGCCAGCAGCTCGGTGTGGTGCATCACCTCGTAGCGGCCGCCGAAGTCCGGGTACTCGTTGGCCAGCGTGTTGAAGCAGTGCGGGCAGCTGGCCACGATCTTCGTCACCCCGGACTCGTTCAGCGTCTCGACGTTCTGCTCGGCGAAGGCCTGGAACACGTATTCGTTGCCCATCCGCCGGGCCGGGTCGCCGGTGCACGACTCGCGCGGGCCCAGGATCGCGAAGTCGACTCCGGCCGCCTGCAGCAGCTTCGCTGTCGACACCGCGGTCTGCCGCGCGCGCTCGTCGAACGAGGCGGCGCAGCCGACCCAGTAGAGCACTTCGGGCGCCGGATCGCCCGGCTCGAGCATCTTCACGCCCAGACCCTGCGTCCAATCGCCGCGCTCCTGCTGCGCCTTGCCCCAGGGGTTGGACGACCGCTCAACGTCGCGCAGCATCGGCTCGGCCTCCGCCGGGAACCGCGCCTCGGCCATCACCAGGTGGCGGCGCAGGTCGACGATGTGGTCGATGTGCTCGATCGAGACCGGGCATTCGTGCACGCAGGCGCCGCACGTGACGCAGTCCCAGACGACGTCGTCGGTGACCGCGTTTGGCACCAGCGGCTGCGGGTCGGCTCCGTCCTCAGCTGACAGCAGCTTCGGGCCCTGGTCGAGCAGGTGGTCGCGCAGGCCCATGATCAGCAGCTTGGGCGACAGCTCCTTGCCCGTCGCGTAGGCGGGGCAGACGTCCTGGCAGCGACCGCACTCGGTGCAGGTTGCGGTGTCGACCATCTGCTTCCAGGTCATGTCGGTGAGCGTGCCGGAGCCGAGCCGGATCTCGTCCTCCGGCACCTCCGGGTCGTCGAACGCCAGCGGCTCGAGCCGGCCGCGTGCGCGCGTGCGCCCGAAGAACACGTTGACCACGGCGGTGATGATGTGCAGGTGCTTCGAGTAGGGCAGGTACGCCAGGAAGCTCAGGATCAGCAGCACGTGCGCCCACACGAACACCCGCTCGAGCAGCTTCGTGCCGTCGCCGCCGCCGAACAGGTTGGAGAGCGCGTTTGCCACCGGCGACCACGACGCCGGCCACTCGTTCAGCCCCAGCGCGATCCGCGTGGCGTGCCACAGCAGCAGGGTGGTAACGATGCCCGCGATCATGGCCAGGATGAAGTCGGCCTCGCCCATGTGGCTGCCCTCGAACCGCGCCGGCCGCTGCACCTTGCGGATGAAGAACGCCGCGCACACGCTCAGTAGCACCAGCAGCGCGAACAGGTCGACCAGAAACGCGAACCAGCCCTGGTGGCCGAGCCAGGGCAAGGTCGCGTCGCGATCGACGGCCGCGATCATCGCCATGATGATGGTCGGAAACAGCACGATGAAGCCCCAGAAGATCAGGGCGTGCATCATCCCCGGGCCCAGCCGCTGCAGCAGCTTGCGCTGGCCGATCGCGACCACCGCCTCCTGGCGTACGCGCTGCGGCACGTCGTCGAACCTGGGCGCAGGCTTGCCCAGGCGCATGATCCGGACGAGCAGCCGGGCGCGGCGGGCGAAGATGCCGCCGGCCACTGCCAGCGCCGCCAGCAGCGCGATCAGGGCGACGGGCTCTATCCGGCGCCCGCCTTCCGCAGCTCGGCCGTGATCGCCGGGATCACCTCGTGCAGGTCGCCGATCACCGCGTAGTCGGCGTTGGCGATGATCGGCGCCTCCGGGTCGACGTTGACGGCGATGATCCGCTTCGCGCCCTTGCAGCCGGCCATGTGCTGGGTGGCGCCGCTGATGCCGCAGGCCAGGTACACCTCCGGCGCGATCTTGGTGCCGGTCTGACCGACCTGGTCGGTGTGCGACCGCCAGCCGGCGATGGTGACGGCTCGCGAGCAGCCGACGGCTCCGCCCAGCAGCGCGGCCAGCTCCTCGGCCGGCGCGAACCCCTCCGGTGAGCCGGCGCCGCGGCCGCAGCTGACCACGAACCTGGCGTCCGCCAGGTTGACCCCGCCCTCGCTGCTCTGCTGCACGGTCTCGACCACCCGCACCACCAGGTCGGCCTCGCCCAGTGAAGGCGTGAAGCGCTCGACGGCCGCCGGGCCGCCGCCCACCGCGGCCGCCTCGACCGTGTGCGGTGCCACCGTCAGCAGCTTGACGGGCCCGTGCAAGCGCGCGTCCTCGAGCAGGCTGCCGCCCCAGCGGATGCGGGTGACTCCCATCGGGTCGCCCGCCTCGGCGGCGATGCAGTTCGCGGCCAGCGGCAGGTCGCCGAGCGCCGCGGCGTGCGCCATGACCTCGTTGCCGCGCTCGCTGCCGGCGGCCGCCACCGCGGACGGGGACAGCCGCTCGATCAGCTCGCCGATGCAGCGTGCCAGGGCCACGGGCGCATGGGTGGCGAGCGCCTCGTGGTCGGCGATGTGCGCGGTCGCCACCCCGTGGGCGCCCAGCCCGGCGGCGGCGTCCTCGGCGCCCGGGCCGGCCAGCAGCGCGTGCAGCGATGCGCCGCCGGCGATCTCGCGGGCCAGCGCGATCGCCTGCAGCGAGGCGTCGTCGGGCCGGCCGTCCTGGTGTTCGACGTAGATGAGCGTCATGCCACCAGCCCCGCGCGGCGCAGCACCTCGACGACGGCCGGCGCAGCCTCCGGCCCGTGGCCCAGGATCTCCGCCTGCTTGCCCTGCCCGGGCGGCAGCCGCAGCCGCAGCTTCTCGACCCCCGCGGCGCGGTTCGCCGGAGTGCTCGTGGCCAGGGGCTTGCGCTTGGCCCGCAGCCGGCCCGGCACCGATGGGTAGCGGGGCAGGTTGAGGCCCTCCTTGACGGTGACCACCGCCGGCAGCGGCACGTCGTACAGGTCGCGGCCGGAGGCCGTCTCCTGCTCGCAGCGGGCGCGGCCGTCCTGCACCGTGATGCCCTTGACGCCGGTCACGCAGGGGCGTCCCAGCGCGTGGGCGACGCGGATGCCGACCTGGTAGTTGCCGGAGTCGGCCGACTCGTTGCCGAAGAAGATCAGGTCGAACTCGACGCCGGACGCCCGCTCGGCCTCGATCGCGGCGACGATCGCCGCGGCCGTGGCCTGGCCGTCGAACTCGTCGGCGGTCTCGAGCAGGATCGCGCGGTCGATGCCCAGCGCCATCGCGTCGCGCAGCTGCTCCTCAGCCTCAGACGGGCCCAGCGCCAGCACCACCGACTCGCCGCCGTTCGCCTCGATCAGCCGCACCGCCTCCTCGACGCCGCACTCCTCATGCGGGCTGATGGTGAAGCCGAGGTGGCGCGTCTGGATCGACTGCTCGTCCTCGGTCAGCACGATCGTGCCGCCCGTCATCGGCACCCGCTTGGCGCAGACGAGGATGTTCACGACCGGATCCGTTCGTTCTCGGGGTCGAAGATCGGCGTTGAGCCGGCCACCGCCACCGTCACCGGGTAGCGCTCATTCAGGTACTCCACGGCCAGCTCGGTTCCGACCTGCGCCTGCTCCGGCGGCAGGTAGGCCATCAGCAGGTGCTTGCCGACCGACGGCCCGGCGCCGGCGCTGGTCACGTACGACCGCCGGCCCCTGCTGTCGGTGAGCGGCTGTCCGTCGCGAGTCTGGATCGGCTCGCGGCCCAGCATGTACCGCTTCACTCCGGAGGCCGATGTGTGGTCGTCGACGGTCAGCGTGCACATGATCGCTGCGGGCTCCTGATCGCGGTGTCGCAGGTGGGCCTGCTTGCCGACGAAGTCCTCCTCCTTCACTTTCGGCCCGGCCATGCCCGCCTCGCACACGTTGTACTCGCTCTCCAGCTCGAAGCCGTATGCGCGGTAGCACTTCTCGAGCCGGCCGGTGGTGCCGTAGACGCCGATCCCGACCGGCGCGATGCCGTGCGGCCGGCCGGCCTCCGCGATCACGTCCCATAGCTTCTGGCCCTGCTCGATCGGCACGTACAGCTCCCAGCCGAGGTCGCCCACGTAGGAGATGCGCGAGGCCAGCACCCGCAGCGTGTCGATCTCGATCGTCCGGCAGCTGCCGAAGCGGAAGCCCTCGTGGGAGACGTCGTCGCGGGTCACCGAGCCCAGGATGTCACGCGCGCGCGGGCCCCAGAGGCCGAGCGTCGTCCAGGCCGAGGTCAGGTCGGCGATCTGGGCGGTGCCCTGCTTCGGCAGGCGGTCGGCGAACCACTTGCGGTCGGCGGGCCCGTGGGCACCACCGGTGACGACCCGGAACAGCTCGTCGTCCAGCCGCATGATCGTGAGGTCGGCCTTGAAGCCGCCGCCCGGCGTCAACACCGGCGTGTAGACGACGCGGCCGACCGGCACGTCCATCTGCCGCACCGCCACGCCCTGCACCGCCTCGAGTGCGCCCGGGCCGGCGACGTCGAAGATGGTGAATGCGGACAGGTCGACCATGCCGGCGCGATCGCGCATGGCCAGGTGCTCGGCGTTGATGATCGGTGACCACCAGCGTGCGTCCCACTCGGCCTCGCGCGGGTTGATGCGGTCGGCGTACTCCTCCAGCAGCGGCGCGTTCGACTCGTACCAGTGCGGCCGCTCCCAGCCGGCGGCCTCGAAGAACACGGCGTCCAGCTGCTTCTGGCGGGCATGGAACGGTGGCAGGCGCACGTCGCGGTTGGAGGCCCACTGCTCCGACGGGTGGATGATGCCGTAGGTCTTGTTGAAGCCCTCCGACGTGCGGGCGCGGACGTGGGCGCGGGTCTTCTGGTGATCCCAGAAGCGGGCGATGTCGGACGAGTGCAGGTCGATCTCCGACTCGCCGTGCGCCATCCACTCGGCCACCGCCTTGGCGATGCCCGGCCCCTCCTTCACCCACACGGCCGCGCACGACCAGAGGCCGCGCACCTCGTGCGTCTCGCCCAGCAGCGGCATCCCGTCCGGCGTCAGCGACAGCAGGCCGTTGATCGCGTACTTCACGCCCACGCTCTCGTCGCCCACGATCTCGGGCATCAGCTCCAGCGCGTCCTCCATCTGCTTGTCGAAGTCGGCCTGCGTGAAGGGCAGCTCGGTCGGCGACAGGGCGGCCTGCTCGATCGAGGGGATCTCCTCCGGATCGTGCAGGATTGGCCGGTGCGCATACGAGCCGATCTCGAGGCCGATGCCATCCTGGCGCTCGTACATGAAGGTGTCCATGTCGCGCACGATCGGGTACTCGATGTGGCGCGTGGAGCTGGCGAAGCGCGGCACCGGCCCGATGTCGATCATCTGGTGAACGGCCGGCGTCAGCGGGATCAGGGCGCCGGCCATCTGCGCGATCGCGGGGCTCCAGACGCCGCAGGCCACGACCACGATCTCGGTCTCGATGTCGCCGCGGGTGGTGCGGATGCGGCGGACACGGCCGCGCTCGACGTCGATCCCCAGCACCTCGGTGTTGGCCGAGATCGTGAGCGCGCCGGCCGCGACGGCCCGCTCGCGCATGATGGTGCCCGCCCGCAGCGAGTCGACCACGCCCACGCCCGGCGAGGAGAACCCGCCCAGCAGGATCGTCTCGTCGATGAACGGCACCATCTCCCTGATCTCTGCCGGGGTCACCATCGAGACGCGGTCGATCCCCCAGGCGTGCGCCGATGACATGCGCCGGTGCAGCTCCTGCATGCGCTCCTCGGTGCGGGCCACCTCGATGCCGCCGCTCTCCGTGAACACGTCCAGGTCCTGGTACTGGCGCATGCTGTCGAGCGTCAGCGCCGTCATCTCCTTGGAGTGGTCGACCGGGAAGATGAAGTTGGATGCGTGTCCGGTGGAGCCGCCGGGGTTGGGGAAGGGGCCCTTGTCGAGCAGCACCAGGTCGCGCCAGCCCAGCTCGGACAGATGGTAGGAGATGCTGTTTCCGACGATGCCGGCGCCGATCACGACGGCGCGGGCAGATGTGGGCAGATCGCTCATTGTGTTCTCTCCCGCGCCGGTGCGCGTGGGGGTTGCCGGGAAGGCTCCGGTCTGGTAGACAACTCATATATCAGACCCATGCAGACCCTGCAACTTCCCACCGAGCTGCTCTCCGACCGCGCCTATGCGGCCCTCCGCGACCGGCTGGTGTCGCTCGAGATCCCGCCCGGCGCGCCGATCGACGAGGAGGCGCTGACTGGTCAGCTGGGCGTCGGCCGCACGCCCGTGCGTGAGGCCATCCGGCGGCTGGCGCTGGAGCGGCTGGTGGTCGTCTACCCGCGCCGCGGCACCTTCGCCGCGACCATCAACATCACCAGCCTGACCGACATCACCGACGTGCGGGTGCAGCTCGAGGCGCGCGCAGCCGAGCGTGCGGCGACGCTGGCCGACGCGGATGACCGCCGCGAGGCCGGCGGCCTGATCGCGAAGCTGGACGCAGCCGAGTCCGGCCAGCGGCGGCTGATCGAGCTGGACGCGGAGGTGCACAGGTTCATCTACCGCTGCTCCCGCAATCCGTACCTGGAGCAGGACCTCGATCGCTACCTGAACATGTCGCTGCGGATCTGGCACCTGACCTGGGACCGGCTGCCGCCGCTGGAACAGCGGATGCGAGAGCATGGCGAGCTGCTGGATGCGATCCGGCGGGGCGATCCAACGCGGGCGCGCGAGATCGCAGCGGCGCACGTGCTGGCGTTCGCCGAGGAGATGCGGGCGGCGCTGTGACGCTGCAGGCGGCACCGGGCGACTGGTTAGGTGGCCGCACGCTGTTGCTCAAGCGCGAGGACGGCCACGAGCTGGGCGCGTTCAAGTGGCGCGGTGCGCTGCCGGTCGTCGCGCAGTACCGCGACCAGGGCCACGTATCCGTGGTCACCGCCTCGACCGGCAACCACGGCGCCGCCACGGCCTGGGCCGCCGCCCGGCACGGCATGACCGCCGTGGTGTTCGTGCCGGAGCGGGCGAGCGCCGCGAAGCTGGAGCTGCTGGGCGGCCTGGGCGCCGAGCTGGTGGTGGGCGGGTCCGACCTGGACGAGGCCAAGGCGGCCGGGATCGAGTACGCGCGGGGGCAGGGGCTGCCGTTCTTCCAGGACGGCGCGGAGGCCGCCCAGTACGAAGGCTACGGCGGCATCGCCGACGAGATCCTGGCCGAGGTGACGCCTGATGCAATGCTGGTGCCGGTCGGAAACGGGGCGCTGCTGGCCGGCATCGGCCTGCGTCTGGGCGCGCGGTCGCCGGCCACGCGGCGGATCGGCGTGGTTGCCGCCGGCGCGCCGGTGATGGCGCGCAGCTTCGAGGCAGGCCACGTCGTTGAGTCGTCCGCGAGCGACACCTTTGCAGACGGCATGGCCGTGCGGGTGGCCATCCCCGTCGCGGTGGAGGCGCTGGCGACGGCCGCCGACGAGATGGCCGAGGTCACCGATCGCGAGATGGCCGAGGCTGTGGGAGCCTTCGCGGAGGCCGGCATGCGGGTCGAGGGCTCAGCGGCGGCCGCGCTGGCGGGCGCGCGTCGGCTGGAGAGCCGGCTGGAGGGCGTCGTCGTCCTGATCGTGACTGGGCGCAACATCGACGACGACCTGTGGCGGCGCGCGGTCGAGCGGCCTGAGACCTTTCCCGGCTGATCGTCCCCGTGCCCTGCTAGCGTCGCTGCATGAGAGCCGGTTCGGCGGTCGTGGTCGTGGTGCTGCTGGCCTTCCTGAGCGCGTGCGGCGGTGGCTCGTCGGCGAGCGACCGCGTGGCCGCCTGCCAGCTACGGTACCGGGCCGGTCTGACCGATACCCCGGCCGCCCGCCGCGCGGTGTCCGCGCTGTGCACGCAGGCCGAGCAGGCCGGGCTGCTGGACGACCACGGCGGGACGACGGCCGATCAGCTGCGCACGCTGTTGAAGACCCATCCCGATGCGCTGTCCCCGCTCTGCCAGCTGAGTCTGCAGGCGAGCCTGGGCGCCGACACGGCGACGGCCGCGCGCTACCTGCCGCCGGGCGGCGTCCACGCCCTCACCGCGAAGGCCTGCCAGAACCTCGGCCCCTTCCTGACCGACGACGGGCTCGATCAGCACGCGCTGTTCCGGGCCCGCGGGCGAGGGGTGCTGGTGCCGGTATGCGTGGCCGGCTCGCTGGCGTCGCCGCACAACCGGTCGCTGCCTTACAGCAGGGCCGACACACGCAAGCTCCTGACGCGGATCTGCGGGCAGGCCTGGTCGCACGGGCTGCTGCACGCCGATGGATCGGTCGACACGGCCGCGCTGGCCGCGCTGGGGACGAGCATCAGCCGCCAGATGCTGGCGTCCGGCGAGATCACCGTCCGACCCTAGGTCTGACGCACCAGCTCCGGCTGGAACTTGCTGACCTCGACCACCTGGTCGACCGGCACGTTGGCGCGCTTGGCTGCGGCGATGATCTGATCCGGCGACGGCGCCTCGTACAGGCAGTACGACCTGCGGCGGTCGGCGCTCAGGAACGAGAACAGCCAGTTGACACCCTCGTCGGCGTTGATGTCCTCGATCACGCGTACGTCCTCGCCGGTCAGGTCGAGCTGCTCCGCGAAGCTCCGTTCGATCAAAAAGAGTGCCATCCGTCCCCGCTTCTGGTTGGACTCACCCGCGCTCCGTCAGGCCGCGCGTGTGGGCATAGCTTGCCGCTTCGGTGCGGTTCGCGCAACCGGTCTTACGCAGAATGCTGCGGATGTGGTTTGCAGCCGTGTGCTCGCTGATATGCAGCGTGCGGCCGATCTGCCGGTTCGACCGGCCCTGTGCGACCAGGCGCAGGATCTCCGCCTCGCGCGCGGACAGGCCGTCGGGCAGCCGCGACACCGCCGGTCCGGCCGGCAACAGCCCGCGGATGCGGCCCAGCAGGGCCGGCATCCCGATCCGCTCGGCCAGGTCGGACGCCTCCGCCAGCGCCGCCTGTGCGGCCGGTTCGCCGGCCCGGCCCTGCGCGCTCAGCGTACGCGCGTACTCGTAGTCCGAGTGCGCCAGCCAGGTGATCGCGCCCATGTCGCGGTTGTAGTCGATCGCGCGCTGCAGGTGCAGCTCCGCCAGCTCCAGCTCACCGTAGGCGGCAGCCAGGGTGCCCAGGTATCGCTCGGACGATCCGTAGCAGGCCACGCCGTGGCCGATCATCACGTTTCGCTCCGCGATCGACAGCAGCTCCCGGTAGACCTGCTGCGACAGATCGGCATCGCCCACGGCGACGCAGGCATCGGCGATGTAGGTCAGCGACCCCACCCACAGCGCGTGCCGATAGACATCGAGGCCGTCGTTCCGGATCAGCGCCAGCTGGGCGCGCGCCTCGTCCAGCATCCCCAGCTCGGCCGTGAGCGCCGCCAGCCCGGGCCGCCACGACCCGCCGCGCCGGTCGCCGCCGGCGAGCACCCGCACCACCGGCGCCAGCTCGGCCAGCCGTCCCTGCTCGCGGCGGATGCTGAACATCTGAACGCCGTAGACCCCGGATGCGTCGCGTCCCGTCAGCAGCCGGCTCCACTCGCGTGAGCGCTCGGCCGCCTCCTCCGCCTCGGCCAGACGCCCCTCGCAGAGCGCGATCGCCGAGCGGTAGTGCTCGGCCACGTGGATGATGAACGGCTGATGCATGCGCCGCGAGATCTCCAGCACCTCGGCCAGCTCGCGGCCGGCCGTGCGCAGGTCGCCCTTGCCGATCAGAGCCGTGATCCGCCACTCGGCGGCCTCCGCCTGCGACTCGATGTCGCCCAGCTCCTCGGCGATGGTGCGGGCCTCAGCCAACATCTCCAGCACCTCGTCGTGTGTGTTCGAGCCGCGGGCCCAGTAGCTGCGCATCAGCACCACGGACAGACCGGGGCGGTAGTCGATGCGCCGCGCGATCGCGATCGCCTCGTCCCTCAGCTCGGCGCTGCGCTGGGACTCCCCGACCAGCGCGCGCGCCCGCGCCAGCCCCGACAGCAGCAGCACGCGCATGGTCGAGTCGCCGGGGTCGAGCGCCGCCAGCGCCTCCTCCAGCAGCTCGATTGCGCCCTCGTCGAGCATCGCCACCCGCCAGCAGGCGGTCTCCACCCCGATCGCGGCGCGCGCCAGGAGATCCGGGTTGTGAAGCCGCCGCGCCGTCTCCGCGGCCGCCTGGAACGCCTCCAGGGAGTCACCGGACTGGCCGGCCCGGTAGTGCGCGGCTCCCAGCTCCAGCTCGATCTCGGCATGCGCGGTCTCGTTGTCGACGCCCAGCTCGAGCGCCGTCTTCAGCGGGCCGACCGCCTCGCCGAACGCCAGCGCGGCGTTGGCGGCGTCAGCAGCCCGCAGGTTGTACTCGACCGCCCGCTGGGGGCCGTCGATGGGTGCGGCGGCGGCGAAGTGGTGCGCGAGGTCGGCCAGGCCCCGCGCCGTGTCTGCTGCGCCGGACGCCTCCATCGACTCCGCCACCTGCAGATGCAGCTGCGCCCGCCGCAGGCCCGCCAGCCGGTCGTACAGGGCGCGGCGCACGAGCTCGTGGGAAAAGCGGTAGCGCAGCTGCCTGGCCGGGATCTCCTCGATCATGCCGCTGCGCACCGACTGCTCCAGCGCGGCCGACAGGGTGGCGTCGGTGAACCCGCCGCCGCGCAGCACGGACAGGTCGAACTCGGGCCCGGTCACCGCGGCCAGCTCCAGCACCAGTGCCGTCTCCGGCTGCAGCCGTGCCAGCCGCTGGTTGACCACCTCGCGTACGCTCTCGGGCGTGCCCAGCGCGCTCAGCGGCCGGGTCAGGATGGCGACGCCGTCCACGATCTCGAGCGCTCCCGTCTCCACCAGCTCCCGCCACAGCTCCGTGACCAGGAACACGTTGCCCTGGGTGAGGCTGGTGATGGCGCCCGCCAGCTCCGGTAGCGCCGGGCCCAGCGGCGCCCCGGCTGCGCGCTCGACGAACTCCGACACCTGCTCGCCCGTGAGCGCGCCGACCCGCACGCGTACGACCCCGTCCGACCGCCGCATGTCGATCAGCGCCTCAGATAGCTCGGCCGGTACGTCTGCCTCGGTGTCGCGGAACGTGGCAACCAGCAGCATGCGCGCATCGGTGGCTCCCGCCGCGAGGTGCCGGAGCAGCAGCAGCGTCGGTGTGTCCGCCCAGTGGCCGTCCTCGAACACGAGCAGCAGCGGCCGCCGCCGGCCGGCCGCCACCAGCAGGTCGCTGACGGCCGCGTTCAGGCGATGCCGCTCGGTGTCCTGGTCGGCCACCACCGGCTCGGGCAGGTCGCCGACGTGGCTGCGCAGGTCCGGCAGCAACCGGGTCAGCTCGCCCCCGGCCGCCCCCAGGTCGTCGCGCAGCTCGGCCGGGTCGCTGGACCGCACCAGCTGGTCGAGCGCCTCCACGAACGGCCGGTAGGGGGTGCGGACCACCGCGTCGCAGGCGCCGTACAGCACCAGCGCGCCGTCTTTCGCAGCCTGGTGGGCGATCTCGCGCACCAGCCGGCTCTTACCCGACCCGGGCTCGCCGCCGACCAGAGCGATGCGGCGGCCCTCGCTCTTCGCGCGCGGCAGCAGCGACCGCAGCGTGGCCATCTCGCGGGGACGGTCCACGAACGGGAAGGACGGCTGCAGGCGCAGCGGCCCGGGCAGCGCTGAGTGGGCGGACACATCGGTGCTCATAGTCAGGATTGATCATCGCACCCGGCGAACTCAGGCGCACGAAGTGGATCAATCCCGGTCATGCGATCCCCCACCACCTTCGATACCGTCGGCCTCCATAGGCACAAGCGATACAGACCATCGGAGGTCACATGAGCACGATCGCAACACTTGCCGCGGAGGCTCGCGCGGCTCTCGCCGGCAGCTTCAACGGCACCCTGACGGGACCGGACGACGCCGGATACGACGAGGCGCGCTCGGTCTACAACGCGATGATCGACCGGCGACCGGCCGTCGTGGCCCGCTGCACCTCGGCCGCCGACGTGGCGGCGGTGATCGGCTTCGCCCGCTCGCAGAACGCGCTGATCGCGGTACGCGGCGGCGGCCACAACGGCGGCGGCCTGGGCGTCGTCGATGACGGCGTCGTCATCGACCTGGCCGGGATCAACGGCATCGACGTCGATGCCGCCGCCCGCACGGTGCGAGTCGGCGGCGGTTGCGTCTGGAAGGATGTCGACGCCGCCACACACGAGGTCGGCGGCACCGTTCCCTGCGGCATCATCGGCACCACCGGCGTCGGCGGGCTGACCCTGGGCGGCGGGATCGGGCATATCGCCCGCTCCGGCGGCCTCACGATCGACAACCTGCTCGAGGCTGAGGTCGTTCTGGCCGACGGCTCGATCGTGCGCGCCTCGGCGGACGAAAACCCGGAGCTGTTCTGGACGCTCCGCGGCGGCGGCGGCAACTTCGGCGTGGTCACGGCGTTCACGTTCAAGATGCAGCCGGTGAGCATGGTCGTGGCCGGTCCCACCTTCTGGTCGCTAGACGACGCGGCCGAGGTGATGCGTGCCTACCGGGAGTTCCTGCCGGCCGCTCCGCGCGAGCTGAACGGCTGGTTCGCGTTCGTGACGGTGCCGCCCGTGCCGGTGTTCCCCGAGGAGCTGCACGGCCGCAAGATGGCGGCCATCGTGTGGTGCCACACCGGCAGCGAGGAGGAGGCCGCGGCGGCGATGGCGCCGATGCTGGAGGCGGTCGAGCCGGTGCTGCACGCGGCCGGCCCGATGCCGTTCCCGGTGCTGAACGGGTTCTTCGACGCGCTCTACCCGAAGGGCGACCAGTGGTACTGGCGGGCCGACTTCGTGCGCGAGCTGCCGGATGCCGCCATCGAGCAGCACGTCAAGTTCGCGAACGAGATGCGCCCCGGCCAGTCGACCATGCACATGTACCCGATCGACGGGGCCGTGCACGACGTCGGCTCGGGTGACACCGCGTTCAGCTACCGCGACGTGACCTGGGCGCAGGTGATCGTGGGCGTCGACCCCGACCCGGCCAACGCCGAGGCGATCAAGCAGTGGACGATCGACTACTGGGATGCCACGCACCCCTACTCGGCCGGCGGCGCCTACGTCAACTTCATGATGGACGAAGGCCAGGAGCGGGTTAAGGCCACGTACCGGGACAACTACGACCGGCTGGCCCGGGCCAAGGCGCAGTACGACCCGGACAACGTCTTCCGGGTCAACCAGAACATCAAGCCCGCAAGCTGAGGGCGGGCCGTGGCCGGGGGGTGCGTCGGGCACCCTCCGGCCCTCGGTACCCTCTCACCATGGATCCCCAGCCAGCCGGCATCAGCCGCGAGGAGCTGCAGCTCGCCGCCCGCAACCACGGCATGCCGCTGGAGGCGCTGCGCCACGAGATCACCCCGGTGGGACTGCACTACCTGCTGGTGCACTACGACATCCCTGCGGTGGGCGAGGAGTGGCGCCTGCGGGTCGACGGCCGTGTGCGTCGTCCGCTGGAGCTGGATCTGGACACCATCCGCGCCCTCCCGTCCGTGAGCCAGCCGGTCACGATGGAGTGTGCCGGCAACGGCCGCGCGGCGATGGAGCCGCACGTGACCAGCCAGCCCTGGATCCTGGAGGCGGTGGGCACCGGTGAGTGGACGGGCACGCCGCTGGCGCCGCTGCTGGAGCGGGCCAGCCTGCTGGACGACGCTGTCGAGATCGTGTTCGAGGGCCTCGACCGGGGCCTCGAGGGCGGCGATGAGCAGACCTATGGGCGCAGCCTCACCATCGAGCAGGCGGTCAACGACGGCGCGATCCTGGCCTATGAGCTGAACGGCGCCCCGTTGCCGTCGCAGCACGGCCACCCGCTGCGGCTGGTGGTGCCGGGCTGGTACGGCATGACGAACGTCAAGTGGCTGTCATCGATCACCGCCGTCAGCGAGCCGTTCGCGGGCTACCAGCAGGCGCAGTCCTACCGCTGGCGCCGGGAGCAGCACGAGGCGGGAAGGCCGGTCACGCGCATGATGCCGCGGGCGCTGATGGCGCCGCCCGGCATCCCCGAGTTCATGAGCCGTGAGCGCACGGTTGCGACCACAGAGCCGGTTGCGGTGCAGGGGCGGGCCTGGTCAGGCTGGGGGCCGATCGAGCTGGTCGAGTTCTCGGCCGACGGAGGCGCGAGCTGGCGGGCGGCGGAGCTCGGTGACCGGGGCAGCCCGCACGTCTGGCGGGGCTGGTCGGTCAGCTGGCAGCCGGATGGGGCGGGTCGCTACGAGCTGTGCTGCCGTGCGACCGACGCGACCGGGGCCAGCCAGCCGCTGCACCCGGAGTGGAACCTGGGCGGCTACGAGAACAACGCCGTCCAGCGCGTCCCTGTCACCGTTAAGGATGGTTGATTCCACGAGCTACGCGGCGCTGGACTGGTCTAGGACACGCTGGACGCCACGATCGTCCTCGGCCAGGACATGCCCAGCCTGCCCTGCGGACGCTCCCGTTGTCCAGCGCGCCCCATCCTGCGCCCAGCATCCGCGCATCCCGTGGAGTCAACCATCGATAGTCAAATCGCCTCGCCGGTGTCGCGGTCGAAGAAGTGCAGCCGGCGGGTGTCCACCTGCAGGGTGATCGGCTGTCCCCGCTGTGCTGACGTGCGCGGGTTCAGCCGCGCCACGAACGAGGTCTGCGCGCCACTGTCGACCTCGGGCAGCAGCTCGGCGTCTGCAGCAAGATCGATCGTGTCGTCGGTGATCACCGGCGGAGCGTCCACGCCGAAGTGCACGTAGACCTCCGAGCCCATCGCCTCACGAATGTCGACGACCACCCGGATGTCCGCCCCTTCCAGGCGGTCGTTGATGAACTGCGGATCCTCGATATCCTCCGGCCGGATGCCCAGCACCACCCTGCCGCCGACCCGGGCGGCCAACGCCGGTCGCTGCTGGAACATCTGCTCGGGAACGCGCAGGCTGATGCCGGCGAACTCGACCGCGCCGCCAGCCTCGGAGCGGCGCACCACAGCGTCGACCATGTTCATGGCCGGCGAGCCGATGAACCCGGCCACGAACAGGTTTGCGGGGCGGTCGTACATGTCCTGCGGGGCGTCCACCTGCTGCAGGACGCCGCGGTTCATCACGGCCACCCTGTCGCCCATGGTCATCGCCTCGGTCTGGTCGTGGGTGACGTAGATCATGGTCGTGCCCAGATTGCGCTGGATCCGCGAGATCTCGGTGCGCATCTGCACGCGCAGCTTGGCGTCCAGGTTCGACAGCGGCTCATCCATCAGGAACGCCTGCGGCTCGCGCACGATCGCGCGGCCCATCGCCACCCGCTGCCGCTGGCCGCCGGACAGCGCCCGCGGCTTCTTCTTGAGCTGATCCTCCAGCCCCAGCGTCCTCGCCGTCTCGCGCACACGGCGGTCGATCTCCTTGCGCGGCACCTTGCGCAGCTTCAGGCCGAAGGCCATGTTGTCGTAACAGGTCATGTGCGGGTAGAGGGCGTAGTTCTGGAACACCATCGCCAGGTCCCGGTTCTTGGCCTCCACATCGTTGATGACGGCGTCTCCGAGGCGGATGCTGCCGCCGGTGATCTCCTCCAGCCCGGCCACCATCCGCAGCAGCGTGGTCTTGCCGCAGCCGGAGGGGCCGACCAGCACCATCAGCGTGCCGTCCTCGATCGTAAGGTCGACCGCGCGCACGGCCTCCGTGCCGTCCTCGTACACCTTGGTCACCTCGTCGAAGCCGATCTGCGCCATTGCGCCCCCATAATACGGTCGCACCGAGTCCACGAGGAGGAGCAGCGATGAGGGCAGAGCCGGCCGCCGACGTGGCCGTTGTCGGATTGGGCGGCCTGGGCAGCGCCGCGGCCTGCTGGGCGGCGCGGATGGGCGCCCGCGTGGTCGGCCTGGAGCAGTTCCCGCTCGGCCACGATCGCGGCGGGTCGCACGAACACTCGCGGTTGATCCGGCTGGCCTACCACCACCCGGACTACGTCCGGCTGGCAGCCACCGCCTACGACGTATGGGACGAGGTCGAGCGCGCCGCCGGCGAGCAGCTGGTGTACCTGACGGGCGGCATCGACATGTTCGGCCCGGACGCGCCCCTCGGCCGCGACGTGTATGCGGCCGCGATGATCGAGGGCGGCGCCGAGGTGGAGCTGCTGGCCGGTGCGGACGTGACGGCCCGCTGGCCGCAGCTGGCGCCGCCCGGCGACGTGCCCGCGCTGGCTCACGCGCGGGCAGGGTTCGTCGCCAGCGAGCGCGCCACCGCCGCCCACCAGCGGCTGGCCCGGGAGGCGGGAGCGGAGCTGCTGGACGGATGTGCCGTCACGGCGGTGCGTCCCTCCGGCCGCGACCTGCTGGTGGAGGCGGACGGGCGCACGATCCGCTGCCGGTCGGTGATCCTCGCGGCGGGGGCGTGGCTGAACGAGCTCCTGGAGCCGCTGGGCGCGAGCCTGCCGCTCACGGTCAGCCAGGAGCAGATCTCCTACCTGGCGGCCGACGAGCTCAATCGCTTCCGTCCCGACCGGTTCCCGGTCTGGATCTGGCACGGCGCCCGCACCTACTACGGGTTCCCGGCCTTCGGTGAGCGGGCGGTCAAGGCGGCGGAGGACCAGGGCGGCGCCGAGGTGACGGCGCGCACGCGCAGCTTCGAACCCGACCCGGAGGCGACCGAGCGCCTGCACCGCTTCGTCTCGGACCTGGTTCCGGGGCTGGGAGCGCCGGTGCTGACCAAGACCTGCCTGTACACGATGACCCCCGACCGCGACTTCGTGATCTCGGCGCTGCCGGGGCACTCGGGCATCGTGGCGGCGGTGGCCGACGGCCACGGCTTCAAGTTCGCCTCGCTGCTGGGCAGGATGCTGGCCGAGATCGCCCTGGGCGGCACTCCCTCGCCCGACCTGGAGCGGTTCCGCGCCGACCGGCCGGCGCTGGCGCCCGGCCGCGATCCCAGTCCCGCCCGCGTGTAGGAGGCCGGCGTGCCGCCACTCTTCCTGTCGCTCGACTTCCTGTACGTCCCCACGGCCGACGTGGACGACGCCGCCGGCCGTTACGTCGACCGGCTCGGTGCTGAGCTGGTCTGGAAGGTGCGCGGCATGGGCACCGTCGTCGCGTGCCTGCGCGTCTCGGAGGCAGGCCCGGCGATCCTGCTCAGCGGCCATCTGGAGGGATCGGCGCCGATCCTCGTCTACCGGGTCGAGAGCTACGACGAGGCGGTGTGCGAGCTCGAGCGGCGCGGGGCCGGCGCCCTGCACCGGCTCGAGATCCCACACGGTCCCTGCGCCAGCTTCACGGCCGCGGGCGGACAGCGGATCGCGGTGTACGAGCTGGTGCGCCCCGGCGCCGCGGCCCACTTCGACGGCCGCATCGACGAGCCAGACGAACCGTCCGGCTCCTAACGCCGCGCGAACGCCGCCCAGTCGCCGTACCGGAACACCTCGCGCAGGCCGGGATCGGCGGACAGCGCCGCAACCGCCCTCGGCGTTGTCCTCGTGTTGACCAGGAGGTAGCGGACGTGGAAGCGGTCGAGGATGGCGGCGCGCGCGGCCGGCGACGTGCCCGGCTCAAGCGCGATGTTGACCGCCCGTTTGCGCGCCACCGGCGTGTTTCGCGGCTCGCCCCGCGCCCGCTCCAGCGGCAGCGCCATCGGGTAGACGGTGGCCTCGCCCGCCAGCTGGTAACCGATGTACGCCTCGGCCAGCACCACGGGGAAGGGCGCGCCGTCGTGCTGGCGGAAGAATCCGATCACCGGCTCGGGCAGCCGCGGCTGCACCACGCTGACGCCCGGCCCGTGCCGCAGGTCGGAGACCACCTCCGTCCGCTGCGCCCGCACGGACCCCGCGATCAGGGCGGCCGCGAGCAGGACGACCGCGCCCAGCGCCGCCGGTGCGGCGGCGTTCACCCGGGCGTTGCGCCCGCGCAGCGCCGGCCAGGCCGATACCGCGACCCCGGCCACGGTCAGCGCGGCGATCGCGAAGGTGAGCGGATCGCCCTCGGGCACGTACGCCTGGTAGCCCAGTGAGGCCACCGCCACGGCCAGCGCGACCGGAACGGCCATCCTGCCGCCCGCCACCGCCGCCACCTCCACCACCACGATGGCGGCGGTCAGCGCCCACGGCAGACCGCTGCGCGGGAACCGCTTGGCCTGGCCATAGCCGAGCACCGACGTGAGCAGCGCCGGCACCCAGGGGAAGGAGCACAGCACCAGCGCGGCGCCCATGATCGCGGCCGGCACCGCGTGGCGCCGCCGGAACAGCAGCATCAGTGGCACGACGGACAGCACCCCGACCGCGATCTCGGGCCGGCTGTCGAGCATCCAGCCGGCCCGAGCTATAACCGGGTTCCCGTGTACCACCACGTAGACGGTGTCCAGCACCGGTGGTCGCGGCAGCCTCGTCCCGCCCCGCAGTGCGACCGCCCAGATGACACCGTAGATGACGCCGGTCAGCGCCACCGACGCGGCCAGCAGCAGCCAGCCCCGCAGCATCACGATCACGACCCCCGCGATGCAGGCCAGCACCAGCACCGCGTAGCTGGCGTGGACCAGCGTGACGGCAAGCACGCCGAGCAGCACGGCCCGGCTCAGCCGCCGGTCGAAGCCGCCGCGGGCGCAGGCGGCGAGCAGGGCCAGCAGGGCGGGAATGAGGACGTAGAACGCGAACTCGGGTGGCTGCTGCAATACCGCCAGCGACCCCCGCGCGAGCGCATCCCAGCAGGCCAGCAAGGCGGCTGCGGCGCCGACCGGGCGGCCCGCTGCGGCCGAGCCCAGGGCGTAGGCGGCCAACGGCAGCAGCAGCGCGCAGCCGGGCGCCAGACTGGAGTAGGCGGCTGATGGCTCGGAGCCGGTGATCCGGATCGCGACCGCCTCGATCGCGTGCAGCACCGGCACCATGTAGCCGGCGTGGGGTGAGCCGTGCCATACCGAGGACAGGCCGCTGAGCGTCAGGTGCGGCAGGTCGAGCAGCTTGCGCACGCGTCCGGCATGGAACAGCGCGTCGCCCTGCAGCACGGTCTCGTAGCGCGATGCCAGCGCCGCCATCAGCGCACCGGCCGCGGCCACGCCGGCCAGCTGCGCGCCGCTGCCGGACGTGTGGATGCGCGGCGTGGACGCGGCCAGCGCGAGGGCGCAGGCCACCCCCACGATCAGCGCCAGCGCGGTCAGCGGCAGGCCCACGATCAGCGCCGCCATCAGCCCCAGAGACCAGACGGCGCAGCCCAGCGGGATTGCCGCCGCCAGCAGCACCGGAGCCTCCAGCTGCTCGTCCACGCCCAGGATGCGCGCGCAGGCCAGGCCGGGAACCAGCAGCACACCCACCAGGGCGGCCGCCAGCGGCAGCCCCAGCGGCAGCACCTGTGCGGCGCCGCGAAGCACCAGGACGGCGGCCGCCAGCGCCGCCACCAGCAGGGCCGCTCGGAGCGCGAACCCGCGGTCGGGCAGCGCCGGCCTCATGCCCGCACCAGCGCCGCGCCCGGCA
The DNA here is from genome assembly GCA_035553035.1 of Gaiellales bacterium. Classification (GTDB taxonomy): domain Bacteria; phylum Actinomycetota; class Thermoleophilia; order Gaiellales; family JAICJC01; genus JAICYJ01. The sequence goes on along the minus strand of DATNEO010000135.1, from coordinate 22,974 downwards.
GGCAGATCAGCGCGGGGAGCCAGAGCAGATCGAGGGCCACGGCGGGTGACGATACAGGCACTTCCGCCCACCCGCGATTGACCTTGCCGCCAACATCTGATGGGGTGGAGGCGTCAAATCTTCGAGACGGTCCGGCGTCACGTCCGGACACCTGGGGACGTCGTCCCGCGCTGGCGGGACCGAGAGGAGGACATATCGTGCGCACACGCACTTCACGTGGCCTGCGCCTGTTCGTGTTGGCGGCCGCGGTGGTCGCGCTGGCGGCCGGTTGCGGCAGCTCGAGCGGCTCGTCGAGCGGCGGCAGCGGAGGCGGCGGTGGAAACAGCGACGCCACCATCATCATGGGCACCACCGACACCGCGATCCACTTCGATCCGGCCAACGCCTATGACCTGCACTCCTGGAACATCATCTACAACGTGTACGACGAGTTGATGACCATTCCGCCGGGAGGGAACAAGCCGGTGCCGTCGCTGGCCACCTCCTGCGGGTGGGACGACCCGAAGACGTACACATGTCACCTGCGGTCGGGTGTCAAGTTCCAGAACGGCGATCCGCTGACGTCCAAGGACGTCGAGTTCTCATTCCAGCGCAGCATCGTCATCAACGGCGATCAGGGCGCGTGCTACCTGTTCTCATCACTGGCAACATGCGGCAAGTGGAAGGGGAACGAGATCTCCACTCCCGACCCGCAGACGGTCACATTCCATCTGACGCAGCCGGATGCGACCTGGCCGTTCATCCTGGCCACCGGCGCGGCGGCGATCGTGCCCTCGGGGGTGTACCCGGCGACGAAGCTTCAGCCGGACGACCAGCCGATCGGCACGGGCCCGTACAAGCTGGTCAAGTATCAGCCGGGCGTTCAGACCGTGCTCGAGCGCAACGACGCCTACTGGGGAACGCCCGCCAAGAACGCTCGCGTTCTGATCCAGTACTACAAGGACACGCCGTCGCTGAAGCTGGCCATCCAGGGCGGCGACGTCGACATCGCGTTCCGAAACCTGACGCCCACCGACATCTCGTCGCTGCGGGGGCAGAGTGGTTTGAAGGTGGTCGAGGGCCAGGGCATCGAGATCCGCTACCTGGTGTTCAACGTGAAGCTGCCGCCCTCCGACCAGCTGGCCGTGAGGCGGTCGATCGCCTACCTGATCGACCGGCAGTCGATCGCGCACAACGTCTACAACGACACGGTGCAGCCGCTCTACTCGATGGTTCCGGCCGGCCTGTTCGGCCACATCGACTCGTACAAGACCGAGTACGGTGCTACGCCGAACCCCGATCTGGCCAAGAAGGAGCTGACCGATGCCGGCATCGCCACGCCGGTACCGATCACGATCTGGTGGACGCCCACCCACTACGGCGGCGGTTCGGCCGACGAGTACACCGAGATCAAGCGCGAGCTGGAGGGCAGCGGGCTGTTCAAGGTGACGCTCAAGTCGGAGGAGTGGGACCAGTACGCCGTCGACCGCGGTAAGGACATCTTCCCGGCCTTCCAGCTGGGATGGTTCCCCGACTACCCGGACGCCGACGACTACTCGGCCTACTTCTATCCCAACGGTGGGTTCTGGAACGGTCACTACGACAACCCGCAGATCGACAAGGCGATCGACCAGGAGAAGGCATCGACCGACTCCTCGGTGCGTGAGGCCGCCTTCGCCAAGATCCAGGAGCTGGCCGCCAAGGACGCTCCCACCATCCCGATCTGGCAGGGCAAGCAGATCGCGGTGGTGCGCGACGGGGTGTCCGGCGTCCAGGAGACGTTCGATCCCGCGTATATCTTCCGGTTCTGGCTGATCAGCAAGACCTAGACGACACGCGCAGGCCGGGGAGTCCGCAGCGGCGGGCTCCCCGGCCCGACCATGGCCAAACCGACCACCTCACTTCGCACCTATGCGCTGACCCGGCTGGCGCTGGTGCTGCCGATGTTGTGGATCCTCTTGACCCTGGTGTTCTTCATGATGCGGGTCGCACCGGGCGATCCGGTCACGGCCGCGCTGGGCGGCCGGCTTCCCGAGAAGGAGCTGCAGCAGCGACGCCACGCGGCCGGCTACGACAAACCGCTGATCGTGCAGTACGTCGACTACCTGGGCGATGTGGCACGGCTCAACTTCGGCACCACCATCACCGACGATCGGCCGGTCACCGATGTGATCATCGAGAACGGCAGCGCAACGCTTGAGCTGACCTTCTGGGCGATGGTGGTCGCCCTGTCGGTCGGCATCGGGCTGGGCCTGCTGGCGGGCCGGCTGCGCGACTCCGGCGCCGACGTCAGCATTCGCATGTTCGGCATCGTCGTCTACGCGATGCCTGCGTTCTTCCTGGGTTTCCTCGCACAGCTGCTGTTCGGAGAGCGGCTGGGCTGGCTGCCGACCTCCGGCCGGGCCAGCCCAGAGGTGCAGTTCCTGCTGCCCACGCACACGCACCTCTACGTGATCGATGCGATCATCTACGGCGACTGGGCCACCTTCAAGGACGTCGTGCTGCACCTGATCCTGCCCGCGGCCACGCTGGGCCTGATCATCGCCGGTGTCCTGATCCGGCTGGTGCGGGTGAACGTGCTGCAGACGATGAAGGGCGACTACATCGAAGCCGCCCGCGCGCGCGGCATCGACGAGAAGTCGGTCGTCTACCGCCACGCGTTCAAGAACGCCCTGGTGCCGGTGGTGACGGTGCTGGGCCTGCAGGTTGCGCTCCTGATGTCGGGCGCCGTCCTCACCGAGACGACGTTCAACTGGCCCGGCATCGGCTTCGAGCTGGTGCGCTACCTGAACAACCGCGACTACATCGCGGTGCAGGGGATCATCACGTTCTTCGCCCTGATCGTGATCTTCATCAGCCTGCTGATCGACTTCGTGAACGCCTGGATCGACCCGAGGGTGCGGTACTGATGGCGTCGCAGCTGATTGCCAGAGCCGGTCGCGCGTTCGGCCCCGTGCGCGAGGCGCGCGGCGTGCCGCGCTGGATCGTGTGGGCAGGGATCGTGCTGACGCTGCTGTTCGTGGTGATGGCCCTGACCGCGCCCTGGATCTCGCCCTACGAATTCGACCAGTACAAGGACGCCTCGGGACAACGCTTCGTGAAGCAGCAGGCGCCATCCTCGGCACACCCGTTCGGCACCAACGTCCAGTCCACCGACGTCATGTCGAGGGTGATCTGGGGGGCGCGGACCGAACTGAAGGTGGTGTTGTTCGCCGTGGTGGTGTCGCTGCTGGTGGGCCTGCCGCTGGGGCTGCTCTCGGGCTACTTCGGCGGCCCGGTGGACCGCGTGCTGGTGCTGATCATGGACGCCTTGTTCGCCTTTCCCTACCTGCTGCTCGCGATCGTGATCGCCTTCCTGTTGTCCGACAAGTTCGGCAGCGGTGTCGCCACCGCGGCCTTCGCCATATCGGCCGTCTACATCCCGCAGTACTTCCGCGTGGTCAGAAACCACGTCGTCAGCCTCCGTGAGGAGTCCTACGTCGAGGCCGCGCGTGCGCTGGGAGCGCGCCCGCGCACCGTGATCGGCCGCTACGTGTTCCAGAACGTGGTGCAGAGCGTGCCGGTGATCGCCACGCTCAATGCCGCCGATGCGATCCTGACCCTGGCCGCGCTCGGGTTCCTCGGCTACGGCATCCAGCCCACCGACGCCGCCGAGTGGGGCTACGACAGCTCCCGCGCGCTGTCCGACGCCGGCGCCGGTATCTGGTGGACGGGCCTGTTCCCGGGCATGGCGATCGTGTTGCTGGTGACCGGCCTGACGCTGCTGGGCGAGGGCCTGAACGATGTCCTCAACCCGGTGCTGCGGCGGCGCAAGATGGAGCCGGTGACGTTGCCGCCACGCGTACCGCGGGAGGACGAGGCATGAGCGCCACGGCACCGGTGCTGGATGTCCGCGACCTGCGGGTCTGGTACGGCAGCGCTCGCGGCGCCGTGCGGGCGGTCGACGGCGTCAGCCTCGAGATCCGGGCCGGCGAGGTGCTGGGCCTGGTCGGCGAGTCGGGCTGCGGCAAGTCGACGCTGGGGCGCGGCGTGATGGGCCTGCTGCCCGATGGCTCCGCGGTCGACGGTCAGGTGCTGTTCCAGGACACCGACCTGCTGAAGATCAGCGACAGGCAGCTGCGGCGCATGCGGGGGCCGGACATCGCCCTGATCTTCCAGGAGCCGATGACCCGCCTGAACCCGCTGATGCGGATCGAGGACCACTTCAGCGAGTCGATCACGGCGCACGAGCCCAAGCTCAGCAAGGCGGAGGTGCGGCGCCGCTCGCTGGAGGCGCTGGGCGGCATGGGCATCCCGCCAACGCGGTTTCGCAACTACCCGCATGAGTTCTCCGGCGGCATGCGCCAGCGGATCATGATCGCCCTGGCGCTGGTGCTGCGGCCAAAGCTGGTGATCGCCGATGAGCCGACCACGGCCCTGGACGTGCTGGTCGAGGCCCAGATCCTGTCGATCCTGGCCGACCTGAAGCGCAACTTCGACACGGCCCTGCTGCTGATCACCCACAACCTCGGCATCGTGGCCGAGGCCTGCGACCGGGTGGCCGTGATGTACGCCGGGCGGATCGCCGAGGAGGGGGACGCCCGCACGGTCTTCTCACAACCGGCCCACCCGTATACGCGCGAGCTGCTGCGATCGGTGATCTCGCTGAACACCACCGGCCTGCACTACATCCCGGGCGCCCCGCCCAGCCTGATCGACCCGCCGGCCGCCTGCAAGTTCCATCCCCGCTGTCCCGACGCGATGCGGGTCTGCGCGCAGCTGGCGCCGGTGGAGCAGCGGTTGTCGGACGGCCAGCGCGTGGAGTGCTGGCTGCACGGGCCCAGCGACCGGATCCCCGAGGGTGGGCGGGAACCGCTCGAGCAGGGGCGGATCGCGGTGGCGGAGGAGGCGTAGACGTGGCCGACGCCGACGCGCTGCTCGAGGTCGAGGACCTGCAGGTGCACTTTCCGCTGCGCGGGTCGTTCGGTGCGCGCCTGGTCGGCAAGGACGTCGGCGCCGTCCAGGCGGTGGACGGCGTCTCGTTCTCGGTGGCGCGCGGCGAGGTGCTGGGCATCGTCGGCGAGTCGGGCAGCGGCAAGACCACGCTCGGCCGCGCTCTGCTGCGTCTCGTCGATCCGACCGGCGGCTCGATCAGGCTCGAGGGCGAGGATGTGTTGGGGCTGCGCGAACGCGAGGTGCGCGCGATGCGGCGCAAGGTGCAGATGGTGTTCCAGGACCCGCACGCCTCGCTGAACCCGGCGATGACGATCGAGACGGCGGTCGGACATCCGCTGCGCATCCACGGCATCACCCGCGACCGCGCCGACATCCGCCGTCGCGTCTCCGCGGTGCTCGAGCGAGTCGGGCTGTCACCCCCGGATCAGTACCTGAGCAAGTACCCGAGCGACCTGTCCGGCGGTCAGAAGCAGCGGGCGGTGCTGGCGCGTGCGGTGATCCTGAGCCCCAGCCTGCTGATCGCCGATGAGCCGGTGTCGATGCTGGACATGAGCGTGCGGGCCAAGATCCTGGAGCTGATGCTGGGTCTGAAGAGCGACCTCGACCTGACCTACGTCTACATCACCCACGACCTGGCCACGGCCAAGTTCTTCTGCGACCGGGTGGCGATCATGTACCTGGGCCGGATCGTCGAGATCGGCTCGACCGAGGAGATCTTCGCAAACCCGCGTCACCCGTACACGCAGTCGTTGCTGCGAGCGATCCCCGATCCCGACCCCTCGCGCAGCATCCCCCGCGACCTGCCCCGCGGCGAGGTGCCCGACGCCGCGGAACCGCCGCTCGGCTGCCGGTTCCACCCTCGCTGCCCCAAGGCGTTTGCACCGTGCGGGTGGGAGGCGCGTGACCTGCACGACATGCTCGAACAGCGGTGGGCGGCCGGCGGCCAGGAGCTGTTCGAGGCAGAGCGGCTGCAACTGGGCGACCTGGCCGGCCTCGACCAGCCCGGTTCGCACGCGACGGTGCCCTCCGCGACCGGCACCGGCGCCGATGTCGCGACGCTGCTCGACCACATCCGCGAGGACGACTCCCGCGAGCGGATCTGGCACGGCATCGAGTCGATCACTCCGCGGCCGGGCGGGGCAGTGATCGAGTTCCACCCCGGCCACGACCCCGTCCTGCGGCCCGAGGGCGGTGCCGAGGTGGCCTGTCATCTGTACAACTCCGAGTTGGCGGACCCGCCGGAGGGAGCGCCGCCTGCCTGAGCAACACCGCGGCGGTCCGCTCGTACCTGGACACGCCGCCGGGCCCGGCGGCGGCGCGGCCACGAGGGCACGCCACCGCCGAGCCCAGCCTGCTCAGGATTCGCTTCCGATCGTGAGCCCGTAGATCACTAGACCATTGATGATCACAGCGACCATGGATCCCAGGGGAGCGGTGAAGAGGAAAAAGAACCACATGAACATGGCGAACGATGCGACCAGCACGCCGAGCATGTAGCCGCTCGGGTTCCCGCTGAACACCATGAATCCGGCGAACAGCTGCACGATCGCAACGATCAGCAGCACCCAGCCCCAGAACTTGAGGTTCTGGAACAGGAATGCGGAGCTGATGTTGTTGGCCTGGTGGATGGACGTGAGCCCCTCGACCAGGTTGAAGGCACCGGCAACGACCAGCCAGATCGCGGAGAACATCGACCAGCCGGTAAGTCCGTTGGATCGGTCATAGGTGCTTGACGACACGTGACACCTCCTTCCTGTCGACGTCAGCTAGGGGCCGGTTCTTCGGGCGGTGGTGAATTCCTGCGACGCCGGACATGGGATGTCACCGGGGCTGACCCGTGTGGCAGAGTGTGGAGGTGGCAACGATGGCCGACCTCGACCAGCTGGCGATGGCGATGCCGCAGACCATCAGGCAGGAGGCCGACGGCCGGCCCCGGTACCTGGTGCACGGCAAGCTCTACTGCTGCCACCGTGGTCGCCGCCCCGACGCGATCGACCCGGACACCGGCGAGCGCATGGACGACGTGCTGATGTTTCGCGTGGCCGACGTCGGCGTCAAGGAGCTGCTGCTGGCCGACGATCGCGGCGTGTTCTTCACCACGCCCCACTTCGACGGCTACCCGGCGGTGCTGATGCGGATCCCCGATCTCGCCCGCATCGACCGCGAGGAGCTGGGCGACACGATCGCCGAGGCCTGGCTGACACGGGCGCAGAAGCGTGTGGCCAGGGCCTGGCTCGAGCAGCAGGCGCCCGCCGACGAGTAGATGGTTCCCGCTCCGCGATGATTTCGCTCGTCCCGGCGGATCTCTGGTGGTGACGAGGACCAACGGGAGGTGCTGATATGAGGCGCGTGATGATTCGCTACTCGGTCAGGCCCGACCAGGCCGAGGCCGTGGTGGCGATGCTGGCCGAGGACGTCACCCTGACGAGACCACCGGCTGCTTCCTGCCGCACGGCGTGAACGTCCTGGCCCTGAGCGGATCACGGGTCGGCGAGATCAACGCGTTCCTGTACCCGGAGGACTTCGCGCGCTTCGGCCTGCCTGAGCGCCTGTCCGATCAGAGCAGTTGCTCGTACGTGCGCCCGCTGCGGACGCTGGCGGGCTGCTCGGCGGTGATGTCGGAGCCGGGTCGGGCCTGCTCGTCTCTGGCCTTGACCAGAATCCACCGCCGCTCACCGGTGCGGGTCAGGGCGAACCCGCCCGCGAGCTTGTGGCCGTGCAGCACGAACGAGAGGTGGCCGGGCTCGTTCCGCACCAGGTCGACCGTGCCCTCGTCCCAGATGATCACCGCGCCGCTGCCGCGCGCGCTCCCCTCGTGCACGCCTTCGAACTCGCCCGCTGCCATCGAGTGATCCTCGACCGGCACCGCCAGCCGCCGCACCGCCGGGTCCATCGACGGTCCCTTCGGCACTGCCCACGAGCGCAGCACCCCGCCGTCTTCGATCCGCAGGTCGAAGTGCAGCGTTGTGGCGTGATGCTGTTGGACGACGAACCGTGCCACCGGCACGGCGTATCATCGCAAGCGCGGTTGCCGGCGCCCGCACTCAAGCGTCCCTGTGGTCGTGGGCCGCAGCGGGTTCGGCTCGCTACCGCCGCTTCGGGTGGTGATGACGGTGGTGACCGGGATCGTCGACGCGGTCAGCGACCTCGCGCCCGGGCCCGTGTGCCCGCGCAGGTGCTCAGGGGCTGAGCGGCACCGCGGCCTCGGGCGTGACCACCCGGAAGCTGAAGCTCTCTTCCAGGTAGAGCTGGACGGCGTCCGCGTCGTGCGCCAGGTAGCCGATCGAGATGTCCTCGCCCGAGTCGAACAGGAAGTCGCCGCCGCGCAGGCTGACGACCACCGCTCCCTCGACGCCGGGCGCCCACACCAGCGGACCACCCGCGATCTCGCGCAGGTGCTCCAGCAGCGGGTAGCCGCCGTGCTCGCTGGTCTCCAGCACGCGCGTGTAGGCGACCGGGCCCAGCGCGATCCCGTAGGGGCCGTCGATGCCGGCCGACAACAGCGCCTCGACCGCCTTCGCCACGTGCAGCGGATAGCGCTCGCAGTCCTCGCCCAGGGCGATCGCCCTGTGGGTCGACGCCTGCGCGATCCCGGTCATGCCCGCCCCCTTCCAGCCGTGGAAGACCGCGGTGTTCTCGCCAACCGCCAGCGCACGCGCCGCGGCGTCCAGCGCGGCGAAGTCGATGTCCTCGGCGCCGCGGTCGGCGTCTGCGAGCTCGGCGCGTGAGACGGAAAACGGTGCGCGCAGCTCGGCCAGCGGCAGCACCTGGCGCTGGACGGCGGTCAGCCCCTCGGCCGGCGGCTTGGTGACCCGCTGGGTGCGCCCCAGGTTTGTGGCCGAGTGCTGCCAGCCGTGCGGCCCCGCGAAGTCGATCAGCTTGCGCGCCGCCAGCGCGGGGCTCAGCCGCTCGCGCGCCTCCTGGTCGATCCGATCCCATCCGGCCGCCGTGATCGGCGCGTGCTCGCGCAGCAGATGGCTCACGACGCCACCGCGCTCACGCCGCCGATGCCGAGCGACTCCGAGCCGGCCAGCGGCTCACCGCGGTCGGCCGCGCCCTCGACCGCCGACTCCTCGGCCGCCTCGCCATGGGCGACGATGTCACCGCCCTGAAACAGGATGCCCTGCGCGATCTCGCGCCAGAGCGGGGTGCGCCGGAGCAGGAACTCGAGGTCCATCGAAAAGTGCTTGAACTCCTCGCCCTGGGCGTCGCGCATGATCGCAGCCGCCTCGGCGTCGGACTCGACCGCCAGGCGCTGCTCGTACCAGCCGATCGCCTCCGCCTCCTCGGTCAGCGAGGCGCATAGGCGGGCGAACGTGCGTGTCGCGGCCGGCAGTTCGTCGGGTGGTTCGTGGTACTGATCGAATCCCATGGGTGCGCTCCTTCGGGTTGCCGCCTGCAGCCTACCCAGACGTGAAAGAGTTGACGCATGCCGCTTCTCGAGGGATCCGAGGCGACCATTGCCTACGAGCAGTCGGGAGAAGGGCCTGACCTCGTGTGGGTGGCCGGCGGCGGGTCGCGCGGGGGCGACTGGCGCCGGTTCCAGACGCCGTTCTTCGACCACCGCTACCGGTCGACCACCTTCGACGGGCGGGGCATCGGCGACACCACCTGCGACCTGCCGCAGCCGTGGCCGATCGAGGCATTCGCCCGCGACACGGCCGAGCTGATCGAGGCGGTCTGCGAGCCGCCGGTGGCGGTCGTGGGCAGCTCGCTGGGGTCGGCGATCGTCCAGCAGGTCGCGATCGACCGGCCCGACCTGATGCGCTGCGCGGTGGTCATGGGCACCGGCGCGTGGAGCACCGGCTGGGGCTGGGACTACCAGGAGGCGGAGATCGAGTTCCGCCGCGCGGGAGGCAGCCTCGACGGCATGATGGGCGTCACGCACTACGCGTCGATGTGTTACCCGGCGCGCGCGCTGGGCGACCGCGAGCTGTGGCCGAGGCTGCGCGAGCTGCTGGTCGAGTGGATGGACTCCGGCGAGAACGAGCGGTCGCTGATCCCGCAGTGGGAGGCGTCGCTGCGCTACGACCAGCGCGCCCGGCTGCCATCGGTGCGGGTGCCCATGCACGTGATCGCCTTCACGGAGGACGTGCAGGCGCCGCCGCAGGACGGCCAGGAGATGGCCGAGATGATCCCCGGCGCGGAGTTCCACCTGCTCCCGGACATGGGCCACGCCTCCTGGTACGGCCACGCCCACGACACCATCAACCCCTACATCCTGAACCTGCTGGAGCGGCACGCGCCGGTCTAGAGCTCGACGCCGGGCGGCTGCACCAGCCCGGGGTGGGCGGCGTCGAACTCGCGCGAGCGGCTGACCGTGCGCATCCACTCGTAGTGGAGCTGCTTGGTGAGCACTCCGGCCACGCCGGCCCGGCGCATCCGCTCGATGCCCGCCGCGTGCGCGCTGCCGGGTGAGGCAACGGCGTCCTCGACGACCACCACCTGCAGTCCTTCGTCGAGCAGGCCCAGCGCCGACTGAGCGACGCAGACGTCGGTCTCGAGGCCGGCCAGCACGGCCGTGCCGCGGCCGGTCTCGCGCACCGCCGGGCCGGCCAGCGGATCGCCGGCCAGGCCGAACACGGCCTTGTCAATCACCGGCGCGTCGCCCACCGCCTCGACCAGGCCGGGGTGCAGACCGCCCCAGTCCTGCGGCGACTCGACGGTCGCGACCACCGGTATGCGGCAGAACCGCGCGCTCAGCGTCAGGAACGCGATCCGCTCGATCAGGCCGGCCTTTGCCTCGGGCGCCACGCGCGCCAGGAAGCCCTCCTGGACGTCGACCAGGACAAGGACGCAGTCGTCGGCATCGATCAGGCGCCCCATGGTCGGCTAGCCGCCGCCCACGGCGGCGCCCCGGGCGCCCGGCGCGGGGGCAGACGTCGCTCCCGGTGCCGGGGTGATGCGCGCCGAGGCGACGTAGGCGACCACCACCGCGACGATCACGAGCGGGGTCAGGGCGAGGCCGTCGGCGCTCAGGAAGATCGTGACCAGCAGCACCGACGTCAGTGGCAATCCCAGCATGACCACGGTCATCGCACCGATACCCATCGCAGCGCCGGCGATCATCGGCAGCCCGGGCAGATGCGAGAGCGCAATGCCGCCGGCGGCGCCGATGAACATCCCGGGGAAGGTGGGGCCGCCGCGAAAGCAGCTGAGGGCGAGGCTGTAGGCGACGCCCTTGCAGATCATCAGCAGGACCAGCGCCCCCACCGTCCAGCCGGCGGCGCCCTCGATCAGCGAGGGCAGGGCATCCTGGCCGGAGAACAGCACCTCCGAGGAGCTGTGGGTGGTGAGCTCGCCGAAGACGACCGCGGCCGCTCCGATCCCGAGTCCTGCGACCGGCGTCAGCACCACCATCTGCCGCTCCACGATCGGCTGCAGCCAGAGCGCCGGTCGCTTGATCGCGGTGCCGATCACCGCGGCGGCCAGCCCGATCCCGACCGCCCACAGGAACTCGGCGAGCGTGGGGGTCGTGAACGGCGGGATGTTGGGGATCGAAAGCGAGAACGTGCCATAGCCGGTCCAGTTGTCGAGCCCGACAAAGATCAGGGTCCCCACTCCCGCGGCGAGCATCCCCGGGATCAGGATGACTCCCAGCATCGGGCCGCCGATCCCCGACGCCTCCATCAGCAGAAACGCCCCGGCCAGCGGCGAGCCGAGCAGCGTGCTGACGGCCGCGAAGCTTCCGGCGGCTCCGATCACCACAACCGCCGACTGGGGCGCGTCTCGCTTCAGCAGGTGCACCGCGAGCACCCCCAGCCCGCTGCCGATCGCGATCAGCGGCGCCTCGGGGCCGAGCACCACCCCCAGGCTGAGGGTTGCGAACGACGCAATCACGATGCCCGGCAGCTCGATCGGAAGCACCGGCCCGGATGCCTTGAACCCCTCGGCGGGCTTGTGCCCGCCGGTTCCGGGCAGGTAGCGAAGCGTGAGACCGACCAGCAGGCCGCTCACCGTCAGGGGCAGCAGCGGCCACAGGGCCGGCTCTCCGCTGAACCCGAGATCGCCGGGCAGCGTCGTGAACACCCAGGTCTGCGCCTCCGCGACCAGCTTCAGATAGAAGTAGGCGACGGCCGCCACCGGCACCCCGATGATGGCACCGAGCACCAGCACCAGCACGTAGCTGCGGCTTCGCAGCAGCTGGGCCGGATCGGGCGGAGATGCGCCGGTGGGGGTGGGGCTGCTCACCGGGACGCGGCCCCCTACCCGCCCTCATGGGCTTCATCCACGCGCACCGCCGTACCGGCGAGCATGTCCTGGATGGCACGGCGGCGGCGGTCGAACAGGATCGGCAGGAACCCAGCGAAGAACGGCACGATCGCGATCACGAGCCCCACCACCCGCAGCAGGGCGCGGCCGACGCCGGGTGGCTGAGTCCCGTCCCGTCCCACGACCAGGCGCAGGCCCATGGCGCGCATGCCGGGCGTCTGGCCGGCGACCGTCCAGAACACCACCAGATAGGCGACGGCGCCGACCGTCGCACCGACCGATGCGATCGCCGCTTCCAACCACGACGGCCGGAGACCTCCGACCAGGTTGGACACCACGTCGACCATCGCGGCGCCGCCCAGGAACACGACCGACATCAGTGCCAGGTCGAGGGCGCCGGCGATGAACCGTCCCAGCAGCCCAGCGTAGGGCGACGGCGTTTCGGACGTCGTGCCCTTGGTCACGGTGATGCGGTCGTCGATCCGCTGGGTACGGTGCCGCAACTCGCCCGCCACCTCGGAACCGAACGACGCTGACTGGCGGGCGAGCGCCGTTCGCACGGCGTCGCTCGCGATCACCTCCTCGATCAGCCGCTGCAGCTCCGGGCTCGAGACCACGCGCTGCGCGATCTCCTCGGCCGCCTGGCTTCTGGCCGCCTCGCCGACGATCTGCTCGAGCCGCCCCTCGGCGCGCTCACGCTCGAGCGCGTCCGTGATGGCGGCCTGCATGTCGACGCTTGCGAGCACCTCGGCGACCATCCGCTGCACCACACGCTGCTCGACGGCGGCGTTGGCCACGTGCTCGGGCAGCGGCCCGGCGAATGCCCGCTCCACGGCCCGCTCGACTCCGCGCGATCCCAGCACCTCGCCGGCCGCATCCTCGAGCCGGGCCTCGCCGTAGGCGCGTGTGGCGCGGGCGCCGCCGGCCACCTGCGCGCGTCCCTTCGATACCACCCTTCCCACGCCGGGCGCCCTGCGTGCGACGCGCACCGGCAGCAGCAGGGTGACGCGCGTTGCGCTCGCGCCCGCCTGGCGGATCGCGATCGTCAGGCCCGGAGTGCGGCGGCGGCGCGTGCCAGGCGATTGCCCGCTGTCGGTTGGCTCGCTCATCGCGGCGATCGTATCGGGCGCGCGCGATCCGGGCTGACCGGTCAGCCGGCCGCGACCTGCGCGGCCTCGGCCACGCCCAGCCGCTCCAGCAGGTGGTCGCCCACGCGCAAGGCGTTGGCCATCGCCGTCAGCGCCGGGTTGACCGCGCTGATGCTCGGGAAGCAGCTGGTGTCGACCACGTACAGGTTGTCCAGCTCGTGCGCGCGGCAGTTGGAGTCGAGCGCCGAGCTGTCCGGGTCGTCGCCGAAGCGGCAGGTGCCGGCCTGGTGGGCGACTCCGGCGACCGGGATCGCCGTCTTCAGGTACGCGTGGCGTGGCACCAGGTGGTGCGGGTGCATGCCGAGGTCGCCCAGCATCGACTTCAGCTGGTGGTACAGCCGGTCGCGCGCCTCCTCGTTGGCGGGCGTGTATGCCAGGTGGATTCGGCCCTCCGCGTCGAGCGTGACCCGATTGTCGGCCGACGGCAGATCCTCCGTCGAGAGCCAGAAGTCGACGGCGTGCTCGGCGATGTTGCGGAGCGTCCGTTCCGGTGCCAGCGCCGTCTCCAGCGGCTTCTCGCCGCGGTACATCTCGGCGGTGGACTTGCCCACCATCTGGATGTTGCCCATCGGGAAGTCGAAGCCGTCGGTGCCGAAGTAGAAGTCGTTCAGCCCCAGCGTCTTCTGGAACACCGTCGGGTTCGGCTCCTCGGAGAGCGCCAGCACGGCCTGGCTGTTGTGGAACATGTAGTTGCGGCCGACCTGGTCTGAGCCGTTGGCGAGACCGCGCGGGTGCTTGTCGCCGGCCGAGGCCAGCAGCAGAGCCGCCGTGTTGGCCGCACCGCACGACACGACCACGATGTCGGCCGCGTACTCCTCGCGCTGATCCCCGTGCATCACCACCACGCGAGTGACCTGGCGCCCGCCCTGGTCGGTCTCCAGCTTCACGGCCCGGGCGTTCGTCAGCAGCGTCAGGTTCGGATGCTCGAGCGCCGGCCGCACCGCCATCACCTCGGCGTCCGACTTCGCGTGCACCAGGCAGGGGAAGCCGTCGCAGGTGCCACAGCGCACGCAGCGGCTGTAGGGCATGTCGGTCTCGTTCAGCAGCACCCCGCAGGGGGCGTGGAACGGGTGTAGCCCGATCCGCTCGAGGTCGTCGGAGAGCTGCTGAATGCGCGGCTCGTGGCTGACCGCGGGGAACGGGTAGGGGGCGCTGGACGGCCCCTCGGTGGGATCCTCACCGCGCGCCCCGTGCACGCCGTAGAGCTGCTCGGCCTGGGTGTAGTACGGCTCCATCTGGTCGTAGGAGATCGGCCATGCCGGCGACGTGCCGCCGCGGTGCTGCAGCTCGCCGAAGTCCTCCGGCCGGAACCGGTAGAGGGCCGCCCCGTACAGCTTGGTCGCCCCGCCCACGAAGTAGTGCACCTGCGGCTGGAACTCCTTGCCGTCGCGGTCGATCCAGGTGTCCGGCGAGATGTAGCGGCTGTCCACGAACACGGCCTGGTCCGACCAGTTCTGCGGCTCGCGTGCCAGCCAGTCGCCTCGCTCGAGCAGCAGGATGCGCTTGCCGGACGGGGCGAGGCGGTGCGCGAGCGTGCCCCCGCCGGCGCCGCTGCCGATGATGATGACGTCGTAGGAATCCACAGCTACAGCTCCTTCAGCCGTTCCAGCACGATCATGCGCCCGGCCGCCTCGATCAGGGCCAGGTGTGAGAAGGCCTGCGGGAAGTTGCCCAGGTGGCCGCCGGTCGCGGCGTCGAACTCCTCGGCGTACAGGCCCAGCGGCGACGCCACCCGCAGCAGCCGCTCCATCAGGTCGCGGGCGCGCTGCTCGTGGCCGATGATGGCCAGCGCCGACACCAGCCAGAACGAGCAGATCAGGAACGTGCCCTCCTTGCCGGACAGCCCGTCGTCGGTCTCGTCGGTGCGGTAGCGCAGCACGAAGCCGGCCTCGGTCAGCTCGTCGGCGATGGCGACCACCGTCTTGACCATCCGCTCATCGGTGCCCGGCAGGAACCCGAAGCCGGCCGCCAGCAGGGTGGAGGCGTCCAGCGAGTCGGTCTCGTAGTGCTGGCGCAGCACGCCGCGGTCGCTGACGCCGTGTTCGAGGATGTCGGCCTTGATCTCCTCGGCGATTTCGGCCCACGCGGTTGCCCGCTCGGGGGTGCCCCGGATCCCGGCCACCTGCGCGGCGCGGTCGAGCGCCACCCAGCACATGAGCTTCGACGATACGTAGTGCTGCGGCTCGCCGCGCGCCTCCCAGATGCCCTGATCGGGGTGCTTCCAGACCTCGATCGCACACTGGGCCTGTGACTCCACGATCGGCCACAGCCTTGGCGGCAGCCGGTTGCTGCGCCGCGTGTGCAGCAGGATCGAGTCCAGCACCGCGCCGAACACGTCGTTCTGGCGCTGGTCGAAGGCGCCGTTCCCGATCCGCACCGGCTTGGCCCCGGCGTAGCCGGTCAGCTCGTCGCGGGTGCTCTCGGTCAGGTCGCGGCGGCCGTCGATGCCGTACATGATCTGCAGGCTGCCGTCCTCGGTGGGCTCGACGTCGGCCACGAACTGCATGAACTCGTCTGCCTCCCACTCGAGATTCATGTAGTGCAGCGCCTGCAGCGTGAAGGTGGTGTCGCGCATCCAGGTGTAGCGGTAGTCCCAGTTGCGCTCGCCGCCGGGCGTCTCCGGGAGCGACGTTGTGGCGGCCGCCACGGTGGCGCCGGTGGGCATGTAGGTGAGGCCCTTGATGGCCAGCGCCGAGCGCTGTATCGGGTCGCGCCAGCGGTGGTCGGGGAAGCGCCCCTGCGCCAGCCAGTTGCGCCAGAATCGCACGGTGGTGTCGATGCGGGCGACGGCGTCGTCATCATCGGCCGGGGTGGCCAGCTGCTCCGACCACGACAGGGCGCACCAGCCCTTCTCGCCGGCGTGCAGCACGTGCCGCGCACGCACGCCGTTGCCCTCGATGCCGAGGTTGAAGTCGCTGTCCAGCCGGATCGTGAGGCCCGCGCCGGTGGCGTCGGCGGCGTGCCCCTGGTCGCCCGTCAGCGCCCACTGGGCGGGGACGCGACCGTAGTCGAACAGCGGCTCGCAGATCAGCTCGACCTCGACCCGCCCGTCGATGCACTCGACCGTGCGCACGAGCATGTGCTCCGCGTCCTCGTCGGTGGGCGGGCGCGTGTGCGGCGTGACCAGGTCCTCGTGGCGGCGCGGCCCCATCGTCAGGGCGTCCCGCACGATCACCCAGCCGTTCGGCGTCTTCCAGGTGGTGACGAGCACGTTCGTGCCCGGCACGTAGGCGCGGGCGGTGGGATGCTCGATGCCGAACGGGCCGAACCGGAAGGTGCCGGCGCCGCGATCGATCAGGCTGCCGAACACGCTCTGGCTGTCGAAGCTGGGCACGCACAGCCAGTCGATCGCGCCGTCCGGCGCGACCAGCGCGGCGGTGTGGCAGTTGGACAGGAACGCATAGTCGGCGATCGGCGGGAACGGCGAAAGCGCCGCCGCGCTCTGCTGGCCGCTGGTTTCCTTGGAAGGTGCGGTGCTCATGCCGGCACCCACGGTGCGTGCCAGCGGCCGTGTCCGGCGATCAGGTCGTCGGCAGCCTTCGGGCCCCATGACCCCGGCGTGTAGGGATGCACCGGCGGCGGGTCATCCAGCAGCGGCTGCATCACCCGCCACGTCTCCTCGACGCAGTCCTGCCTGGTGAAGCGCATGCTGTCACCCTGCATGGCCGCGTGCAGCAGCACCTCATACGGCGTCGGGCCCTCGCCGCCCTCCGCACCGAACTCCATGTCCAGCGTGATCGGCGCGATCCGCGTGGCGTCGGCGCGGTGCGCGTCCAGCACGATTCGCACGCCGGTGGACGGGTCGAGCTTCATCACCAGCTGGTTGGGCTCCGGGCCGGGATTGCCGCGCTCCGCGTAGCCGAGCTTCGGCGGCCTGCGGAACACCAGCCGCATCTCGGTCTGGGTAACGGGCAGCAGCTTGCCGGTGCGGATGTAGAACGGCACGCCCGCCCACCGCCAGTTGTCGATGTCGAGGCGCAGCGCCGCGTAGGTCTCGGTCGACGAGTCCTCGGCCACGCCGTCGATCGAGCGGTAGCCGTCGTGCTGCCCGCGCACGTAGTGCGAGGGCGACGCTGGGGCGATCGCCCGGAACAGGGTCAGCTTGGCGTCCTTCAGCGTCTTTGCGTCGGTCCCGGCCAGCGGCTCCATGGCGGTGGCAGCCACCAGCTGCATCAGGTGGTTCACCACCACGTCGCGCAGGGCCCCCACCGGGTCGTAGAAGTGCCCGCGATCCGCGACGCCGAACGACTCCGCCATGGTGATCTGCACGGATGCGATCTGCTGCCGGTTCCACAGCGGCTCCAGCATCGAGTTGCGGAAGCGCAGGATCAGCAGCTCCTCGATGCCCATCTTGCCGAGGAAGTGGTCGATCCTGTAGAGCTGCGACTCGTCAAGGTACTGGTGCAGCTCGGCCGCGAGCGCGCGCGCCGACGCCAGGTCGTGGCCGAACGGCTTCTCGACGACCACCCGGGCGCCGTCAAGCAGCCCCGCCTGGGACAGGCCGCCCACCACACGGCCGAACAGGAACGGCGGGATCTCGAGGTAGAAGACGGGCGTCTCGATGCCGGACAGGGCCTGTCCCACCTGCTCGTAGATGGCGGCGTCGTTGAAGTCGCCCTGGTGGTAGGAGAGCCGTGCGGCAAACCGGTCGAACACGGCCTCGTCGACGGTCTGTTCGATCGCCGCGATGCATTCGTGGGCGTGCTTGCGGAGGCGGTCGATGGTCCAGTCGTCGGCCGCGACGCCGATGATCGGGCAGTCCAGCAGGCCCCGTGCCTCGAGACGGTAGAGCGAGTCCAGCGTCATCACCCGGGCCAGGTCGCCGGTGATGCCGAACACCACGAGTGCCCCGGCCTGTGCCGTGCTGTCGTGGGCTGTGCGTGTGCTGAGTGTCTGTGTAGTGGTCACGCGGGCACCGTGCCACCCGGCCGATCGGGCCGCGTCATCCAACCGGGATGAAGCGGTATGACCCAACTCGGTTCACCATCACCGCATCGCCGCCAACGCACCACAACGCTCGCGAGTCGTCATCGTCGGAGCCGGCTTCGGCGGGCTGTTCGCGGCTCGCTTCCTGCGGCGGGCTCCGGTCGACGTGACGGTGGTCGACAAGACCAACCACCATCTGTTCCAGCCCCTGCTCTACCAGGTCGCAACCGGGATCCTGTCGGAGGGGGCGATCGCGCCCGCCACCCGTGACGTGCTGCGCCGCCACCGCAACGTCTCGGTGCTGATGGCCGAGGTGACCGGGTTCGACCTGGAGGCGCGGGTGGTTCGCTGCCGGCAACCGGACGGACGCCCGCTGACGCTGCCGTACGACAGCCTGGTGGTCGCGGCCGGCGCCGGCGGTTCGTACTTCGGGCACGACGAGTTCGCGGAGTGGGCGCCCGGCATGAAGACGCTGGATGATGCGATCCGGCACCGCACACGGATCCTGGGCGCGCTGGAGATGGCCGAGCTGGAGGAGGATGACGACGTCCGCGCCGCCTGGCTGACGTTCGTGATCGTCGGCGGAGGCCCCACCGGGGTCGAGATCGCCGGGCAGATAGCGGAGCTGGGTCGCCGGGCGATCGGCCACAGCTTCACCCGGTTCGGGCCGAACGACGTGCGGGTGATCCTGTGCGACGGCGGCAAGGAGATCCTGGCCACCTTCGGCGACCGCCTGTCGCAGCACGCAACCCAGGGCCTGGAGCGCACGGGCGTCGAGATCCGCACCGAGGCGATCGTCCAGAACGTCGACGCGACGGGCGTCGAGGTCCGCTCCGCCGACGGGTCGACCACGAAGATCGCCTCCAGGACGGTTATCTGGGCGGCGGGCGTCGCGGCCTCGCCGCTGGCCCGGATGCTGGCCGACGCGTCCGGTGCGCAGTGCGACCGGGCCGGCCGCATCGCGGTGCAGCCGGACTGCTCGCTGCCCGGGCGCCCGGAGGTGTTCGCGGTCGGCGACATGATGTCGCTGAACGGCCTGCCGGGGGTGGCGGAGGTGGCCATGCAGTCCGGCATTCACGCCGCCCGCACCATCAGCGGCCGGCTCAAGGGCGAGCAGGCAAAGCCGTTCAAGTACCGCGACCTGGGCAGCATGGCGACCATCTCCCGGCGCAGGGCGATCGTCAGCTTCCGCGGCATACGGCTGCACGGCTACCTGGGCTGGCTGGCCTGGCTGATGGTGCACATCACGTTCATGACCGGTTTCAAGAACCGGTTCGCCGCGCTCATGTCCTGGAGCTTCGCGTTCCTCGGTCACAGCCGCCCGCAGCAGGTGATAGACGAGCAGCGGATGCCCGGCCGCGCCGAGCCCGCCGCGCCGGGTGAGGCCGCAGCGGTGGTCGATGCCCGTACCGCGCCTAGATAGCCGCCGCCGACGTCACCCGTCCGGCATCCAGCGCCACCACCTGGTCGACGGCATCCAGGCCCTCGCCGCGATGCGTGATCAGCAGCACCGCGGCGTCCCCGGCGGCGGCGAACACGTCGGACATCAGCGCCTCGGCGGTGGCGGCGTCGAGATGGGCCGTCGGTTCGTCCAGCACCAGCACGGCAGCGTCCGGGAGCAGCGCCCGCGCCAGCACCAGCCGCTGGCGCTGGCCGCCCGAGAGCCGGCGGCCCTCCTCGCCCACCAGGGTGTCGATACCGTCCGGCAGCCCGTCCACCCAGGCCGCCAGCCGTGCCCGTGCCAGGACGTCGCGCAGCTCGTCATCGGTGGCGTCCGGCCGGGCGAGCAACAGGTTCTGGCGGATCGTCGAGTTGAACAGATGGGCTCCCTGGCCGGCCAGTGAGAAGATCGCGCGCACGTCCGACTGGCGATGGTCGCGCGCATCGTTGCCGTCGAACAGGAGGGCGCCCTGCTCCGGGTCGAGGAACCGCAGCAGCACGTTGGTGACGGTCGTCTTTCCTGATCCGCTGGGCCCCACCAGCGCCACGCGGCCACCCGGTTCCAGCCGCAGGTCGACCTGCTCCAGCACCGGGCGCGGCGATCCGGGGTAGCGGGCGGTCACGCCGGCCAGCTCGATCGTCGCGTCGCGCGATGGTGACGGCAGCGGTGCGCCGGGATCGGTGATCAGGGGCCGCCGGGAGGTGAGGTCGAGCACACGTCGCCCGGCCGCGGTGATGATGGCCAGCTCGCGTGCGGCGCGGGGGATCGGCGTGATTGCCTCGAACGCCGCCAGCGCGAGCAGCGGGACGGTCGCGACCAGCACCGGGTCGAGCGATCCGCTCGCCCGTGCCCCCACCGCCGCGGCCAGCACGGCCGCCGTGGTGAGGCCGGCGGCGAGCATCACCAGCGCGTCCGCCAGGCCGGCCCCGACGGCATCGCGCCGGGTCAGCGCCGCCAGCTCCCGGTCGAGCTCCGCGATCGCCTCGGCGCGTGACCTGGCCGCGCCGAAGGCGACGATCTCCGGTGCGGCGCGCAGCAGCTCGACCAGCTGGGACGACAGCTGTGCACGAACGGCTGCCAGGCGGGCGGACGGCTCGCGGCTCCAGCGTGCGGCCAGCGCGGGCACCGCCAGGCCGGCGATCGCCAGGCCGGCCGCCAGGATCACGCCGGCCGCCGGCAGCATCACGGCCGCCGCGATGACGCACACGACGGCCACCGCGAGGCCGCTCAGCGGCGGGCACAGCCCGCGCACGTAGAGGCCGTCCAGCCGGTCGACGTCGCCGACCATGCGGGCGACCAGGTCGCCCCGGCGAAAGCCGTCCAGCTGGCCGGGGGCGAGCGGCTCGATCCGCGCGAAGAAGCGCGACCTGATCGTGCCCAGCGACCGCAGCGCCAGATCGTGTGACACCAGCCGGTCGATGTAGCGCGCCAGCGGACGGCTCATGCCCAGGAACCGCACGATCACGATAGTCACCGTCAGCGCCAGCACCGGCGGCCGTTGCGCCGCGCGCGAGATCAGGTAGCCGGAGGTTGCGATCAGCGCGACGCCGAGGGAGGTGGCCACCGCACCCAGGGCGACCACCACGCCCAGCCGTGGCCGCGACACGCCCGACAGGTCAACCAGCCGGCCGATCATGAGGCCGCCGCCCCCAGCCGCACGATACGGTCGGCTCGCGAGGCGAGCTCGTCGTCGTGTGCGATCACGAGCACCGTCCGGCCCTGCCGGCAGCGGTCGACGGCTGCGCGCACGAGCTCGGCGCTGGCCGGATCGAGGTTGGCGGTCGGCTCGTCCAGAATCAGCAGCGGCGCGTCGCGGAGCAGGGCCCGGGCGAGGGCGATTCGCTGCGTCTCCCCGGCGGACAGCGGGCGGCCGCCGTCTCCGACCGTCGTCTCGTATCCGGCCGGCAGCTCCGAAATGAACTCGGCGGCACCGGCCGCCTCGGCGGCATCGCGCACAAGCTCGTCCCCGGCGTCCGGGGCGCCCAGCCGGATGTTGTCGGCGATCGAGCCGTGCAGCAGCGTCGGATGCTGCGGCAGCCATGCGATCCCTCGCCGCCATTGATCCGGGTCGCAGGCGGCGATGTCGGTGCCGCCGGCCAGGATCCGCCCCTCGCTGGGCTCCGCCAGTCGCAGCAGCAGGCGTGCGACCGTGCTCTTGCCGCTGCCGCTGGAGCCGACCAGCGCAACCGTCTCTCCCGGTACAAGCTCGAGACCGACCTGCTCGAGCGCCGCCCGGCCGGCGCGTGGGTAGCGGAAGCTGACCCCGTCGAAGCGGACGGTGGCCGCGGCCGGAACCGGCGACGGTGCGGCCACGGGTGTGGCCGGCGGCGTGGCCGCGTCCAGCAGCCGCCCGGCCACTGCCGTGCCGTCGGCCCCGGCGTGGAACTGGGACGCCAGGTTGCGCAGCGGCAGGTACAGCTCGGGCGTCAGCAGCAGCACCGTCAGCGCCGCCTCGAATCCGATGTCGCCCTCCACGAGCCGCACTCCCACGGTGACCGCGATCAAGGCCACGCCCAGGGTGGCCGCCAGATCGAGCACGGCGCCGGACAGGAAGGCCAGCCGCAGCGTCTCCATGGTCGCCTTGCGGTACCGCTCGCCGACCTGGTCGATCCGCTCCGCCTGCGCCTCTCCGCGGTTGAACGCGCGCAGCGTCGGCAGGCCCCGCACGACGTCGAGGAAGTGCGACGACAGCAGCGACAGCTCCTGCCAGCGCGCCAGCGCCCGGCGCTCGGTGGTTCGGCCGATCAGCCACATGAAGACCGGCACCAAGGGCAGCGTGACCAGCATCAGCAGCGCCGACAATGGATCGATCGCGGCCACCAGCACCAGCACCGCCGCCGGCACCACCGCGGCCAGCACCAGCTGTGGCAGCAGGCGCGCGAACACCGTCTCGAGGGCGTCGATGCCGGCCACCGCCGCGACGGCCAGCTCGGCATCGTCCTGCGCATCGAGTCCGGCGGGGGTGTCGCGTAGCCGGCCCCTGATCAGGTCGCCGCGAAGCGCACTCAGCACGTCGGCGGCGGCTAGCCGCCCGACCACGTCGAAGCCCCAGGCAGCCGCCGCACGCGCGGTCACCACGATGCACAGCGCTGCCAGCGGGAGCGACAGTGCCCGCGGCCCGGCGCCGTCGACCGAGCGCGCAGCGATGTGCGCGATCAGCACCGCCTGGGCCAGCACCAACAGCGCCGCGATGATCCCGAGCGCCGCATCGACCGCCAGCGCACGGCGTGAACCCCGCGTGCGGCGCAGCAGCCGGGGGTCGATCCGCCGCGGCCTCACTGTCGTCGGCACCGGCATGGCGGCACGCTACCGGGCGCCGGACGCGGTGCCGTC
>DATNEO010000134.1:0-4183 GCA_035553035.1 Gaiellales bacterium | reverse complement strand
ACAGCGTTGGCCACGTCCGACGCCTCCGCCCGGGTCGGCTCCGGCTGGTTGATCATCGACTCCAGCATCTGCGTGGCGGTGATCACCGTCTTGCCGGCGTTGCGCGCGGCGCGGATGATCAGCTTCTGCACCAGCGGCACGTCGGCCACCCCGATCTCGACCCCGAGGTCGCCACGGGCCACCATCACCGCGTCCGACGCCGCCACGATCGCGTCCAGGTCCTCGACCGCCTCGGCCTTCTCGATCTTCGCGATCACGCGCGCGCTCGACCGCTCGGTGGCGATGTGGTCGCGGAGGTCGACCAGGTCCCTGGCGCCGCGCACGAATGACAGCGCCACGTAGTCGACCCCGTGGGCCAGCGCGAAGTCGAGGTCGGCCAGGTCCTTCGAGGTCAGCGACGGTATCGGCAGCGGCGTGCCCGGGAGATTCACGCCCTTCCCCGAGGAGATCAGGCCACCCAGCTCGACCAGGCACTCCACCCGGCTGTCGCTGACCGACTCCACTCGCACCCGCACGCGGCCGTCGTCGATCAGCAGCTCCGTGCCCGCCCGCACCACCGTCGCCAGGCCGGGGAAGGTCACCTCCAGGTCGCCGGGCGCGCCCTCGCCCACGGCCGCCAGCACCACCCGGTCGCCCTGGTTCACGGCCCGCGGCTCCGCCAGCACCCCGATTCTGATCTTCGGCCCCTGCAGGTCGGCGATCACCGCCAGCGGCCGGCCCAGCACCTCCTGCGCCCGCCGAACCGCCTCGATCACCCCATAGTGATCCTCGTGACTGCCGTGCGAGAAGTTGAGCCGGGCGGCATCCATCCCCGCCCACGCCAGCCGCTCCACGAACTCGGGGTCGCTCGAGGCCGGCCCGATCGTGCAGACGATCTTGGTGCGGCGCGTCAGCCGCGCGCTCATGCCGTCTGCGTGGTGAGCCGGGCGAAGGCGCCGCGGCCCGGATAGCGGGCCGCCGATCCCAGCTCCTCCTCGATCCGCAGCAGCTGGTTGTACTTTGCAACCCGGTCCGACCGCGACGGCGCGCCGGTCTTGATCTGGCCACAGTTCGTGGCCACCGCCAGATCGGCGATGGTGACGTCCTCGGTCTCGCCGGACCGGTGCGACATCACCACCGCGTATCCGGACGTATGCGCCATGCGCACCGTGTCCAGCGTCTCTGAGAGGCTGCCGATCTGGTTGACCTTGACCAGGATCGCGTTCGCGGCGCCTCGCTCGATGCCCTGGCCGAGCCGCTCCACGTTCGTCACGAACAGGTCGTCGCCGACCAGCTGCACACGCGTGCCGAGCGACGCGGTCAGCTGCTGCCAGCCGTCCCAGTCGTCCTCGGCCAGCCCGTCCTCGATCGAGACGATCGGGTAGCGGGTGCAGAGATCCTCGTAGTAGCCGACCAGGTCGGCCGCATCCAGCACGCGGCCCTCGCCGTCCAGGTGGTAGCGCCCGTCGCGGTAGAACTCGGTCGAGGCCGGGTCGATGGCGATCGCCACCCGGTCGCGATGCCCGGCCGCCTCGGCCGCCTCCATGATGGCCGCGATCGCCTCCTCGTTCGAGTCCAGGTTCGGGGCGAAGCCGCCCTCGTCGCCGACCGCGGTCACCAGGCCCCGGCCGTGCAGCAGCGCCTTCAGCGCGTGGAACGTCTCGACGCCGACCCGCAGGGCCTCGCCGAACGAGTCCGCTCCCACCGGCACCACCATGAACTCCTGCAGGTCGACGTTGTTGTCGGCGTGGGCACCGCCGTTGATCACGTTCATCATCGGCACCGGCAGCACGTGCGCGTCGGTGCCGCCCACGTAGCGATACAGCGGCAGCCCGACCTCGTCGGCACCGGCCTTGGCCACCGCCAGCGACGTGCCCAGGATCGCGTTCGCGCCCAGGTTGCCCTTGTTGGGCGTGCCGTCCAGATCGCTCAGCACCTGGTCGATGGCGCGCTGATCGAGCGCATCGGCGCCCTCCAACTCACTCGCAATCGTGCCGTTGACGTTGCCCACCGCCCGCTCGACACCCTTGCCGCCCCAGCGCGATCCGTCGCCGTCCCGCAGCTCGACGGCCTCGAAGGCGCCGGTCGACGCTCCCGACGGGACGGCCGCGCGCCCGCTGGCGCCCGACTCGAGGATCACCTCGACCTCGACGGTCGGATTGCCGCGCGAGTCAAGGATCTGACGTCCGTAGACGGACAGGATCGAGCTCATCGCGCCCGATGATACCGGCGGTGCCAGCAGGCCCGCGATAGGTCAGGCCGCGGACGGCCCCAGCGGGATCGCGAAATCGACGCGCGCACCCTTGCCGGGCGACGAGGAGATGCTGACATCGCCCCCGGCCAGCCGCAGCCGCTCGCACATCGCGTCCAGGCCCAGGTGCAGCCGCATGCCGCTGCGATCGAGAGCGCGGGTGAGGTCGAATCCGCGCCCGTCGTCGAGCACGCAGCCGCGCAGCCAGGCCTCGTCGCTCCACAGACGCACCTCCACCCGGCGTGCCTGCGAGTGCTTCCGCGCGTTCACCAGCGCCTCTTTCACCGTGCGGAACGCGAGGTCCTCCACCAGATAGGTGAACCTGGCTTCCGGGGCCGTCAGCGCGACGTCGAACCCACCCTCCTGCCCAACCTCGTCGGCGAGGTCACGCAGCGCCGCGCCGATCCCCTGCGCGTCCAGCAGCGGCGGTCGCAGCTCGAACGTCAGCCGCCGGGCGCGCTCGACCGCCGTTCGCAGCGTGGCGCGCGCGTCCTGGAGCGCGTCGGCCACTCGCCGGTCGGTGTCCACCGCGGCGATCGTCACGCGCTCGACCGCCATCAGCGCGGCCGTCATCACCTGGATGGTGTCGTCGTGCAGCTCGCCTGCGATCTGGGCTCGCGCCGCCGCCTCGGAATGCAGCATCGCCTCCAGCACCTCGTGCCGGGCCAGCTCGCTGCGGCGCAGCGCCTCCTGCGCACGGTGGCGTTCGGTGGTGTCGAACATCACCCCGTGCGAGCGGGCCGGTGCGCCCGGGCCGCCGCGGAGCAGGATCGCGCGGTCGTGGAACCAGTGCACCTCGCCGTCGTGGCCGACCAGCCGGTACTCCTCGTCGTAGGGCTCGCCGGTCGCCAGGTGCTGAACGAAGTTGCCGGCAGCGCGCTCGCGGTCGTCCTCGTGGACTGCCATCCGCCAGTCGTTGAAATCCAGCGCCTGACCTGGAAGGCGACCGACCAGCTCGTCCATGTGCGACGTCGAGAACACCACACACAGTCCCTCCTCGACGATATAGGGGATGGCCGGGATCTGCTGCACCAGCGTGCGGAAGCGGGTCTCGGCCTGCTCCAGCTCCCTGGTCAGGCGCTCACGCGAGATCACGGTGGTGAGCAGCCCGGCCAGCTGCTCGGCACGGGCCAGCTCGGCCTCCCCGAACGGCCGCTGGCCGAGGTAGTAGAGCTCCATCACGTGCGACAGCATGTCGTCCTGGTAGACGCGGATGGTGACGTCGAAGGCCGCGCCGACGCGCTCGAGAAAGGCCGTGACGCCGGGCGTCTCCGGGTCGCCGGCCCGATACACCGCCACCGCCGACCCCGGGCCCTTCACCCCGTCGTAGCCGAGCTCGTCGGAGACCAGCCCCGTCCCCGGCAGCACCTCGGGATGGTCGAGGCTGCCGTCGGCCGCCAGGACGGTGATCACCTCCGGATCGTTCCGCACCTCGCAGAAGGTGGCGTGGTCGGCATCGAGCACCGCGATCGCGTACTCCAGCAGGCCGGCGATCAGCGGCTGGGAGTCAGCCACGCGCCAGATCCCGCTTGGCCAGGCGGTACCAGGCGTCCTGGTCGTCCAGGCTGAGCGCGGCGAACTCGAGGCCGTCGGCCAGGGCCAGCTGCTCGGCCCGCTCCACCCGCTCGCGAAAGCGCCGCGAGGCGGCCCGCAGCGCCAGCTCCGGATCAACACCGGCCAGGCGGGCGACGTTGACGCCTGCGAACAGCAGATCGCCCAGCTCGTGCACGACGTGCGCGTCCGGCTCGTGCTCGGCCCGCTACGGCCCCGCCGCATCCAGCGCGCCGCGCAGCTCGGCCAGCTCATCGGCCAGATCCCCCCAGGCACCATCCCAGGCGTTCCAGTCGAACCCGACCGCCGACGCCCGGCGCTGCATCTTGCGCGCGTGCAGCAGCGCCGGCAGCACCGCCGGGACGTCGTGGAAGATGCCGCTTCGGCCCTCCTGGTCGCTCT
>DATNEO010000133.1:0-10447 GCA_035553035.1 Gaiellales bacterium | reverse complement strand
CGTCGTCGAGCCGCTCGATCGCGGCTTCGGATACACATTCGGCAACAGCCTGCGGCGCGTGCTGCTGTCCGCGCTGGAGGGTGCCGCCGTCACCTCGGTCAAGATCGAGGGC
Source organism: Gaiellales bacterium (assembly GCA_035553035.1). Taxonomy (GTDB): domain Bacteria; phylum Actinomycetota; class Thermoleophilia; order Gaiellales; family JAICJC01; genus JAICYJ01. The sequence continues at coordinate 10,335 of DATNEO010000133.1, read as the reverse complement.
GTCGCCCACGAGTTCACCTCGGTGCCGGGCGTCCGCGAGGACGTCACCGACATCATCCTCAACCTCAAGAACCTGATCTGCAAGCTGCACGGCGAGTCGGGCGAGGTCGAGGTGCAGGTGCAGAAGGACGGCCCCGGGGTGGTGCGCGCATCCGACATCGAGGCGCCCGCCGACCTCGAGATCCTGAACCCGAACCTCGAGATCTGCAACCTCGGCGCGGGTGCCCGCTTCGAGATGACGCTGACCATCGCCCGCGGCCGCGGATATGTCGCCGCCGACGGCAACAAGGGGCCAGAGACCACGATCGGCGTGATCCCGGTGGACTCGATCTTCTCGCCGGTGCGGCGCGTCTCCTACGACGTCGACGCCGCCCGTGTCGGACAGCGCACCGACTTCGACAAGCTCAAGCTCGAGGTCACTACCGACGGCTCGATGACGCCCAAGGATGCCGTCAAGGACGCCGCCGAGCTGCTGATCCGCTACCTGTCGATCTTCACCGACATCGACGCCGCCGAGCTGGCGATCCGCCCCGAGGGCGGCGGCGCCGAGGTGGCCGCCCCCAGTGCCCACGGCATGGAGAACATCCTGATCGAGGAGCTGGAGCTGGGCGTACGCAGCTACAACTGCCTGAAGCGGGTCGGCATCGAGACGATCGGCGACCTGGTCGCCAAGACCGAGGCCGAGCTGGCTGCGATCCCGAACTTCGGCAAGAAGTCGATCGAAGAGGTCAAGGAGACCCTGGCCGCTCACGGTCTCACGCTGCGGGGAGCCGAGTAGGCAATGAGGCATCGCCGCAAAGGCCGCAAGCTGGGGCGCGACGCGTCTCATCGCAAGGCCCTGTTCTCGAACATGGCGGGCTCGCTGTTCGAGCACGGGCGCATCAAGACCACCGAGGCCAAGGCCAAGGAGCTGCGGCCGATCGCGGAGAAGCTGATCACGCTCGCCCGCAAGGACCCGGGCGACGTGGCCGCCCAGCGGCAGGCGGTCGCCTACCTGCGCAGCAAGGACAGCGTGCACCGGCTGTTCCACGAGGTCGCGCCCCGCTTCACCGAGCGTCCGGGCGGATACACGCGCATCGTCAAGCTGGGCCCGCGGCAGGGCGACGCCGCGCCGATGGCCTACATCGAGCTCGTTGACCACGAGCCGGTCGCGCGCGCGTAGCGTCACCCTCGGCCTGCCGCCTGGCTGGGTCGACCGCTCGGTGCTGACCTACGTCGGCCCCGACGACGGCGAGGGCTCGCCCTCGCTGGTCGTGACCATGGACGAGGTCGATGCCGGCACCACGCTGGCCAGGTATGCCGCAATGCAGGATGCCGCGGTGCGCGCGGGCTTCGAGGGGGTCGACCTGCTGGAGGACCGCGAGACGACGGTCGCGGGCCATGCGGCGGTGCGGCGCACCTACCGCTGGCGCTACGACGACCGCGTGATGCGCCAGCGCATGTGGTGCCTGCTGGTCGACGACGTCGGCTACGCGATCGTCGCCTCGGCGCCGGATGCCGCCTTCGACGGGCTGCGCAGCACGTTCGCCGCGGCACTGCACGACTTCCGCGTGGGCCCGCCGGGCTGATGCGCCTGCGCGCGACGGTGGCCTACGACGGCACCGCGTACAGCGGCTGGGCGCCACAGCCGGACGTCCCGACCGTGTCGGCGGCGGTGTCCGCGGCGGTGGGCGGGGCCGAGCTGCGCGTGGCCGGCCGCACCGACGCGGGCGTCCACGCCGCGTCGAACGTGATCTCGTTCGACGCCGCCCGGATGCTGCACGAGCGCGCTGTGAACAGCAAGCTCCCGTCCGACATCGCCGTGCGGGACCTGGTGCAGACGCCCGACTGCTTCGACGCGCGCGCAGACGCGATCTCGCGCAGCTACGTCTACCGGATCGAGACCGCACCCGCGGCCGACCCGTTCCTGGCCCGCTTCCAGCTGCACCGGGTTCGGAGGATGGACGACGCTGCGCTGGCGGCCTGCGCCGAGGCGATCGTGGGCCGCCACTACTTCCGCGCCTTCACGCCCACCGAGACGAAGCACGTGTTCTTCGAGCGGACGGTGCTGGCCGCCGCCTGGTCGCACGCGGACGGGCGGTACGAGTTCCGGATCACCGCCAACGCGTTCCTGCGCCACATGGTGCGGGTGCTGGTGGGGACGATGCTGGAGGACCCGGACCCGGATCGCTTCCGGCGGCTGCTCGAGGGCCGCCCCCGCAGCGATGCCGGCCGCACCGCGCCGCCGCAGGGACTGACCCTGATCGGGGTCGACTACGGGCCCGCCGTAGACTGAGGCCCGGTGCACATCCTGCTCACCAACGACGATGGCATCACCTCGCGCGGCCTGTTCGAGGCCAAGCAGGCGCTTCAGCAGCACGGCAGCGTCTCCGTGATCGCTCCCGACTCCAATCGCAGCGGCTCCGCGCGCAGCATCACCATCGACCGCCCGCTGACCGTGGCCGAGGTCGAGCTGCGCGACGGCAGCCCCGGCTTTGCGACCGACGGCACGCCGGTCGACTGCGTCCGCTTCGGCGAGCTGGGGCTGGTCGGCGAGCGGCCCGACCTGATCGTGTCGGGCATCAATTACGGTTACAACCTGGGCGACGACGTCACCTACTCGGGCACGGTGGCGGCGGCCTTCGAGGGCATCCTGCTGGGCATCCAGGGCATCGCGATCTCCCAGGGCGCGCCCACCGCATCGGGCTCCGACTTCCGGCGGCACGAGGACTACGACTTCGGGCCGGCGGCAGACTTCCTGGGCGAGCTGGTGGGCCGTGTGATCGAGCACGGGCTGCCGGCCGGCACCGTGCTGAACGTGAACGTGCCGTCCCAGCCGCACGGGGTGGCGGTGGGCAGGCTGGGCAAGCGCATCTACGCGGACACGCTGGAGCAGGAGGCCGACGCGGCCGGGCACCGCCGCTACCGCATCTACGGCGACGAGCCGTCCTACCACGACGAGCCCGGCACCGACTTCCGGGCGATCGCCGAGGGCAAGATCGCGATCACGCCGATCCACCTCGACCTGACCAGCACCCTGGGCATCGAGGCGCTCGGCCGCTGGTCACTTTAGGGCGTCGCCACGTTGAAGCCGGTGATCTTGGGTAGGCCGCCGCGCCACTCGACCACGGCCATCCGGCAGTTGTCCAGCCACAGGTGCCGGTGCAGCGGAGGCGGTCCGCCCAGGAAGTAGCTGGACACGATCAGCCGTGTCAGCGAACCGTGGCTGACCACCAGCGTGGTGCCGGTCTCGCCGGCGTGCTCCTCCAGGAACGCTGACGCCCGCGCCAGCGCGGCGTCGAACGTCTCCGCCCCCTCGGGGAACTCGGGGTCGACGTTGGTGTGCCAGCGGGCGTAGTCGTCGGCCATCGGTCCCGACCGCAGCTGGTCCTCGGTCATGCCCTCGAACGGCCCGGCGTCGATCTCGGCCAGCCGGTCGTCGGCGACCACCGCCGGCCGGCCCGGTTGGTGCGCGGCGATCACCTCGGCCGTCACGCGGGCCCGCTGCAGCGGCGAGCTGTAGACGCGGTCGATCCCGGTGGCTGCGAGCGCCGCCGCCGCGGCGCCGGCCTGCTCCACGCCGACCTCGCTGAGCGGTAGGTCGCTGTGTGTCGTGAACCGCCGCTCCGCGTTCCAGACCGTCTCGCCGTGTCGGATCAGCAGCAGCGTGCGGGGCGCGGTCACACGCCCACGGTACCAGTCAGATCAGCGTCTGCTGGCTGATCACGACCTCCAGGCCGAACACCATCAGCGCGCATGAGATCAGGACGACCGTCAGGTCGAGCGGACCCAGCCCCCCGCGCCTGTGAACGTACCGGCCGTATCCCGCGAACACGATCAGCTGCGACAGGTAGAGCGCGACCAGGCTGGGTGTGATCATGCGGTCGTAGACGCCGTCCGGGTCGGGCACGCTGGCGATGTCCGCCAGGATCGCGACCGCTCCCACGATCACGCCGATGCGCCGTATCGTGGCGCCGGTGACGGCGTGCAGCAGCCTGGTCAGAGCCAGGAACTCCGCCACCAACAGGCCCAGCACCGACGCGACCGCGCCGGCCCCCACCCACACCGCCAGGGTGTGCCCCGAGGTGACCAGCGCGATCACGTAGCCCGGCATCTCCAGGCCCGCGATGCTGCTGTCGGCGTACGCGGCCAGCGGAAAGCCGGTGACGACGAGCAGCGCTGCCACGCCGGCGATGGTGGTTGCGATCACGCGCCGCAGCGAGCGTCCGCCGCCGGCCACCTCGCCGCCCAGGAACAGCGGCAGCCCGCCGCACAGGAACAGCAGCGAGGTGTTCGCGATGCCGCGGCCCACGGCCCCCGGGTGCTGGCCGACCCGGAACGAGCCCGAGGGGACGGTGTGGGCGAGCATCGAGACGCCCAGCGCGATCACGAGCGCGACCTGCGCCACGGCCAACGCCGCCATCGCCCACAGCACCGCGCGCTCGGCAAGCACGATCGCCAGCACCAGCGCGGCCGGCAGCAGCACCTCGATCGCGCCCTGGTGGCCGCGAACGCCGGGGAACGGCACCGGCAGCAGGTCGTACACCACCTGCGTGACGGTGTAGGACACGTAGAGCACGTAGCTGATAACCCACAGTCCGCCCTGAACCATCGCCCCGCGCCGGCCGATGGCGGCCTCGGTGAACGCGTAGAGGCCGCCGGACGAGGCGATCTGCTCGGAGAAGCGCCACCAGATCAGAAGCGGCGCCGCGAACAGCGCGGATCCCGCCAGCAGCACCAGCCCGGCCGAGTCCAGCGCGCGGCCGCCGATTGCGTCGGGCAGCACGACCGCGAGCAGCGCGAGTGGTCCGCCGACCGAGCAGACGGCGAACCCCCAGATCAGCGACGCCGGAAGCGGCCGCAGCGGATCAGGCCCAGCCGCCGCCGCTCGCAGTGCTGCCGCTCGAGGATGAACCGCCGCCGTTCGTGGATCCGCCACCGGCCGCGGCGCCGCCGCTGCCGACGGTGAGGTGGGTGTCCATACCCAGCTGCTTGTGGCTGGGCACCGAGCAGAACAGCTCGTAGCTGCCGTTCTCGAGCCTGACCGTGAGATCCATGCTGCCGCCCGCAGCGAAGGTCGGGGTGGCCTTGTCGGACACGCCCGGGCCGTTGACGGTCAGGTTGTGCGAGGAGGGGCCGTTGTTGGTGACGTGGAATGTGTAGGTGCCGGGAGCGAGGCTGCCGGTCGAGGCCACGGCGATCGAGAAGTCCTTCAGCGTGACGTCGATCGTCTTGCCGGACGGGGTGCCTCCGCCGCCCCCCGCCGCCGCCGCCGCCGCGACGGTGGTGGACGAGCTGCCTGCGCCGCTGCTGCTGCCACAGGCGCTTGCTGCAAGCGTGACGGCTCCGACCAGCGCCAGGATCAGAGCGGTGCGAGTGAATCGCAGGTGTGTCATATGGGGCGTTACGCCGGCATCAGGCCATCGGTTTTACGATGCCGTCACATGTCCGAGCATTCCGTGTGGCTTTTCGACTTCGATGGGACGCTGGCCGACTCCGAGGCGCTGATCCTGGCCTCGTTCCGGTACGCCGCGCAGCGCGTGCTGGGCGCGGTGCCGGACGACGACGCGCTGCGGGCCGGGATCGGCCTGACGCTCGAGCAGCAGGCGCAGAATCTTGCCGGCGAGCGCGCGCACGAGCTGTTCGAGGTGTACGTCGCGCACAACCAGGCCGCCCATGCCGAGCTGCTGACCGGGTTCGACGGAGTCCCCGAGATGCTGCGGCGCCTGCGGGCGGGCGGGGCGCGGCTGGGCATCGTCACGGCCAAGATCCGCTCGACGCTCGAGCTGGGGATGGACTGCCTGGGGCTGGATCGGTCGCTGTTCGAGGTGATCGTCGCCAAGGAGGACACCGCCGCTCACAAGCCCGATCCCGCCCCGCTGCTGTTCGCGCTGCGTCAGCTCAGCGCCGAGCCGGGCGCGGCCGTGTACGTGGGCGATTCGCCGTTTGACCTGCGCGCCGCGCACGGCGCCGGAGTCACCGCCGCGGCGGCCATGTGGGGCGACATCTTCTCGCGCGAGCAGCTGCTGGCCGAGCTGCCCGACCTGGTGTTCGAGTCGCCGGGCGAGGTGGCGGCATGAGCGACGAGGGGCGGGCGGCCGAGCTGCGCGACCGCATCAACGAGGCCAACCACCGCTACCACGTGCTCGATCAGCCGTCGATCGACGACGCGGAGTACGACGCCCTGCTGCGCGAGCTGCTGCAGCTGGAGGCCGACCACCCTGAGCTGGTCACGCCGGACTCGCCCACCCAGCGGGTGGGCGCGCCGCCGTCCACACAGTTCGCGACCGTCGCCCACCCCCAGCCGATGCTGTCGCTGGCGAACGCCAAGAACGAGCAGGAGTTCCTGGCCTGGGGCGAGCGGCTGGTGCGCCGGCTGGGGGAGGGCGAGCCGTTCCAGCTCGTGACCGAGCCAAAGATCGACGGCCTGGCGGTGTCGCTGGTCTACGAGGGCGGCGTGCTGGTGCGCGGCGCGACGCGCGGCGACGGCGTGCACGGCGAGGACGTCACCGCCAACCTGCGCACGATTCGCTCGATTCCGCTGCGCATCCCGGAGCAGCGGATGGTGGAGGTGCGGGGCGAGGTGTACCTGCCGCTGGCCGGATTCGAGCGGGTCAATGCCGAGCGGGCCGAGGCCGGTCTGCCCACGTTCATGAACCCGCGCAACTCCGCGGCGGGCTCCCTGCGCCAGCAGGATCCGGCGGTCACCGCCTCGCGGCCGCTGTCGATATTCACCTACCAGATCGGCGCGCACGACGGCCTGCCGCTGGAATCGCACTGGCAGGCGCTGGCCTGGCTGCGGGAACAGGGCTTCCGAACCAGTGAGCGGGTCGAGCTGCACGACTCGGTGGAGTCGGCGCTGGAGGCCTGCCGGGCGTGGGAGGCACGGCGCAAGGACATCGACTACGACATCGACGGCTGCGTGGTCAAGGTCTCGAGCTACGCCCAGCAGCAGGCGCTGGGGTCGGTCAACCGCGACCCACGCTGGGCGATCGCCTTCAAGTTCGCTCCCACCACGGTGCTGACCGAGCTGCTGCGGATCGGCGTGAACGTGGGCCGCACCGGCGCGCTCAATCCCTACGCCGTGATGGAGCCGGTGGTGGTGGGCGGCGTCACCGTCTCGATGGCCACCCTCCACAACGAGGAGGACATCAACCGCAAGGACATCCGCGAGGGTGACACCGTGATCGTGCAGCGGGCGGGCGACGTGATCCCGCAGGTGGTCGGCCCGCACCTGGCCGAGGGCGACAGGCGAAAACGGCACCGGCCCTGGAAGATGCCCGCGAACTGCCCGGCCTGCGGCACGCCGGTGGTGAAGGTGCCGGGTGAGGTCATGCACCGCTGCCCCAACCGGGCCTGCCCCGCCAAGGGGTTGCAGTGGCTGAAGCACTTCGTCAGCCGCGGCGCGATGGACATCGACGGGGTCGGCGAGAAGCTGGTCGCGCGCCTGCTGGAGCTGGGGCTGATCACGCGACCGCACGACCTGTACGCGCTGACGGTCGACGACCTGCTGCCGCTCGAGGGGTTCCAGGAGCGGTCGGCCGAGAACGTGATCGCGTCGATCGAGCGCTCGAAGGGTAGGCCCTTCGGAAACGTGCTGTTCGCGCTCGGCATCCCGCACGTCGGGTTCGTGAACGCGCAGCTATTGGCCGACGAGTTCGGCTCGGTCGAGGAGCTCGCGCATGCGGCGCCGGAGCAGATCGCCGCCACCGCGGGGGTGGGCCCGGTGATCGCCGAGGCGGTGTCCAGCTGGTTCCTGGACGAGGAGCACGCCGAGGTGGTGGAGGGGCTGCGCGCCGCCGGCGTGCAGCTGAGCGGGCCCCGCCGCGAGCGCGCGCCCGACGGTCCGCTGACCGGGAAGGTGGTGGTGGTGACGGGCTCGATCGAGGGGTATTCGCGCGACTCGATCCGTGAGCACCTGGAGGGGCTGGGGGCGAAGGTGACCGACTCGGTCTCGAAGAAGACCGACTACCTGGTGGCCGGCGAGGGCGGCGGCTCGAAGCTGGCGAAGGCCGAGCAGCTGGGAGTGGCGGTCGTCTCGTTGGAAGAGCTGGAGGCGGAGCTGCCGGCCTGAGCCGCTCAGCCCCGCGGCCGGCTGCCTGCCAGCGCCTGCACGATCCGGTCCTGCAGCCTGTGCGCGGCCAGGATGTTCAGCCGCCGGCGGTTGACCAGGATCGAGAACACGATCAGGTGGCCGTTTCGGCTGTGCACGTAGCCGGAGAGGGCGGACGCGTCGTCCAGCGTGCCGGTCTTTGCCTGCGCGTTTCGGTGGGCCGGGCCGGACCGCATGCGGTTGCTGAGGGTGCCGTTGACCCCGGCCAGCGGCAGCGACGCTCGCAGCGTGTTGCCATAGCTCTGGTTGCGGACCTTGTTCAGGAGCGCCAGGATCTGGTGTGCGGAGAGGCGGTCGCGCGGCGACAGGCCGGAGCCGTCGTAGAGCCTCGCCCCGCGCAGGTTCACACCAAGCGAGTTCAGGTAACGGCGCGTCTCGTGGCGGCCGTTGGCCATCGTGCCGGCCATCCCGACGGCCACCGCCACGCGCTTGTTCAGCACCTCGGCGAAGTAGTTGTCCGATGCGCGGTTCATCAGCAGCACCAACCGTGAGATCCGGGGTGACGGCTCGCTGGCCACCAGCGTCGCACCGGCCGGCAGCCGCCCCGTGCGCGGGTCGTGCCCCACCTTCACGCCGCGCACCTTCAGCGCCCCCCGGAAGGCCGCTGCCGCGTGCAGCACGGGGTGCTGGTAGGTCTCGGGCCCGAAGTACGAGATCAGGCTCTTGTTGACCGACAGCGCCGAGATGGGCGGGCAGTCCTGCCAGTAGGAGGGCTTCCAGTACGGCCCCGTGCGCTTGCTGTCGAACATCGTGGCGTCGCCGTTGACGCGGCCGGTGACCCGCCGGATGCCGGCCGTCCGCACGGCCGCCGCCAGGTCGGAGAGGTGGCCGGCGGCGCCGCCGAATGCGCGCCTGGCGAAGATGTCCGTGGAGAGCGACGGGTCGCCGCCTCCGACCAGCCACAGGCTGCCGGTGAGCTTGTCGCCCGACAGCACGCCGGTGCGGTAGACCCGGGTCGATAGACGTGCGGTGATGCCCAGATCGGCCAGGGCGACGGTGGAGGTGGTCAGCTTCATGTTGGAGGCCGGCTTCAGCTCCGTGCGCTCGTGCAGGCGGAAGATCGAGCGGTGGGCGGTGCTGTCCCAGATGGCGATGCCGGTGGTGGGCCCGCCGAATCGGGAGGAGGCCACGATCGCGGATACATCGCTCTTGAGCGACGCGGATGCGACCGCCGGCCAGGCCAGCAGCAGCAGCACGACGGTGGCGATCAGGCGGCGGGTCAAGGCTACGAGCATACGTGGGGCCCCGGCGGGCGGCAGCGCCGGCCGGGGCCCCAGTGGGGTCACCTACTGAGCCTGGAGGGCGCTGACTTCCTTCACAGCTGCAAAGAGGCTCTTGTCAATCTTGCCGTGGTAGATCGGGACTGACTGCTCGTGGCAGAGCCGGATCACCTCTTCGCGCTTCAGGTCAAACTCTTTCGAGAGCTCCTCCGGCGTCAGATGATTCGCCATATGTCCTACTCCCTGTCGTAGGTGATCGGGCAACAAAAAACCCACCAAGCGCGGCTCGCTCGGTGGGTGTCAGGTCACCCCTCGGTTCTCGCTGATCGCCGGCAACTCAGGCCTGCTCCGATCGCGTATCCATGTGCGGATCGTAGCCTGGAGCCTGGACGGCGTCAATCGCTCAGACGGGGTTGGGGATGTCGATGAAGCCGTGCTCGACGGAGAATCGCTCGGCCACGAGGGCTCCCAGCGCCTGCACGCCGAACACCTCCGTTGCGTAGTGGCCGGCGGCGATGCAGTGGATGCCGGCCTCGTCCGCCGCCCACTTCGCCTGCTCGTTGGGCTCGCCCGTGATGAAGCATGCCGCGCCGGCCGCGGCGGCCTCGGCGACGTACTGCGACGCGCCGCCGCTGATCACCGCGACCCGCTCGATGCTGTCCGGGCCGCGCCCCAGCACCAGCGGGCCGGGCCCGATCTGCTGCTCGACGCGCTCGACCAGCTGCGCGATCGAGAGCGGCCGGTCAAGCGCGCCGACGAAGCCGAGCGTGTGCGGCCCGTGCACGCCGAACGGCTCCCGCTTGGCCACACCCAGGCGGTCGCAGATGATCGCGTTGTTCCCGACCTGCGGGTGCGCGTCCAGCGCCAGGTGATACCCGGCCAGCGTGATGTCGTGGTCGAACAGGGTCTTCAGCCGGTCGCGGTCCTGGTCGCTCAGCGGCGGCCGCGGCCCGGAGCCGAAGAACAGGCCGTGGTGGACGATCAGCATGTCGGCCCCGTCCTGCGCCGCGCGCTGGAACAGCTC
>DATNEO010000132.1:0-5960 GCA_035553035.1 Gaiellales bacterium | reverse complement strand
CGACACGCCGGCCGAGAACAGCCGCCGCGCATCCCGGTAGTCGGCCTCGGCGCTCTCGTCGGCCAGCACCACGACGCAGCAGCGCGTGCCGCGGTCGGGGTAGGTGCGCAGGTGCGCGTGAAAGCGCCGCCGCTCCGGCTGATAGACGGTCACGTCGAACGGGCGCGGCGGCCGCCCGGCCAGCGCATCGTGGACGGCGGTGGCGACCTCCTGGACAGCGGCGGTGGCGCCGACCTCGAGGTCGGGGATGGCCTCCCGCGTGGCCCGGTTGGCGCGCACCAGGCGGGCGCCCGCGTCGAACAGCATCACCGGCGTGGGGGAGGCGTCCATGATGGCGTCGCGCAGCGCCAGCGCGGCGTCCAGCGACGGGCGGTCGGCACGGCCTTCGGTGGCGGCCCGAGCAGCGGCCTCCAGATCGCCGCGGCGGCCGAGCAGCGCCAGCGCCCGCCCCCGCTGGCGCTCGCGATACACGAGCGCGGTGATCGCCGCCACGAGCAGCAGCGCAAGCACGATCGCGGGGTCCTGCATGCGGTCAGCCTAACAGCGCCGGTCGATATGCTCTCCGCCATGCGCATTGGACTGCCCGACGGGACCGATCTGGAGCTGGAGAACGGCGCGACCGGCCTGGATGTGGCCAACGCGATCGGACCGCGGCTGGCCCAGGCCGCCGTGGCCGTGGGCGTCGGAGACGATGTGCGCGACCTGCGGCTACCGCTGGCCGAGGGCGACCGCGTGCGCATCCTCACGGCGCGCGATGCGGAGGCGCTGCCGGTGCTGCGCCACTCGACGGCGCACGTGATGGCCGAGGCGGTGCTGCACCTGTGGCCCGACGCCAAGGTGGCGATCGGCCCCGCGATCGCCGACGGGTTCTACTACGACTTTCAGTTCCCCGAGCCGATCTCGTCGGACGACCTGGGCCGGATCGAGCAGGAGATGCGCCGGATCCTCGCCCAGGAGCACCCGTTCGTGCGCACCGACGGCGTGAACAAGGCAGAGATCCTGGCCCGCTTCGAGGCTGAGGCGCAGCCGTACAAGCTGGAGCTCGCCCGCGACCTGCCGGACGGTGAGATCAGCCTCTACACCCAGGATGGGTTCGAGGACCTGTGCCGCGGCCCGCACCTGCAGACGACGAAGCCGATCAAGGCCTTCAGGCTGCTGTCCACGGCCGGGGCCTACTGGCGCGGGGACTCCGACAACCCGATGCTGACCCGCATCTACGGAACCGCCTTCTTCGACCAGGCGGCGCTGGACGAGTACCTGGAGCGGGTCGAGCAGGCACGCCTCCGCGACCACCGCCGGCTGGGCCGTGAGCTCGATCTGTTCCACTTCTCGGACGTGTCGCCGGGCTCGCCGTTCTGGCATTCCCGCGGGATGGTGATCTGGAACGAGCTGACCACGCTGTGGCGTGAGCTGAACCGGGAGCGCGGCTACCAGGAGGTGCGAACGCCCATCCTCTACAACGTGGAGGTCTGGAAGCGCTCCGGTCACTGGGAGGCCTACCGCGAGAACATGTACTTCACCGAGGTCGAGGCGGGCGAGTTCGGCATCAAGCCGATGAACTGCCCCGGCCACGTCAACATCTTCGGCGACGAGCGCCGCAGCTACCGCGACCTGCCGCTGCGACTGGCCGAGCAGGGGCTGGTGCACAGGCACGAGCCCTCCGGCACCCTGCACGGCCTGATGCGGGTGCGGCACATCACGCAGGACGACGCCCACATCTTCTGCACCCACGAGCAGATCGAGGACGAGGTGATCGGCTGCCTGGAGCTGGCGCAGGCGATCTACGGGATCTTCCAGCTCGACCTCCGGATCGAGCTGTCGACGCGGCCCGAGAAGCGGATCGGCGGGGACGAGCTCTGGGACGCGGCCGAGGCGGCGCTGCACGGGGCGCTCGAGCGGGCCGGGGTGGAGCACCAGCTGAACGAGGGGGACGGCGCGTTCTACGGGCCCAAGATCGACCTGCACATGACCGACTCGATCGGCCGCTCCTGGCAGATGGGCACGATCCAGCTCGATTTCCAGATGCCGGAGCGGTTCGGCATCACCTACACCGGAGAGGACAACGCCGAGCACACGCCGGCGATGATCCACCGCGCGCTGTTCGGCTCGTTCGAGCGCTTCATCGGCATCCTGATCGAGCACTACGCGGGCGCGTTCCCGGTCTGGCTGGCGCCGGTGCAGGCGCTGGTGATCCCGGTTGCGGACCGCCACAACGACTACGCCCGTCAGGTGGTGGCCGAGCTGAACGCGGCAGGCCTGCGGGCCGAGGCGGACACCCGCGGCGAGTCGGTGGGAAAGAAGATCGCGGAGGCAGAGCGGCAGAAGATGCCGAGGATCCTGGTCGTCGGTGACCGCGAGGTGGAGTCCGGCCAGGTCTCGGTGCGGCGCCGCGGCGAGGGCGACGCGGGCGCCCAGCCGCTGGCCGACCTACGCGGCGAGCTGCTCGCGCTCAGCGCCGAGCGCGCGCCGAGCTAATCAACTACCCCAGCGCGCCCGTCCTGCTGGCGCCGCAGGTCGACCACGAAACGGGCGCGGTCGCCGCGGTAGACGTCGCGGGCGTACTCCACCGGCCGGTCGCCGCCGTCGTACGCGGTTCGCGTGACCAGGATGGCCGGAGCGCCCGGCCGCGTGGCCAGGTGACGGGCCTCGTCCTGCTCGCACGCGGTCGGCTCGATCGTCTCGTGGGCGCGCACCGGGTCAACGCCGTAGCGGCTCCGCATCAGGTCATACAGGGAGCTCTGAGCCAGGTTGTGGCGGTTGAGGTCGGGGAACAGGCGGGCCGGGACGTGCGATTCCTCGACCAGCAGGGGCTCCCCGTTTCCGAACCGCACGCGGCGAACCATCCAGCTGGCCTCGCCCTCCGGCAGCTCCAGCGCGACGCCCGCGTCCGAGCCGTCCTGCCCGGACAGCCTGACGGCCAGGACGCGCCCGCCCGGCTCGATCCCCTGCGCCCGCATCTGCTCGGTGAAGCCTGCAAACCACTGCAGCGTGTGCTCCACCCGCGCGGGGGCGACGTAGGTGCCCGATCCGGGTCGCCGGTAGACGAGGCCGCGCCGCACCAGCAACTCGACCGCCTGGCGGGCGGTCATCCGCGACAGGCCGTGGCGCTCGGCGATCACCCGCTCCGACGGCACCCGGTGTCCAGGCGGTAGCTCGCCGGATGCGATCTCGGCGGCCAGCTGGTCGGCGACCTGCCGGTACATGGGTGCGGTTCTGGTGGCATGCATAGCCATCGCCCGATCTATACCACGGCCCGTTGCGACCGACACATGCGCCGGGCGGCGGCTATGGTGGCCGTGTGAGCGCAGTGCCGCAGCCGGAGCCAGAGTCCGGGGCGGCCACCGCACGGTGGCCGCGCCTGATCCCCGGCCTCGTCACGATCGTGGTGGCCGCGGCGGCGGTGGTGCTGGTGGCCATCGCGCTGCTGGAGCCGCCCGGCTGGGTGCTTGCCGTGCTCTGCCTGCTGGCCGCGCTGGCACTTGCAGCGGCGGCTGCCGTATCGCGCAGCGTCACCCTGGCCGTGCTGGCTGGTGTGCTGGCGGTCACATCCGCGGTCGCAGCTGCCGCCCTCGCGTTGGGAGCGCGCGCGGAGGCTTCCGGCGGAGCTGCGTACGACTTCCCGCTCGTGGTCGGCCTGCCGCTGCCTCAGGCGAAGGCGCTATTTCAGCGGCACGGCCCGGTCCGGTTCGTGATCCATCAGGCACCCTACGGCACGCGCGGCACCGTGCTGCGGGCAACCGGCTATGCGCCAGACGGCAGCTACGGTCCCGGTGCCACGATCACGCTGCTGGTGGGAAGCCGCGCACCGAGTGCGGCGTCCTCCTCCGGTGGGTGACCACGACCACCACCCGCAGGGTTGACGGGCCGGTTGCGGATGGAGACAATCGGCGGATCATTGAGACCTCTACTGCAGCGCCAGAGCTCCATCTGATGCCGGGCCAGACCCAATCGCGAACCCTCGAGCTGCTGCGCGTCGCCGGGACGCATCGTGAGGTGGGCGAGCAGATCGGCGTCGCCTGCTCCGATGCGATCCGCCGGCGCTGCGATGCCATCGGCGATGCGACCGTCGCCGCCGCGCAGCCGTACCTCGAGGTGACGCGGCGGGAGCTGCCGTGGCTGGTCGACGAGCTGGACGGTGTGGCCGACGCGGCCGGCGTCGGCCGCGGAGCGCTGTTCGCCGCCGGCATCGAGGAGCTCGACGCGCCCGCCCCCGAGCCGGCCCGTGGCTGTTCCGACCTGGTGGCGTGCGCGCCCGCCAGCGCCGACGGCGGCGTCTGGGTGGCCCACACGAACGACCTGTCCGCATCGGCGGAGCAGGATCTGATCGCGATCGAGTGGCGCGTGCCCGGCGATCCGGTTGTCCTGACCATCGGCATAGGGTCGTGGATCAGCGTCGGATTCAACTCGGCCGGTCTGTCGCTGACCGGCAACGAGGTCGCGCCGAACGACAACCGACCCGGAATACCCCGCCTGCTGCACGTGCGGGACATCGTGCGCCGACGCACGCTTGACGATGCGGTGGCCGCCGCGCTGCATCGCGACCGGGCATCGTCCTACAACACCGTGCTGGCGCACGCGGACGGAGGCGTCGTCTCGGTCGAGGGATCGGCCACTGACGCCGAGCTGATCCGGCCGGATGCGCGCGGCACGCTGGCCCACACCAATCACTACGTGAGCGAGCGGATGCTGCCGTACGAGGGCGACGCTGACCATGCAGCCCGCTCGGACGTCCGGTATCGTCGCGCGCTCTCATGGCTGGCCGAGGGCACCATAACGGCCGCGACACTGCGCGCGGCGATCAGCGACCACCGGGACGCACCCGACTCGATCTGCCGTCATCCCGGGCCCGGCTCACAGACCAAGACTGTCTTTTGGTGCATCGCTGACGTCACAAGGAGAGAGATCACCTTCGGACGCGGGAATCCCTGCGACTCCGAGCCCCAGCACTATGGCTTCGACTGAGCACACACACCGGTACGCCGAGCTGACCTGGCCAGAGGTGGCCGAGCGGGTCGCGGACGACCCGGTGTGCGTGATTCCGGTGGCCACCCTGGAGGACCACGGCTACCACCTGCCGATCGACACGGACGCCGTGATCGCCGAGGCGCTGGCCGAGCGGGCGGTGCTGGCGCGGCCCGAGCAGAGCCTGCTGCTGCCAACGGTCACGCACGGCTACACGCCGCACCACATGGACTTCCCGGGGTCGATCACGATCGAATGGAAGCGGTTCGTCGAGTACCTGGTGGATATCGGCAAGAGCCTGATCCACCACGGCTTCCGACGCATCCTGTTCGTGAACGGGCACGGCTCGAACGTGCCGCTGGTCGACATGGCCGCGCGGCTGCTGATGCTGGAGCGGCGCGACGTGATCGCGGCCACGTTCTGGTACCTGTCGACGCCTGAGTCGGCCGAGCTGCTGGCTCGCACACGCGACTCCGACCAGCCCGGCGGCATGGCACACGCCTGCGAGCTCGAGACGTCGCTGTACCTCGCGATCCACCCCGAGCGGGTGCAGATGGAAAAGGCGGTGCGTGAGATCCCGGACTGGGACTCCGACACCGTGTGGATGGACTGGAACGACGGCCCGCTTTCGATCAAGGGCCAGTGGAGCGGATGGACGGAGTCCGGAGTGATCGGCGACGCCACCGTCGCCACCGCCGAGAAGGGCCGGATCTGGCTCGACCAGGCGGTTATGGAGGTGGCGTCCCACATCGACGAGCTGGCCGCTCGCAGGCCGCGGCCGGGCAGAGATCATCATCAGGGCGCCGAGCCGGCGCTTGGAACCCGGGAGGGAACGCAATGAGTGCACGAAGGATGCTCGCTGCGGCCGCGCTGGCCGCCGTGCTACTGGCCGCAGGGTGCGGTGGCAGCAGCGGCTCGTCCGGAGGCGGAAGTGTCAAGCAGGGTGGCGTGTTCACGATCGGCACGACCAACTACATCGACACGCTGAACCCGTTCAA
>DATNEO010000131.1:0-26652 GCA_035553035.1 Gaiellales bacterium | reverse complement strand
GCCGGCTGCGCCCGGCGCTTCCCGAGCTGCCGCCGGCTCCGCTGCACGGCGACTGGCAGACCAACAACCTCTTCTTCGACGGCGACCGGCTGAGCTCGATCATCGACTTCCACCAGGCCGATTACGCCCCGCGGGTGCTCGATCTGGCCGTGGCGGTGGAGCGCAACTGCTTCTTCTGGAACCGCATCTCGGCCGGCGAGGACGACGCCCACGATCTCGGCCACGCGCAGCTGCTGCTCGAGTCCTATCACGAGGTGGCGCCGCTCACGAACGGGGAGCGGGCCGCGTTCACCGACGTGCTGGCGGCCTGCCAGTTCGAGTACGGCATCTCGTTTCTGGACTACTACTGGGGCATCGAGCGCGACCGCGACAAGGCAGACTGGGCCTGGCACACGTTCGTGATCGGGCACGCACGCTGGTGGCAGGGCGACGCCGGCCTGCGGGCGCGAGCCGAGCTCGACCGGGTCTGCTCGGAGCTGCCTTAGGGTCGGTCGGCACCGAGCAGCGCCAGCAGCGGCCGCGCCTTGACCAGCGCCTCCTCCACCTCGGCGGCCGGGTCGGAGTCCCAGACGATGCCGCCGCCCGCCCACAGGTGGATCTCGCCGGCGGCGATCGCGAACGTGCGGATCGTCAGCCCCAGCTCCAGGTCGCCGTTGGGGTAGACGCGCCCCACCGCGCCCATCGAGGCGCCGCGGCCGACCGGCTCGAGGCGCGCAATGTGGTTGATCGCCGACACCTTCGGTGCGCCCGTGATCGATCCGCCCGGGAAGGTCGCCCTCAGCAGCTCCGCCAGCCCCACGCCCAGCGCCAGCCGGCCCTGTACGCGCGACACCAGGTGCCGCACCCCGGCCATCGGCCGCTCCACCAGGTAGTCCGGAACGTGCACGCTGTGCGGCACGCAGATCCGCGCCAGGTCGTTCCGTTCCAGGTCGACGATCATCACGTGCTCGGCCCGGTCCTTGGGGTTGTCGGCGATCCGCTCCGGGTCGTTGGCCGGCCGCGTGCCCTTGATCGGCATCGTCTCGACCACGTCGCCGCGCCGCCGCAGGAACAGCTCCGGTGTCGCCGACACCACCGACCAGCCGGCGCCGTGCATCGCCATCGCGTGCTCGGCCCCGAGCGGCGCCAGCGCCGCCTCCACACCGCTGGGATCGCCGGCGAACGGGGCGCGGTGATGGCCGACGATGTTGACCTGGTAGACGTCGCCGCGCGCGATCGCGTCGCGCGCCGCGGACACGGCATCGCGATGCTGCCGCGCCGTCCAGGTCGGCTGGAGGCGGCCGATCCGGAAGTCGCCCGCCACCGCCTCACGGCCACCCGACGCCGAGCGCACGTGGCAGGCCAGCGCCGGCAGCGGACACGGCTCCGGCGGCATCGGCTCGTTCACCCCGGGCAGCGCGGCGGCCAGCCCGTAGCCCAGGTAGAGATCGGCGACCAGGCCATCGGCAGCCGGCACGAACGGCTCGCTCCACACCCCGAACCCGTGCCAGGCCAGGAACTCGTCCAGCTGCCCGAAGGGGTCGCCCTGCGCGGCGTCGAGCAGCAGCCACTGGTCGGTGAGGGCGGCGGTTCCCATGCCGGAAGTCTATGCCGCAGGCGCTACGGCCGGTCGATCTCGGCCAGCGCCGCGGCGGCCACCGCCAGCGACCCGGCGGCGGCGTTGGCCGCCGCGTGCGCGGGGTTGCGGCTGCCAGCGATCACGGCCGTGACGCCGGGCTGCTCGATCGCCCACCGAAGCGCCAGCTGGGCGATCGTCGCGCCATCGCGCTCCGCCAGCGGCCGCATGCGGTCGACCAGGGCGGCGCCCCGCGCCATCGGCCCCGGGTCGAACGGCCACTCGCCGTCCTCCTCGTCCCGCCACGATGCGTACTTCCCGCGGCCGCTCCGCCAGTCGTCGTCGGAGAACTCGTGGTCGTGCGCGAGCGCGCCGCTCAACCGGCCGGCCGCCAGCGGGCTGTAGGCCAGGTAGCCGATGCCCTGCGCGACCAGCCACGGCAGCAGCTCGTCCCGGTCGCCCTGGTGCAATCGCGAGAACTCGTTCTGCACCGAAGCCACCGGATGGATCGCCTGGCAGCGCTCGATCAGCGCCCGATCGAAGTTCGACACGCCGATCAGGCGCGCCTTGCCGGCGGACACGAGCTCGGCCATCGCCCCCCACGTCTCCTCGATCGGCACATCGTCGGACGACCAGTGCACCTGGTAGAGGTCGACGTGATCCCGTCCCAGCCGCTGCAGCGACGCGTCGATCGCGCCCCGCACCTGGTCGGGCGCAAGGCCGCTGCCCTCGTCGGGCGCCACCTTGGTGAACACCAGCACGTCGTCTCGCCCGGCAACGGCTCGGCCGACGATCCGCTCAGACACGCCGTCCCCGTACACCTCGGCCGTGTCCACCCACGTCATGCCCGCGTCGAGCCCCGCGTGGATGGCCGCAATCACCTCCTGCTCGGAGCCGTTCGGGCCCCAGTGCATGCCGCCGGCCTCCCACGAGCCGAACCCGACCACCGAGATCTCGGGACCGCCCGCGCCGAGTTGTCGCATCTGCATACCCGGCACCCTACCCGGCGCGTCAGGCGCGCGCGCCCGGCCCGTAGGCAAGCCTCAGCAGGTCGCCCTCGGCGAAGCGCTCGAACCGGAGCGGGCGCAGGTCGATCCGCGGCTCGCGGCCCGCGATCACGGCCGCGGCCGACTCGGCGATGGCCGGCGCCAGCTTCAGCCCGTGACCCGACAGCCCGGCCACGGCGAACACGCGATCACGCACCCAGCCCACCACCGGGTTCCAGTCGGGCGTGACGTCGTACGCCCCCGACCAGCCACCGGCGTAGGTGGCGCCGGCGATGCTCGGGTAGCGCGACGCCAGCGACGACCGCACCGCGTCCCGGTAGGCCGGGTCGGGCTCCCCGTCGCAGTCGTCGCGCTGCGCGTACTGCGTCGACCCGCCGTAGGTGACGACCCAGGCACCGCCGCCGGCCACCGGCCGCGTCACCACGTTCGTGACCGCGTCCGAGACGACGGCCCGCACGGGCGCGTCGCGGAGTACGGCGATCTCGATGCGGTGCAGCTCCACCGGCAGCTCCGGCAGCAGCTGCTTCGACCAGCACCCGGCCGCGACCACCACGATCGATCCGTCGTCTGGCAGCTCGGCCTCCGCGCCCATCGACACGTCGACGCCCAGCGACACCGCCTCGGCGAACCGCGCCAGCGTGTAGCGCGAGGCATCGACCAGCCCGCCGTCCGGCTCGTGGGCGCCGCAGCCGATGCCCTCCGTGTCGATCAGCGGCTCCACTGCCGCCAGCTCGTCCGGCTCGAGCAGCCGCGTGTCGACGCCCAGACTCTGGCCGAGCGCGACGTTGCCTTCGCAGGCGGCACGCTGCGCCGGCGACACCGTCAGCAGGTAGCCGGTGGGCACGTAGGCCGACTCGCGGTCGGACATCAGTAGCTCACAGCCGCGCTTCGCGAGCGAGACGGTGACGGCGTTCGAGTAATGCCGGCGCACCATCCCGAACGAGCGGCCGGTATCGCCGGCGGTGGGCGACCGCCGCTCGCAGAGCCGCACGCTCATGCCCTCGCGGGCGAGCGCACAGGCCAGGGAGCTGCCGTACAGGCCCGCTCCCACCACGGTCACATCGGTGCCGGCCATTCGGCCTTGACTGTACACTCGCGCCGGCCATGAGACCGGCAGCCGTGATCTTCGATTTCAACGGCACCATTTCCGACGACGAGGGCCTGCTCGCGGAGCTGTTCGAGCGCATCTTCGGCGAGGTCGGGATCGAGGTGCCGGCATCGCTCTACTTCGAGCAGTTCGCCGGCTACGCCGACGACGAGATCTGCCGGCTGGTGCTGGAACGGTTCGGCCGCAGCGGCGAGCCGGGCCTCCTGGAGCACCTGGTCGAGCGCCGCGCACAGCTGTACATGGAGGCGCAGCGGACGCGCTCGACCGTGCACCCGCAGGCGGCGGACTGCGTGCGCCGGATCGCGGCCCGGGTGCCGGTCGCGATCGCCTCCGGCGCCGCCCGCATCGAGATCGAGGGCGTGCTCGAGTCCAGCGGCCTGCGCGAGCTGTTTCCCGTGCTGGTCTGCCTCGAGGACGTGCAGCGCGGAAAGCCCGATCCGCAGGGCTACCTGATGGCCCGGGACGAGCTGGCCGGTCACGTCGGACGCCCGCTGCCGGCCGACCGGGTGCTGGTCTTCGAGGACTCCGAGCAGGGCCTGCGCGCGGCGCTGGCCGCCGGGATGCCGTGCATCGTGATCGAGGGCACCGCCCCGGCCGAGCGGCTCACCGGAGCAGCGGGTATCGTACGGGCCTTGGATTGGTCTATACCACTGATCAGGGAGCGGTTCGGTGAGGACTGAGGCACGGGCGGTGGTGATCGGCGGCGGGGTCGGCGGCTGCAGCATCCTCTACCACCTCGCCAAGCTGGGCTGGAGCGACGCCGTGCTGGTCGAGCAGTACGGCCTCACACACGGCTCCACCTGGCACTCGGCCGGCCTGGTCGGCCAGCTCCGCTCGACGGTCAGCCTGACCAAGATGATGCAGTACTCGGTGGGCCTGTACGCCGACCTCAAGGACGAGACCGGCAAGGACCCGGGCTGGCACGAGCTGGGAGGCCTGCGGCTGGCGTCGTCGAAGCCCCGCATGGAGGAGTTGCAGCGCCAGGCCGGCTGGGCCAAGAGCTTCGGGCTGCCGGTCGAGCTGATCTCGGCGGCCGAGGCGCAGGAGCTGTTCCCGCCGATGAGCACGGACGGCGTGCTGGGCGCGGCCTTCCTGCCGCAGGACGGCTACCTCGATCCCAGCCAGCTGACGTTCGCGCTGGCCGACGGCGCCCGCCTGCTGGGCGCCGACATCGAGCAGCGCACCCGCGTCGAGGCGATCACCCTCAAGGACGGCCGCGTGCACGAGGTGGTCACGGACAGAGGCACGATCCGCACCGACGTCGTGATCAACGCCGGCGGCATGTACGCGCCGCAGATCGCGCGGATGGTGGGCGTCGACGTCCCGATCATCCCCTACGCCCACGAGTTCCTGGTCACCGAGGCCTTCGACCCTCCGTTGCCGGCTCTGCCAACGCTCCGCGATCCCGACAACCTGGTCTACTGGCGTACCGAGGTGGGCGGGCTGATCATGGGCGGCTACGAGCGCGACCCCGCGCCGTGGGCGCTGGACGGCGTCCCCGACGGATTCGAGGCGCAGCTGCTGCCCGAGGACTGGGAGCGGTTCGACGAGCTGCTCGGCAACTCGATCAAGCGCGTTCCGGCGATGGAGCAGGCCGAGGTCAGGAAGCTGTTCAACGGGCCGGAGGCGTTCACGCCCGACGGCGAGTTCATCCTCGGCGAGTCCGACGTGCCCGGGTTCTGGGTGGCGGCCGGCTTCTGCGCGCACGGCCTGGCCGGCGCCGGCGGCATGGGCTGGCAGATGGCCGAGTGGGTCGTGAACGGCGAGCCCAGCCTCGACCTGTGGCACATGGACATCCGCCGCTTCGGCCGCCAGTACCGCAGCCAGGCCTACACGCTGGCTCGTGCGACCGAGGTCTACGCCACCTACTACGACATCAAGTACCCGAACCACGAGCGCCAGGCCGGGCGGCCGCTGCGGCTGTCGCCGGCCTACCAGCGCCTGATCGAGCTGGGCGCGTCGTTCGGCGAGAAGTCGGCCTGGGAGCGGGCCAACTGGTTCGATCCGAACACGGCCGAGGGCGATGAGGCGCTGCGCCCGCGCGGCTGGGCCGGCGAGAACTGGTCGCCCGCGATCCACGCCGAGGCGATGGCCACGCGCGAGCGCGTCGGCCTGTTCGACGAGAGCTCGTTCGCCAAGTTCGAGGTGCACGGCCCCGGGTCGCCGCAGCTGCTCGACTACCTCTGCGGCAACGACGTGTCGCGCCCGCCCGGCTCGGTCACCTACACCCAGATGCTGAACGCGCGCGGTGGCATCGAGTGTGACTTCACCGTCACCCGGCTGGAGCAGCACCGTTACCGGATCGTGACCGGCACCGCCTTCGGCAACCATGACATGGCCTGGGTGCGCAAGCACCTGCCGGCCGACGGCAGCGCCCAGGTCAGCGACGTGACGTCGGCGTACGCCTGCTTCGGCATCTGGGGGCCGCGCGCCCGCGAGGTGCTGGCGCCGCTGACCAGGAGCGACCTCTCCAACGAGGCCTTCCGCTACATGACGGCGCAGGAGATCTCGATTGGCTCGGTGCCGTGCCTGGCGGTGCGGGTCACCTACGTCGGCGAGCTGGGCTGGGAGCTGTATTGCCCCAGCGAGTACGGCCAGGCGCTGTGGGACTCGCTCTGGGCCGCGGGCCAGGAGCACGGCATCCGCGCCTGCGGTTACCGCGCGATCGACGCCCTGCGGATCGAGAAGGGCTACCGCGTCTGGGGCGCCGACATGACGCCGGAGGAGACCCCCGACCAGGCCGGCCTGGCGTTCGCGGTGAAACCCGACAAGGGCGACTTCAAGGGCCGCGAGGCGCTGCTCGAGTCGCGTACGCGCGAGCCGGGGCCGAGGCTCTGCTGCCTGCTGCTGGCGGACGCACGATCGGTGTGCCTGGGCTCGGAGCCGGTGCGGATCGGCGATCGGGTGGTGGGGCGCGTCACCACGGGAAGCTATGGCTACGCCGTCGAGCGCTCGATCGCCTACGCCTACCTGCCCGCGGCATCGGCAGAGGCCGGCGTCTCCGTCGAGGTCGAGGTGTTCGGCGAGTGGGTGGCCGCCGAGGTCGCCGCCGAGCCGCTCTGGGATCCTGCAGGCGCCCGCATCCGCGGCTGAGCCGGTCACGACAATCGTGTAACAACCGTCCACAGGACGCCGTGCCGAGTGCGGCATCTCGTACGCTTGGACCGTGGAACAGCACACGATCCTGCTGGTCGAAGACGACGCCACCATCCGCGAGATGACGCAGCTGTCGCTCGAGCGCGACGGCTTCGTGGTCGACACCGCCGCCGACGGCCCGGCCGGGCTCGAGGCCTTCCGGGCCGGCAGCCCCGACCTGGTGCTGCTGGACGTGATGCTGCCGGGCCTGGACGGCGTCTCGGTGTGCCGCGCGATCCGCGAGTCGAGCGTCGTGCCCGTCGTGATGCTGACGGCCCGCACCGACGCCGTGGACGTGGTGCTGGGCCTGGAGGCGGGCGCCGACGACTACGTCACGAAGCCGTTCGAGCCGTCGGTGCTGGCGGCCCGGCTGCGGGCGGTGCTGCGGCGCGCCACCCGCGCCGCGCCCCAGCAGCCGCTGCGATTCGGCGACCTCGAGATCGACCCGCTGGGCATGGTTGTCACCCGCGGCGGCGAGCAGCTGTCGCTGACCCCGACCGAGTACCGGCTGCTGCTGATGCTGGCCGAGAACGCCGGCATCGTGCTCGGCCGCGAGCGGCTGCTGGAGGAGGTGTGGGGATACGTGTGGGCCGGCGACACGCGCCTGGTCGACATGCACGTGCGGCGACTGCGCGGCAAGGTCGGGCCTGAGGCAATCGAGACCGTGCGCGGGGCCGGCTACAAGATGGTGCAGCCGTGAGGTCGCTGCGGGTACGGCTGGCGCTGGCCTTTGCGCTGGTGGCGGCGCTGGTGGCGACGATGGTGGGCGTGCTGGTCTACCAGCTGTCGTCGAGCGACGCGCTCGACCGTGCCCGCGCCAAGGCCATCGCGCAGGTACGCGAAGCGGCGAGCGTGTACCCCAAACTGAAGCCGAACATGCCCTACCCGGCGCTGCCCGCAGGAGATACATCCGTCCCGGCCGCGCTCCGCGCCGCGGTGGCGTCCCATCACGTCGCGACCTATCGCGGCACGTGGCATGGCACGCCGGTGATCTGGGCCGGCCGGCCCGCGGCAGAAGGGACGCCGATCTTCGTGCGCACGTCCTACCTGGCCGAGCAGCGGTCGCTGTCCGACCTTCGCACCAAGCTGATCGGCGCGGCGCTGGCAGCCGCGCTGGCCGGCGCGATGGTGGGCGTGGCGCTGGCGGGCCGCATGTCACTGCGTCTCAGACGTGCGGCGGCGACGGCCGAGCGTGTGGCCGGCGGTGACCTGGACGCACGCATCGGCGCCACCGGGGGCGACGAGGTGGCGGCCATGAGCGATGCGGTCGACCGGATGGCCGAGGCCCTGCAGCAACGGCTGGAGCGCGAGCAGCAGTTCGTGGCCGACGTCGCCCACGACCTGCGTACGCCCCTGACCGGCCTGACCGCCGCGGCCAGCCTGCTCGACGACGACCAGGTGGGCGGCGCCATCAAGGAGCGCGTGTCGCACCTGAGCGGCCTGGTCGAGGATCTGCTCGAGATCGCACGGCTGGACAGCGGCTCGGCCACGCCCGATCTGCGGTGGGTGGACGTCGGCGCGCTCGCCGCCGACGTGGCGTCGCGGCACCAGGGCACGCACAGCGGCACGTCGCAGCCCTGCCGCGCGCTGGTCGACCCGCGGCGACTGGAGCGAGTGCTCGAGAACGTGATCGGGAACGCCGAGCGGCACGGCCGCCCGCCGATCGTGGTGGACGTCGGCGAGACGCGGGTGCGTGTCACCGACAGCGGGCCCGGCTTCTCGCCCGAGATGCTCGAACGCGCCACCGAGCGGTTCTCGTCGGGCGACCCGGCCCGCGGCGGCGGCATCGGGCTGGGCCTGGCGATCGCGGCGGCACAGGCGCGGGTGCTGGGCGGACGGCTGGTGCTGGCGAACGTGCCGGCCGGCGGCGCCGCCGTCACCATCGAGCTGCCGGAGCTGTCGGCATGAGGGGGCTCGCGGCAATCTCGCTGCTGGCCGTGCTGACCGCCGGATGTGGCAGCCAGTCCGGCCTGCACGTCGAGAACGGCGGGCACACGGTCGTGGTGGTGGCTGCGGGCAGCTCCGGCCGCGGCGGCCACAGCACCGCACCCGCGCTGCCACGGCGGGTGACGGCGCGGATCCCGCTGGGCGGGGTGCCGGCGATCGCCTGGGACGGGACGACCACGATGTGGGCGGCGGTCTGGGCCGGCAGCCCGCACCTGCTCGGCTCGCTGATCGCGGTGGACACGGCCACGGGCACCGCCGCTCCGGCCACCGTGTTGCCGGCCTCGAATGCGCCCTACCTGATCGCGGCCACGGCGTCGGCCGTGTACGTGGCCGGCGCCGGCGCGGTGATGCGGATCGATCCGAGCACCGGCACGGTGATCGAGCGCCGCGACCTCGGCGGGAGGCTGCGGGCGCTGCTGGCTGCGCAGGGCCGGCTGTGGGTGACGGCCGACGTCGGCCGGCTGCTGCAGCTCAACCCGGAAACGCTGGGCGTGGTCGCGACATGGCACGTGACCGGACATCCCGATGCGATCACCACCGACGCCGGCTCCGTGCTGGTGACCGACGACCGCGACCGCACGCTGACGCGGATCGACATCGCCAACGGCAAGGTGACCGGCACCACCGGCATCGGAGCGAACGGCGCCGGCCGGCCGTCGCAGATCACGGTCTATGCCGGGTCGATCTGGGTCTACGAGGGCACAACCGTGCTGCGGGTGGCGACCGGCGCGCTGCAGCTGCTCGACCGGGTCACGGTGCCGGGCAGGGGCGGCTCGATCGCGGCCGGCACCGGCGGGGTATGGGTCAGCGGTAATTTCGGCGTGGCCCGCATCGACCCCGCCACCGGGGCGCTCGACACGCCGGTCGCCGTCGGCCAGGCGGGCGCCGCGATCGCGACCACGGGCGATGCGGTGTGGGTGGTGCAGCGGGCGACCGGCACGCTGCTGCGGCTGGTGCCGTAGGTGTCGGTCTATCGCAGTCGCGGGAAGCGGCCGGCACGGTCGCGTGCCAGCCACCGGCGCGGCTGCGCGTTCAGCCACGCCACCAGCGTCGAGTAGGTCACGCAGCGCACCTCTGGGCGGTTGCACACGGTGTCGACGAACCGCGTCAGCGCGTCCACGTAGGCGCCGTGGTTCCAGGTGGCGAAGTGGTTTCCGACGTCGATCGGCGCGCGGTCGCCGTGGTAGTTGGCGCGGAAGTAGCGCATGTAGCTGGCGAAGACGTCGTCGGCCAGGACGCGGGATCGGCGCCGCGACACGGTCCGCCCGCCGGACTGGTTGACGTAGAAGTTGTAGTCCATGGAGAGCGACCGCCAGGGCGTGCCGACCAGCCTGATCAGCGCCAGGGGGAAGCTCCAGATGCCGTCGCGCCGCCGCGGCCAGTCCCCTGGCAGGTCGGCCTGGCTGGTGTCGTAGGTCATGCCCTGCGACCGCAGCACCGGGTAGAGCCGGCCGAGCCGGCCCTGCAGGCAGGGCGTGCGGCCGCCGCGGATCTCGCGGTCGGGGACGGCCAGGCCGGCGTGGTGCATCAGCTTGTGGAACTGGCCGATCTCGCGCCGCCAGTCGCGCCTGCTCCAGGTGCTGATGTTGCCGGGGTAGGGCTCGCAGAAGTGGCCGTTGTAGTGCGTCCCGATCTCGTGGCCCTCGGCGTAGCCGAGGTCGATCTGCCGCACCAGCGCCCGCACCGCCGCCGCGCTCGGGCTGAACCCGATGTCGGAGCTGCCGGCCGGGTGGCGAGGCGGATGGTAGAGGTCCCGCTGAGCCGGGTCGAGCAGGTAGACGCCGGACAGGAAGAAGCTGAAGCGGGCGCCGGTGCGAGCGCCGACCGCGCGCCAGTGCCTCCACAGGTTCGGGTCACCCGAGCCGTCGAACGAGACCATCACGAACTGGGGCGGGCGCCGATAGCGCGGGGCCGGCGGCGGCAGCGCCAGCGTGGAGGACGCGGGCGTGCTGGTGGCCGGCGACGGGCCCGTGCCGGAGTCACCTGCCCGGGACCCGCTGCACGCCGTCGCCGCCACCAGCAGCACCGCCATCGCCACACACCTCACGGGCCGCACACTAGAGCCGCGCCGTCACACCACCTGCTCGGACGGGTAACAGCTCGGTAACGCCGGGCTACGCGGCGGCCAGCACGTCGCGCAGCGTGATGATCTGGTCGCGGCGCTGGCCGATGCCCACGATCGCGACCGGCACGCCCACCTGCTGCTCGATGAAGTCGAGGTAGTCGCGCGCAGCCGCCGGCAGCTGGCCGGCGTCGCGCACGTGCGAGATGTCGGTGTTCCATCCCGGCAGGTCGGTGTAGACCGGCTGGGCATGGTGGAAGTCGCTCTGGTGGCCGGGGAAGTCCTCGGTGACCGAACCGTCGGGCAGCGTGTAGTGCGTGCAGACCGGGATCGACTCGAAGATCGAGAGCACGTCCAGCTTGGTCACGGCCAGCTGGGTGAAGCCATTCAGCCGGGTGGCGTAGCGCAGCGCCACCAGGTCGAGCCAGCCGCAGCGGCGCTCGCGGCCGGTGACGGTGCCGTACTCGGCGCCCTGCTCGCGGATCCGCTCGCCCCGCTCCGGGTCGGCCTCGCTGGGGAACCCGCCCGCGCCCACCCGCGTCACGTACGCCTTGGCCACACCCAGCACGGCGTCGATGCGGGTCGGCCCGAAGCCGAGCCCGACGCAGGCGCCGGCGGCGATAGGGTTGGAGCTGGTCACGAACGGGTAGGTGCCGTGGTCGAGGTCGAGCAGGGTCGCCTGCGCCCCCTCGCACAGCACCACCTCGCCCTCGTCCAGCGCACGGTTCACGATCAGCGACGTGTCGGCGATGAACGGCCGGATCCGCTCCGCGTAGCGCAGCGTGGCCTCGGTCATCACGTCCTTGTCGATCGGGCGCTGGTGGTAGATCTTGCGCAGCAGCACGTTCTTGACCGACAGCGCCGTCTGGATCTTCTGGCGCAGGATCTTCTCGTCGAGCAGATCCTGCACGCGGATGCCGACCCGCGAGGCCTTGTCGGCGTAGGCTGGTCCGATGCCGCGGCGGGTGGTGCCGATCTGCAGCCGGCCCAGCATCAGCTCCGAGTCGGCGTCGATGATGCGGTGCCAGGGCATGATCAGGTGCGCGTTTCCGGAGATGCGGAAGCCGGCCAGGTCGATGCCGCGCTGCTCGAGGCCGTCCAGCTCCTCCATCAGCACCTCGGGGTCGATCACGCAGCCGTTGCCGATCACGCACAGGGTGCCCGGCCAGAGGATGCCGCTCGGCACCAGCCGCAGCTTGTAGGTGTCGTCGCCCAGCACCAGCGTGTGCCCGGCGTTGTTGCCGCCCTGGTAGCGGGCGACCACGTCGGCCCGCTCGGCCAGCGTGTCGACGATCTTGCCCTTGCCCTCGTCGCCCCATTGGGCGCCTACGACGACGCTACACGGCATGGCGTTCGATCCCTCTCAGGACGGGCCCTGGGCGAGGTTGGCGAAGCGGGTGTAGCGGCCCTGGTAGGCCAGCTGTACGGTGTCCAGCGGGCCGTTGCGGTGCTTGCTCACGATCAGCTCGGCCTCGCCCTTGTGCTCGCTCTCGGGGTCGTAGTAGTCGTCCCGGTAGATGAACATGACCAGGTCGGCGTCCTGCTCGATCGAGCCCGACTCACGCAGGTCGGACAGCTGCGGCCGCCGGTCCTTGGCACCGCGCTGCTCGACGGCGCGCGACAGCTGCGACAGCGCCAGCACCGGCACCTCGAGGTCGCGCGCGATCAGCTTCAGCTGCCGTGAGATGTGTGAGATCTCGTTCACCCGGTTCTCGAACCGGGCGCCGCCGCTCATCAGCTGCAGGTAGTCGATCACGACCAGCGCCAGGTTCGGGTGGCGCGCCTTCAGCCGCCGGGTCTTGGCCTTGATCTCGAGCGCGGTGATGCCGGCGGTGTCGTCGATGTAGATCGGCGCCTCCTGCAGGTGCGAGCAGGCGGCGGTCAGCTTCGGCCACTCCTCGGGCGCGAGCTTGCCGGTGCGCAGCCGGCTGGAGTCGACCTTGCCCTCCGAGCACATCAGGCGCTGCGTGACCTCGTCGCGCGACATCTCGATCGTGAAGATCGCGACCGGCAGCTGCTCGCGGATGCCCACGTGGGCGGCCACGTTCAGCGCCAGGGACGTCTTGCCCATGCCCGGGCGGGCGGCCAGGATCACCAGATTGGATGGCTGCAGCCCGGCCGTGATCTTGTCCAGCTTGCGGAACCCGGTGCCGACACCGGTGATCTCGCGGCCCGACTCGTGCAGCTGGCTGATGCGTTCGAAGGAGTCGTTCAGCAGGCCGGCGATCGGGAAGAAGTCGCTGGTGATGCGCTGGTCGGCGATCCCGAACACGACCTGCTCGGCCTGATCGACCAGCTCCTGCGGCTCGCCCAGCCGCTCGTACCCGAGCTGGGCGATCTGGGTGCCGGCCCGGATCAGGTTGCGGTAGGTGCTGGCATCGCGCACGATCTCCGCGTAGCGGTGCGCGTTGGCCACGGCCGGCACGGTCGAGGCCAGCGTGTGCACGGCCGCCTTGCCGCCGACCTCGTCCAGCTGCCCCCGGTTCTGAAGGGAGTTGATCAGCGTGATCGAGTCGACGGTGCCGCCCTCGGCGTAGACCCGCAGGATCGTCTCGTAGATGGTGGCGTGCGACCGCCGGTAGAAGTCCTCCGGCTGCAGCACCTCGGACACGATCGCGATCGCGTTCGCGGATACCAGCATCGCGCCCAGCACCGACTCCTCGGCATCGAGGTCGTGCGGCGGGACGGTGGGCGCGCGCTGCTGCTGCTGGTCGACGGCCATCAGGCGGGGCCGATCAGTAGTCGTCCGGCTCGGCTTCGAAGGCTTCCACGTTGCCCTCTTCGCCGGCTTCGCCCGGCACCACCATCACCTTGACGGTGGCCTCGACATCGCCCCACACCGCGATCGCGACGCGGTAGGAGCCGAGCGCCTTGATCGCGTCGTCCAGCGACACCTTGCGGCGGTCGACCCGGATCTTGCGGGCCTTCCAGATCGCATCGGCGATGTCGCTGGACGTAACCGAGCCGTACAGCCTGTCCTCGACTCCGGCGCGGGCCTTGATCGTGAGCACGGTGCGGTTGAGGGTGTGGGCGATGTCGCGCGCCTGCTCCTCGCTCTGCGCCTCGTGGCGCCTGCGCATCTCCTCCTGGCGCTGCACCTGCGCGACCATGCCGTCGCCGGCGGCCAGCGCCAGCTTGCGCGGCTCCAGGAAGTTGCGCATGTAGCCGGCGGCGACGTTAACGACGTCGCCCTTGCGGCCCAGTTTGTCGACGTCCTGTAGCAGGATCGCCTGAGTTCCTTTGTGTGCCATCACGTCCTCGTCGTCACGCGGCCGGGGCCGCGATCATCATCCCACACGCCGGCTGATGCCAGCCCAGCGCGTCCGATTTCACCGCTGCTTGCGGGGATTCAGTTGACCGCGTAGGGCAGCAGAGCCACCTCACGCGCGCGCTTCACGGCCACCGCCACCTGGCGCTGGTGTCGCCGGCACGCGCCGGTGATGCGTCGCGACCGGATCTTCCCCTTCTCCGACACGTAGCGCCGGAGCTGGTTGTAGTTCTTGTAGTCGATCTCCTCGACCTTGTCCTTGCAGAAGTAGCAGGACTTGCGTCGAGTCGATGCGCCGGCGCCGGCACGCGTCTTGGCCGGGCGCCGCTTGGGCTTTGATGCCATGTACTGCTCCTTCTAGAACGGAATGTCGTCGTCGCCGCCGCTGGGGCCGAAGGCCGCCGGCACCGGGTCGGGCTTGAGCTCGCCGCCGCGCGGCTCGAAGCTGCGGCCCTGGCCGCCACCCTCGCCGCCGCCGCCGTCACGCGAGCCCAGGAACTGGACGGTGTCGGCCACGACCTCGACGGCCTGGCGCTTGGAGCCGTCCTGCGACTCCCACTCACGCCACTCGAGCCGGCCGTCGACCGCGATCGCGCGGCCCTTCGACAGGTAGTTGGCGCAGTTCTCGCCCTGCGCGCCCCAGACCTTGATGTCGAAGTAGTTGGGCTTCTCGACCCACTCTCCGCTGGACTGATCCTTGTAGCGCCGGTTCACGGCCAGCCGCAGCTTGCACACCTGGGTGCCGCTGGGCAGGCTGGACAGCTCGGGATCGCTGGTCAGGTTTCCCGTCAGGATGACTCTGTTGATGTTTGCCACGTGTTCCTCCAGTGCCTTTCACCACGAACGTGTGTTCGGGTATGATAGGCGGGGTTGCGGACGGCGTCAGGCGCCGGCCTCGACCGGCTCTGGCTCCGTCTCGGGCTCCTCGGCATGGGTCTCGGCACGGTCGGCCGGCTTGGCCGGCGAGCTGCCGGGAATGCGGTTGGTGGCCATGAAGCGCATCACGCCATCGGTGATGGCGAGCACGCGGGTGGCCTCGTGCAGCACCGGGGCGGGCGCGTCGAACGTGAGCACGTAGTACCACGCTTCGCCCGTGTGCTTGATCTCGTAGGCGAGCTTGCGACGGCCCCACGGCTCGACGCCGCCCCAGCTGCCCTTGCCCTTCTCAACGATCTGCTGGACACGCTCGATCACCTCGCGGTGCCGTTCCTCCGGCACATCGGGCTCGATCAGCAGCATGATCTCGTATGGGTTGATCCTGATCACCTCCTCTGGTCTCGTGCAGCCCCGGCGGGAGATGCGCGACCATCAGGATCAGGGTCGCGCCGCACCGGAGCAGGAAGCTCTCGATTGTCGAGGCGTCAGTATACTTGCGCCCTTCGAACGGGAGGTCCGGTGGGACGAGCACGATGGTTCATCGTAGGAGCAGCCGCAACGGCCGGCGCACTGGTGGCTGCGCCCGGCGCCTACCAGCGGCTGCGCGGCCTGGTGGCGGCCGGCGACCCACCGCTGCTCGAGCCAGGGCCGGCATCGGAGCCGGCCTACCAGCCACCGCCGCCGCCCGCCGCCGCCTTCGCCACCTACGACCCGCCCGAGCCGGAGCCGTCGGTTGCCGACGAGGACACCACCGAGCTGCGGCTGCGGATCGACGAGACCCGCGACCGCATCCGCCGGCGCGCCAAGGACGGCGTGGAGGCTGATGCGGAGGCCGAGTAGGGCGGCGTTGGACGCACCGAGGCCATAGACTGCGCGCCTTGGGGCGGCAGGGGCCCGGTGGCCCATCCGGTCTTCAAAACCGGCAGGCCGATGTAGCCCATCGGTTGGTAGGTTCGACTCCTGCGCCGCCTCGCTGGGCTGATTCGGCTTGTTCGGCAGCGATGCTCGGACAGGCCCTGCCGGTGCATCTCGTCGAGACGACGATTCAGGCGTAAGATGGCTCGACGGTCAGCTTCAATCGGACTAGGGGGTAAGGGATGCGGCTCAATCTGGCGATCGTGGTAGGGCTCATGTGTGTGGCGGTTCTCGTCTCGGCCGGTTCGGCCGGCGGCGCTGTGGTGGGACCTGTGGGGTGCACGATTACCGGTACGACCGGTGATGACACGTTGACCGGCACGGCCGGCCCGGATGTGATCTGTGGCCTGGGCGGGAACGATGTCATCAAGGGCCTCGGCGGCAGCGATGTGATCGTGGCCGGCGAGGGAAGTGACACGGTATCCGGCGGGACCGGTTCGGACGTTGTCTCCCTCGGCGCGGGCGCCGACAAGGGAACCGGTGGGCGCGGCAGCGACGTCATCTGGGACGGGCGCGGCGATGACAAGCTCGCGGGTGGGCCTGGCGCCGACACGTTGTTCGCAGGCGACGGGACGGATTCACTGAAGGGCGGTCGCGGCAGCGATCACCTCGAGGCGAAGGACGACGTGCGGGGCAACGACTCGCTCAACGGCGGCCTCGGAAAGGATCTGTGTGCGTCCGACAAGCATGATTCCCGGGTCAGTTGCCCGCGGAAGCCATGCACGATCACCGGTACCGCCGGCGCCGACACGCTGGTCGGCACCCCCGGCCGCGACGTGATCTGCGGCTTCGGCGGGGACGATGTCATCAAGGGCCGCGGCGGAAACGACATCCTGATCGGCGGCGGCGGCAACGACAAGGTCATCGGCGGTGCCGGTGCGGATACCCTGTCCGGGGGACCCGGCGATGACATCTTGCGTGGCGGCCGTGGACACGATGCGCTGGCCGACGGCGCGGGCAACGATGTCATCCAGGGCGGCAGCCAGAATGACGTCCTGCTCGCGGGCCTTGGCCAAGACACGCTCCTGGGGGGCCCGGGCAACGACACGCTCGTCGCCCGTGACAACATCGGCGCCAACGACACTCTGGACGGCGGCGTCGACACGAACGTATGCGTTGCCGATGTAGGCGACACGCTCACCAACTGCTGAGACCCACATCGGCTGAGACTCAAACCGAGCCACCCTGGGGGCCACCTGGCTCCCGGGGTGGGGTCTCACTGATGTGCGTTGGATGTCGACCGCGCCGCGGGTTGACCGTGGACCGTCACCCTGGTTTATTACAGGAGCGTTCGATCTAGGGAGGGGTCTTCGATGACAACGCATCTTCGGCGGCTGTCCGCGTGCGCGGCGGCGGCAGCGCTGCTGATTGTCGGGGGCGGCAGCAGCGCGAACGCGGCCACCGCACTGCCGGCGCACGTCTACGCCCCGTACTTCGAGACGTGGACGACCGACGGCATCGCCGCCACCGCGCAGCAGTCGGGGAGCAAGTACTTCACGCTGGCGTTCCTCGAGACCCTGAACAAGCGCTCGTGCACGCTGGCGTGGAACGGCACCAGCTCGCAGACCGTCGCCTCCGGCCGGTACCTCTCGGACATCGCCGCGCTACGTAAGACGGGCGGTGACGTGATCCTGTCGCTCGGTGGCTGGAGCGCCGACCAGGGCGGCACCGAGATTGCCGACTCATGCACCAACGTGTCCCAGATCGCCGCCGCGTACGAGCAGGCGATCACGACCTACGACGTGTCGCGTCTGGATATGGACGTCGAGGGCCGCTCGCTGACCAACACGGCCGGCATCAACCGCCGCAACCAGGCGATCGCGCTGGTCGAGTCGTGGGCGGCCGCGAACGGGCGCCATGTCCAGTTCAGCTACACGATCCCGACGTCCGCGTCGGGGCTGGAGTCGACCGGCGTCGCAATCCTGCAGAACGCGGTCGCCGACGGCGCCAGCATCGACACCGTGAACATCATGGCGTTCGACTACTACGACCACGTGACGACGCAGATGGGTGCTGCCGCGGAGAGCGCCGCCACCGGCGCCGTAGCGCAGCTGCACTCGATCTACGGGTCGTCAAAGACGACCGCCCAGCTGTGGGGGATGATGGGCATCACGCTGATGAACGGCATCGACGACTACCCGAAGAAGACCGAGGTCACCACCGTCGCCGACGCGAAGAACGTCGAGGCGTTCGCCCAGTCCAAGGGCCTGAACACGCTGTCGATCTGGGCGATCCAGCGCGACAACGGCGGCTGTCCGGGCAACGGCGGCGCAAACGCCTGCTCCGGGATCGCTCAGAGCCCATGGGACTTCAGCCATGCCCTGGAGCCGTTCACCGGATAGCCGGCTACGCGGCGCGAGGGCTTCGGCGCTCGTGGAGAATCTCGAAGATGGCGCCGTCGAGAAACGTGGTGCCGTCGGCGCCCTGCACCGCTCGGCCGCGCTCCCAGACGTGTCGCGTGCCGCCGTCGCGATGCACGATGCGGTACTCGATCAGAAATGGCCGATCGCGCGCGATCGCCTCGCTGACGGCCTGCTCGACGTGTGCGCGGTCATCCGGATGGATGATGCTCGCGAACGTCCGCTCGGCGTTGTCGACGAAGTCGGGGGCCGGGTACCCGGTGATCTGCTCGACCTGATTGCTGATGAAGTGCGTGCGCCAGTCGCTGCTGGCGGCGCAGCGGTACACCGCTCCGGGGAGGTTCTCGATCAGGGCCCGCAGCCGCGGCGCGTCCCAGTGGTCGTCGCGGCCGTACGCGAGGTGCTCGCGGCCCACAGCCATGACCGCCTGAACGTCGCCGTTGTGATCGGGGAGGGGGACGACGTCGATGCTGTAGGTGACGCCGTCGGCGCCGTGGTTGACGAACTCGTGTCGATGGCCGTCGAGGCCGGACTGATAGTGGGCTCGGAGCTCGGCGACCTTCCCGGGGTGGGCGATCTCCTCGAGGCTTTGGCCGATCAGCTGGTCGGGCTGATGCCCGTTTCGCAAGATCGCCGAGCCGGATGCGACCTGGACTCGCAGATCTCGGTCAAACACGAGGATCACCGTCTCGGGCAAGCTGTCCAGCAGCAGTCTGTACCGCTCAGCGGCGTCGCGGTGGCGCCGCCCCATGACGCCGATCTCGATCTGCGATTCGGCGGCGGCGGCGACGCTGCTGAGCATGCGGATATCGGTCTCGGTCCAGCGACGCGAGCGGGTGTCAGCGACGCAGAGGCTTCCGATCGCCGTGCCGTCACCCCGCCGCAGCGCCAGCCCGGCATAGGCGCGCAGGCCGTACGTGGTCACGGCCACGTTGTCGCGAACGAGCGGGTCATCCTCGGCGTCGAAGATCACCAGCGGGTCACCAGATGCGATCACATGCTGACAGATCGACTGGTCGAGTGGCAGCTCGCGACCGAGCAGCTGATCGGCGACGCCGACGGCGCTGGTGATCACCTCGGTGTCGTTTGAGACGAGCGAGACGAAGCTGATCGGCGCGTGCAGGAGCCATCCCGCCAGCGTGGTCAGCCGGTCGAGGCCGTCGTAGGAGTCGGCGGCGGCAGCCGGTGGCGGCCCAGCGTCCGGCGAATCGCCCTGCTCCGGGGCCTTCCAGGCCACGAGTCCGGAGAGCAGCGATCCGACCGGCTGGTGAAGGGCTGGGTGGGGGAACTGCTTTTCGGGATCGACGGTGTAGGTGTTGCGGCGCCCGACACGCGTCCGTTCCACATACCCGGCGCCGACCAGGTCGTTCAGGATCGTCTGCGTCGCGCGCTCGGTGATGCCGACGCGATCGGCGATCTCGCGGATGCGCACATCCGGCTTCTCGGCCACAGCCAGCAGCACCTGCCCGTGGTTGGTCAGCAGGAAGAACGACGGGGCAGCGTCTGAATCGTGATGCATGAAGCAGAGATCACCTTTTTTGGGGGTGGTCGAAAGCGGTCGGCGCTCCGACGATGCGAGGAAGACCGGATACCTGAAGTGTTATTCGGCAGTCCCGCTTCATCTTTCCACCCCCAGTTGAAAGGACCTCTCTTGATCGCTCGCTCCGCACTGTCCGGCGTGTCCCGGAAGCTGCTGCTTTCCATCGCCGCCATCGGCGCAGCCGCGGCCATCGCCGGCCTCGGCACCTATGCCACTTTTACGAGTTCGACTTCGGCGAGTCAGTCCGTCGCCTCCGGCACCGTCACGATTGCGCTCGGCGCAACCGGTGCATCGACGAACCGGCTCACGGTCGGCGCCTCGAACATCGCGGCCGGCGACACCATTCAGCGGAGCGTCGATCTCATCAACCAGGGGACGATCAACCTGGCATCCGTCTCACTCACGACGACCGCGACGACCAGCTCGCTGCTGAACACGGACACCACCAACGGCCTGCAGATGGCGATCGACAAGTGCTCGGTCGCATGGACGGAGGGCGGCTCGGCGCCGGCCTACACCTACACCTGCTCGGGCAGCACCTCGCCGGTGCTCGCTTCGACGCCGGTGGTCGGTTCCAACCTTGCGCTCTCGAACCTGAGCGCGCTGACGGCCGGCTCCACCGACCATCTGCGAGTCACGCTGACGCTGCCCAGCGGCGCCGGCAACACCCTGCAGAACCAGTCGTCGGTGATCCAGTACGCCTTCACCGGCACCCAGCGGGCGGCCACCAACCAGTAGGTGATGGTTCGTGGCGACGGCCGGAGCGCTTGAACATAGGGAGGTGCCGCCCCCCGCGGCACCTCCCGCACCGGTGCTCCGGCATAGCAGCGAGGCATGGGTCGCACGCGTCGGCCTCCTCCTCCGCCTCGTGGCTTCGCTGCTCACGTTGGCGGCCGTGGCCGTGCTGGCCGCGGTCGCCGTCGGCCCCAGGCTCGGCCTCTACCGCATGGAAACCGTGCTGTCGGGAAGCATGCAGCCGACATTCAACCCCGGCGACGTGATCATCGTGACGCCTGAGCCGGTCACGGCCGTGCGGCCGGGCCAGGTCATCAGCTACCAGATCCCGATCGGCGATCACCACGTCGAAAGCCACCGCGTCGTCCGTGTACTGGAACGTGGCACCCACCCGGTGATCATCACCAAGGGCGACAACAACGCCGAGGCCGACCCGTGGCGGGCGCAGCTCACATCGGGCACTGCCTGGCGGGAGCGGCTGGTCATCCCCGCGGTTGGCCGCGTCATCATCTGGATGCGCCAGCCACTCGTGCAGCGAATCTGCGTGCTTGGCATCCCGATCCTGCTCGCGGTCTGGTGGCTGATCGGGATCTGGCGGCCGCGTCCGGCCAAGACGGATCCGGCGTGACCCGGCTCCCGCTCGTGGCGCTGGCGCTGCTGGCGGCTATCGCGAGTTCGGCCGTCGTCGCAACCGTCGCCTACGCCTCGTTCACCAGCACCGGGACGGCGACAGGTGGCGCCATCTCCACCCGCAGCCTGGTGGCGCCCGGCAGCCTCACAGCCACCCCCTCCGGCCACGACGTCGCCGTGTCCTGGACCGCCGGAAGCAACGGCAACGGGTACAAGCTGCTCGCCGTCGCGAACGGGACGTCCAGCAACTGCTCGGCCGCCAGCTTCGCGAACCTGACCGCCACCGCCTCGCTCACCTACACCGACACCGGCCGCTACACGCCACAGGGAACGTATGAGTGCTACCAGGTCCAGACCACCTACAACACATGGAACTCGGTCAGCGGCAACCCGACCGCCGCTGCCCAGCTCGGGTTCGTCGCCGCCGGCGTCGCCATCACCAACGGGGGTGTCGCCGGCAAGCTCGACTCCGGAGACACCATCGTCGTCACGTACAACCAGGCCGTGAATACGGCGACTGGGCCCGCCTCCACCGACAACGTCTGTACCGACACCGGTACAAGCACCATCGTGCTCGGAAGCACGGGCGCAGGCGCCACCTGCGCCACCAGTCCCGCGACTCTCGGCACCATCACGGGCACGACCGTCGGCAAGAAGAGCCGCTACGCCGCCACCTGGACCTGGAACGGCGCCCACACCACCCTCACCATCACGATCGGCGCGAACACCGCTGGAAGCGCCGCCAGTATCACCGGCGCGGGCACCTTCAACCCGACCGCAACCGCCACCGGCATGCTCTCGACCAGCGGCGCCTTCCACAACTGCGACACCAACACCGGCGGGGCGAACTGCCTGCCCACACCCACCGGCGGATTCTGAACGACAACCCCCGCGGGGCACCTGATGGTTACCCGGTAGCCGAGCGCACTCGGCTACCATCGGGCCATCCTCAGGCTGTCCCCCGGCGCCGATACACTCGGACTCCCGGGTGCCGACACGCCCTGGCTTCTCCCATGTCGAGCAAACCCTCGAAGATCGATTCCGCTGCGCTCGGAGCGGGTGTCGAGCGAGATCCCGTGAGCGAAGCTCAGCCGGGCCCGCGCAGCGAGGGCAACGTCCTACCCGCGCTCGGGGCCAGGGCCGCGTTCCTCGAGCAAGCGCTGCTGGTCATATTGGCGGCGCTTGCGACGATGCGCGTCGAGCGGGTCATCCTGTTCACGCCACACGTCTCCGCGACGGACACCATGCTCCTGGAGTACTGGATGCGGCGCTTTCAGGATCCGGGCCTGTTTCAGGATCCGCTCACCCATGCGCTGGTCCAGACCGGCTATGTCCCGCTCGGCTCGCAGGCGGTGTACTGGCTGGCGAGCAACGTGGTCGACCCGATCCGGTTCGGAGCCTGGGGCGTGCTGGTGTTGGCCCCGCTGTCCACGTGGCTCGTGTTCCGGATCGTTCGCGAGCACACCGCGTGGATCCCGGCGGCCTGGTTTGCAGCGGCGCTCTTCGTCCTGTCCTGGCAGAGCCAGCGGTTCAGCGGAACCCACCCGCGTGCGTTCGCCCAGCCCATCGTGCTGCTGACGGTGTTCCTGCTGATGCGAGGGCGCACTCGCTGGGCGGCGGTGGTGCCGGCGGCCGGGGCGCTTTTCTACCCGCCGGCGGCGCTCGGGGCGCTCGGCGTCCTGTTCCTGTCGGCGATCGGTGCCCGCGGTCGCCGCCTGACCGTTGACCGCCGCACCCTGATAGCAGGTGCAGCGTCCGCCGCGGTCGTGCTGCTGGCCTACGAGCTGCCACGGATCGCCGGACTGTCGTCGGGCAACCTGATCACGGAATCGGTCGCCCGGCACTATCCCGAGTTCGGCCCCGACGGCCAGGTGCCGTTCTTCCGGGGGTCGGGGTCGATCCTGAAAGAGCTCCAAGCGAACTATTCGGGGTTCGCCGTCACCCTGGGCGGAAGCATCCTGATGGTCATGGCGGCGGTCGTGCTCGT
Organism: Gaiellales bacterium; assembly: GCA_035553035.1. GTDB lineage: Bacteria > Actinomycetota > Thermoleophilia > Gaiellales > JAICJC01 > JAICYJ01. The sequence goes on along the minus strand of DATNEO010000131.1, from coordinate 3,527 downwards.
GCTTCGCCCGGCCAACTGCCGGTTGATACGTAAGGAAGTCTGGGCGATGGGGGCCGCGAGCCTGCTCCTGTTCGGTATCAGCTACGCGGTGTTGTTTCACCTGTACCTTCCAAACCGGTACACCTACCCGCTGACACCGTTCTTCTGCATCGTGATCGCGGTGTCGTGGTATCCGCTCTGGAACGCGTACGGTGAACGGCTGCGGTGGCTGCTTCCGATCCTCGCCGTTGGAATGCCGGCTGCAGTCATATGGTACGCCGGCACGAGGTTCGACCTGGGCCTGTTGCTCCCGCCGGCCACGTTGTGGGACACCGTCGTCGACGGTTGGCTGACCATCGCCTGCACGCTTGCCGCGGGGGCGGTGCTGGCCGCGGTCGTGTACTTCAACAGGAAGGACCGGGCGTTGGGCGCCCTGATCGTGCTGCTCTGCGCCGTGCTCGCGGGATCCCTGCTGACAGGAGTCGTGACCGTGGCGGGATGGCAGACCAGCAAGGGGCACGACTGCAGCAGGGATCAGCCGCTGTACAGCTTCCTGCGGACGTTGCCGAAGACGGCGATCATCGCAGGCGATCCGAAGGGGATCGATTGCGTACCGATCGAGGCCCAGCGCGGGGTGGTCATCTCACGAAAGCTGTACCAGCCGTTCGACTACACGTTTCTGAAGTTCGTGCGGCCCCGGATGGCCAACATGCTGCGAGCGTATTACGGGTCCTCGCGTAGAGCAATTGCCGATCTCGGCACTCGCTATGGCGCGACCGACCTGGTGGTAGACCGCAGGCAGCTGACGCTGAAGCGGCCGTTTCTGCGATTCACCAAGATGGCTCCGTTCGCGACGGTCGTGCGGCAGGCCGCGCCCAAGCCCTCGCAGCGCGCGGCACTGCACCTGCCGAGGCCGTGCGAAGTCTGGAGCGAGGGCGACCTCGCGGTATACGACATCTCGTGCGTGGGCAGCTCCTTGTCGAGCGGCTAGTAGCTGGAGGGCCTCACCAGCCGGGATCCAGGGACAGCGCGCGCGCGTACCTGCCCAGAGAAACACCGTGATAGATTCGCGCGAGGACTGGGAGGCGTCACCCGCCGATGGTCGACGATCACGAAACCGCACACGCGTTCTGGCTGCGTGCGCCCGGCCACGGGGAGATCAGGCCGGTCACGCTGCCCGAGCCTGGGCGCGGAGATGTGGTTGTGCGTACCGTCCGCTCGGGTGTCAGCCGCGGCACTGAGACGCTGGTGTTCAGAGGCGGCGTGCCGCCGGACCAGTATGCGGCGATGCGGGCGCCGTTCCAGGAGGGGGACTTCCCGGGCCCGGTCAAGTACGGCTATCTCAGCGTCGGGGCGGTGGAGCACGGGCCTGCCGAGCTGCGCGGCCGCACGATCTTCTGCCTGTACCCGCACCAGACCGCCTACGTCGTACCGTCCGGCGCGGTATCCGTGGTGCCGGAGGACGTGCCACCCGCCCGGGCCGTGCTCGCAGGCACCGTCGAGACCGCCATCAACGCCCTGTGGGATGCCGCGCCCCTGGTCGGCGACCGGGTCACGGTCGTCGGCGCCGGAATGGTCGGCTGCTGCGTCGCGCGCCTGCTGAGCCGGATCCCGGCCGTCCAGGTCACGCTCGTGGACGTCGATGCCGGGCGGGCCGGCGTCGCGGCCACTCTCGGCGCCGACTTCGCGCTTCCATCCGGCGCGGAGGACGGCCGTGACCTGGTCGTGCACACCAGCGCGACGGCGGCCGGGCTGCAGCTGTCGCTCGACCTGCTCGCGCCCGAGGGCACTGTGATCGACCTCAGCTGGTACGGCGACGCGCCGGTCAGCCTCTCGCTGGGCAGGGCCTTCCACGTCGGCCGGCTCGGCATCCGCTCGAGCCAGGTCGGCACCGTCTCTCCGGCTCGCAGCGCTCGCCGCACGACCGCCGACCGGATGGCGCTCGCACTCGACCTGCTGCGCGACCCCGCGTTCGACGCGCTCGTCACCGAGCAATCGCGCTTCCAGGAACTGCCCGCCGTCATGGCCCGGCTGGCCGCAGGAAGCCTGCCGGCGCTCTGCCACACCATCACCTACGGCGAGGGGTAGGCCGTGTACAGCGTGACCGTCCGCGATCACATGATGATCGCCCACAGCCTGCGCGGCGAGGTGTTCGGGCCGGCCCAGCGGCTCCACGGCGCGACGTACGTGATCGATGCCACCTTCCGGCGCGAGGCCCTCGACGCGGACGGCATCGTGGTCGACATCGGCCGGGCGGCGGCGGAGCTGCGGGCCGTGGTGGCCGACCTCACCTACCGTAACCTGGACGACGATCCGGCCTTCGCAGGCGTCAACACCTCCACCGAGACGCTCGCCAGGGTGATCGCGGACCGGCTCGCGGAGCGCGTGCGGGCGGGCGCACTGGGAGAGTCCGCCCGTGAGATCGACGGGCTGGCCGTGACGCTGCGCGAGTCGCACGTTGCCTGGGCCAGCTACGAGCGGGCGCTGTGAGAACCGTGCACGTCGTGGTACCCGAAGGCATCGACGATCCAGCCCGGCCGAGCGGAGGCAACGCCTATGACCGCCAGGTCTGCCGGAGACTCGCCGGGGCCGGCTGGTCGGTGCGCGAGCACGCCGTGCCCGGCTCCTGGCCGCGACCGGAAGCGACGTCGTACGCCGCCCTCGACGGTGTCATCCGGGGGATCCCCGACGACGCCGTGGTGCTGCTGGACGGGCTGGTCGCCTCGACCGCACCGGAGGTGCTCGTGCCCCAGGCGAGCCGTTTGCGGCTGGTCACGCTCGTGCACATGCCGCTGGGCCACGACCCGGCCGATGACGAGGTCCGGACGAGCGAGGGCGCGATGCTCTCTGCCGCCGCCTCCGTCGTCACGACCAGCCGGTGGGCCCGGCGAAGGGTGCTCGAGCTGTACGGGCTGCCCGGCGAGCTCGTGCACGTCGCCGAGCCTGGAGTCGATGCCGCCGGCCTCGCGCCCGGGACCGCGGGCGCGGGGGCGCTGCTCTGCGTCGCGGCCGTGATCCACGGCAAGGGTCACGACGTGCTGCTGGGCGCGCTCGCGTCGGTGTCTGACCTGCCCTGGCAGTGCCTGTGCGCGGGCCGCCTGGACCGCGACCCGGCGTTCGTCGAGGGGCTCCGCCGCCGCGTCCTTGACCGCGACCTGGCCGATCGCGTGAGCTTTCCGGGACCACTGAGCGGAGCCGACCTTGCTCGCAGCTACCGGGCCGCGGACCTGCTGGTGCTGGCATCGCGAGCCGAGACGTACGGCATGGTCGTGACGGAGGCGCTCGCCCACGGCCTGCCGGTGGTCGCGACCGAGGTCGGGGGTGTGCCGGAGGCCCTGGGTCACGCCCCCGGCGGGGATCGGCCGGGGCTGCTCGTGCCACCCGGCGATCCGGCCGCGCTCGGCGCTGCGCTACGGGCCTGGCTGGGCGACGCCGCCCTGAGAGAGCGGCTACGCCGGGCGGCGCGCGAACGGCGCGCGTCGCTGTCCCGATGGTCGACCACCGCATCCGTCGTATCTGCCGTCCTGACGGAGGCGGCGGCGTGACCG
>DATNEO010000130.1:0-15004 GCA_035553035.1 Gaiellales bacterium | reverse complement strand
TCGATGCGCGGGTAGGAGACGCCGAACAGGTGGTGGGCCTCGATCAGCTCCAGGCCTTTGTTCATCAGCGTGGCCGAGTCGATCGTGATCTTTGCGCCCATCGACCAGGTGGGATGGGCCAGGGCCTGAGCCGGGACGACGTCTGCCAGCCGTTCCTGCGACCAGCCCCGGAACGGGCCGCCCGACGCTGTCAGCACCAGCGACTCGAGCGACTCTGGGGCAGCGCCCTCCAGGCACTGCTGCAGCGCCGAGTGCTCGCTGTCGACCGGCAGCAGCAGACGGCCGCTGCGGCGCACGGCGGCGGTCACCAGCTCGCCGCCCGCCACCAGGCTCTCCTTGTTGGCGAGGGCCAGGTCGCTGCCGGCGTCGAGCGCCGCCATCGTGGCCTCGAGCCCCGCGGCGCCAACGATCGCGTTCAGCACGATGTCGGCTCGGAGCTCGCGCACCAGCTCGACCACGCCGTCCTGCCCGCCCAGCACCCGGCCGTCGAATTCCGAGCGCGCACGTTCGGCGGCCGCGGGGTCGGCCAGCGCGATCACGTCGCCGCCGTGCTCGCGCGCAGCCGCGACCACCTCGGCGTGCGATCCGTGCGCGGCCAGGCCGGCGAGACGCAGGTCAGGGTGGTCGCGAATGATCTCGAGTGCCTGACGGCCGACCGAGCCGGTCGCGCCCAGAATGGCCACCGTCCTCATGGCGTCAGTGTATCGGGGCCCGATTGCGGCACCGTTAGGCGAATGAGCAGCTAGGCGACCCGATGCAGCGCCAGCGCCACGAAGTAGGCGGCGGCGCCGGCGAACAGCAGGCCGTCGATGCGGTCGAGCACGCCGCCGTGGCCGCCCAGCAGGCGGCCGGTGTCCTTGACGCCCATGTCGCGCTTGAGGTAGCTCTCGAACAGGTCTCCGACCGGCGACGCGACTGCGATCGCGACGGCGAACTCGAACGCGTTCAGAGGGCTGATGGGATCGCCGTTGGGCTGGTTGTAGAGCGTGAGGAAGACAACCGCGGCGCCCAGCACGAACCCGATCACCAGGCCCTCGACGGTCTTGTTGGGCGATATCGCCGACGCCAGCTTCCGCTTCCCGAACATGCGGCCCCCGAAGTAGGCGAACGTGTCAGACAGCCATACCCCGAGCATCACCGCGATCAGCAGCTGCTTGCCCCAATCGGCCGGCGGGACATCGCGCAGCGCCACCAGGAAGGCCAACCCGTATCCAATCCAGACCACGCCCAGCAGCGTCACGCTCAGCTGCACGGTGGCCGCCTGCCGCACGTCTGCCACCGCGCTCAGCCAGAACGCGAGCAGCAGCGTTCCCATCAAGGCCGCCAGGCTCCACACCAGCCCGCCCTGGTGGGTGACCACGATGATCCCGGTGACACCGGCAAACCCCGCAATCGTGAGCGGCCGCAGCGAGCGGGTGGCGGCGCCGTACTCGTGCATAGCGATCACGCCGAAGGCAACGGCCAGCGCCACCATCGGCCAGCCGCCGACGACCACCGCCAGGATCGCGATCGCCAGCAGCGGCACCGCGATCAGAACGCGCCCGACCAGGCCGCTCACCGCTTGCCGAACCGCCGCCGGCGCGTCGCGTAGGCCGACAGCGCTTCCGCCAGCTGCTCCTCGCCGAAGTCGGGCCAGTGTTCGGGTGTGAAGTGGTACTCCGCGTAGGCGGCCTGCCAGAGCAGGAAGTTGGACACGCGCAGCTCGCCGCTGGTGCGGATCACGAGGTCGGGGTCGGGCATCTCGGGAGCGTACAGATGCGCACGGAGGGCGGCCTCGTCGATCGCCTCGGCCGCCACGCCCTCCTCCACCAGCGCTCGCGCCGCCCGCACCAGCTCGTCGCGGCCGCCGTAGTCGAAGGCCACCCACAGGTCGAGGCGCGTGTTCTCGGCGGTACGGCGCTCCATATCTGTCATCAGCTCCAGCAGCGCCGCCGGACATCGGTCGCGGCGCCCGACGAAGCGCACGCACACGCCCTGGCGATGGAGGTCGGGGAACTGGTCGCGGATCGTCTCGGTGAACAGCTCCATCAGGTCGTCCACCTCCTGCGCGGGCCGTCCCCAGTTCTCAGTCGAGAAGGCGTACACCGCAAGGCTGCGGACGCCCAGGCCGGGAGCCGCCTCTACCGTTCGGCGCAGCGCGCGGGTGCCGGCGCGGTGACCGGCGATCGGCGGCAGCCCGCGCTGGCGGGCCCAGCGGCCGTTGCCGTCCATGATGATCGCCACCGACGTCGCGGATTCGGGGAGCGACTGCTCGACTGACGCGACGCGCCGCAGCCGCAGCAAGCGGCGCAGGCGACCGACCGAGACGGCGGGCATCCACGTATTCAAGCGGATCGCCGGTCTGACCGGCGCCGGATCAGAACGGGCCGTGCGGCTTGTAGCCGCCGGGTGGGCAGCCGACCGCGACGAACGAGAGGCCGTCCGCGCCGGCCATGGGACGGCGCAGGGTGCCTGCATCGAAGCGGATGAAGGAGCCGGCCCGCACCGGTACCTGCTCGCCGTCGACCAGCCAGTGGCCGTCGCCGGCGAACACGAACGCGACCTCCTCCTGGCCGGTGGAGGCCTCGTCGTGTTCGAGGCCGCCGGCGCCGGGCGGCAGGTCGAAGCGGTTGATGCCGAACGCCTCGACCCCGAGGCCGCGGCGCACGAACCGCACCATCCCTCCCGGGCCGGCCGGGTCGATCTCGTCGCTGTGAATCACGCTGTAGGCCAACGTTCCCTCCGCGGTCGTCTTGTCCGGGGGCACAGTACTGCCACCAGGCGGTAGGGTCGGGCGATGAGCGGCGGCTACCCCTTCGGCTATCACCTGACGAAGCTGCACGGCGACGACGGAACGCCGTTCGCCGACCCGAACGAGCAGGAGCGCGTGTGGGGACGCCAGTGGGGCGCCGCCGACGAGGTCGGCCGGCTGCGGATGGCTCTGCTGCGCAGGCCCCGCGGCGAGTTCGCCGCCGTGCGGGGCGACTGCTGGGATGAGGACTCAGCCGCACTGGTCGATCCGGACGGGCTCTGGTACTGGGAGGACCGGACGCCGCCCGACCTGGCGCTGGTGGACGGCCAGCACGCGGCGCTGGTGGCGGCGCTCGAGGCGGAGGGCGTCGAGGTGGTCGAGGTGGAAGGTGACCTGCCGGCGCACATCACGTCGCCGATCTACACGCGCGACCCGCTGATCACGGTGCCGGGCGGGGCCATCATCGGGCGGCTGGAGCCCTACAAGCGCCGCGGCGAGGAGGCGCTTGTGACGCGGACGCTGGCCGCGCTGGGGATGCCGATCCTGGCAACGATCCATGGACGCGGGCTGATGGAAGGCGGCAGCTTCGTCAAGCTGACCCCCACGGTGGCCGCGTTCGGGACGTCGTTTCGCTGCAACGACGAGGCCGCCCAGCAGCTGCAGGCGGCGCTGCGGCCACTCGGGATCGAGCTGATCGTGGTGCCGCTGTCGCCCTACTCGATCCATATCGACGGGCACATCGGGATGATCGCGCCCGACCTGGCGCTGATCGATCCGCTGGGGCTGCCCTGGTGGTTCGTCGACCGGCTGCATGCGCTCGGCATCGAGACCGTGCCGTGCGTGCCCGGCGAGGAGTGGGCGATCAATTCGCTGGCACTGGCGCCGCGGCGGGTGCTGATGTGCGAGGGCTTCACGCACACGATCGACCGGCTTTCGGCGCACGCCGTCGAGGTGGTGACGGTGCCCTACGCGGAGATCCAGAAGGGCGGCGGCGGGGTGCACTGCTCCACGATGGAGCTGGTGCGCGAGGCGGCAGGCTAGTCGGATACGGCCGCACGTCGCGCAGCTGGACGATCAGCTCTCTCGGTCACGACTCTCATTCAGACATGTAACGCCCGCCGCGCGCCTAACGGGCTCAGAGGCCGACTCGGCCGGCGTGGGCGCTCCGGCACGGGACCGTGAAGGTTCGTCACACGATGGTGACGAGCGTCCGCGTGGTTGCGCGATGGGCCGGTGGGACGCCGTGATGCACGTGCCAGCCCTACCGTACGAATCGTTGCATGTGGGGGTGGGATCTCCACAGAGGCGCGGGGTTCGTTGCACGATCGGGTGCCACGCACCGGTCACGGCAGTGCCTCCCAGCTGTGACCTGGCACTAGGGCATGGCGCTCGGCCCGGTGCTCTGCTCTGGATCTGCGGCTGCGCGAAGCGGCCAGCGTGGCCCGCCTGAGGGCACGGGCTCGTGGACACCGCCGCCACCGGCCTGTCGTCGTCCCAGGGCAACGGCCGCCACAGCCGCGCACCAGACGACAGTCCCGACCGCCAAATCGAGCAGGAGAGTGTGGAGGCGCCGGCGGCGCGGCGCCCCCGAGGCTCGGCGGCCTCAGACCTCCATGATCTCGGCCTCTTTGGCCTTCAGCGCGGCGTCGATCGCCGCCACGTGCTCATCGGTCACCTTCTGCAGCCGTTCCTCGGCGCGGTGGACGTCGTCCGCGCCCGTCTCGCCGTTCTTCTCGGCCTCCTTGAGGTGATGCTGGGCGTCGCGGCGCACGTTGCGCGCGGCCACACGGCCCTCCTCCGCCAGGTGCCGCACCTGCTTGACCAGCTCCTTGCGGCGCTCCTCGGTCAGCTGCGGGATCGGCAGGCGGATGAGCTGGCCGTCGTTGTTCGGCGTCAGCCCCAGATCCGACTCCATGATCGCCTTCTCAATGTCCCTCATCACACCCTTGTCGAACGGCGTGATCGTCAGCAGCCGCGGCTCCGGCACGCTGATCGTGGCCAGCTGGTTGATCGGCATCTTCGTCCCGTACGCGCTCACGTTGATGCGCTCCAGCAGCGCGGCCGACGCGCGGCCGGTGCGGATGGTCGTGAACTCGTGACGGGTCGCCTCGACGGACTTGTCCATCCGCCGGGCCGCATCCTTCAGCACGTCGTCGATCATGGTGTGACCTGCACCGGGAGACCTCCAGGGACGCTCGAGATGATGGTTCCGAGCCGCTCGCCGCGCGCGATCCGGGCGATGTTGTGCTCGTCGTCGAGATTAAACACGTACAGCGGCAGCGCGTTGTCCATGCACAGCGACAGGGCGGTCGTGTCCATCACCTTCAGCCCCCGCTCGATCGCCTCGATGTGGGTGATCTGCGGGATCAACCGCGCCTTCGGGTTGGTGCGGGGATCGTCGTCCAGCACGCCGTCCACGCCGTTCTTGCCCATCAGGATCGCCTGCGCGCCGATCTCCAGCGCCCGCAGCGCGGCCGCCGTGTCGGTCGTGAAGAACGGGTTGCCGGTGCCTGCCGCGAAGATCACCACGCGCCCCTTCTCGAGGTGGCGGATCGCGCGGCGGCGGATGTAGGGCTCGGCCACTTCCGACACGTCGATCGCCGACATCACCCGCGTGAACACGCCCAGCTGCTCGAGCGCGTCCTGCACCGTCAGGGCGTTCAGCACGGTGGCCAGCATGCCCGCGTAATCGGCGGTGGCGCGGTCCATGCCGCGCGCCGCCTCCTGGGTGCCGCGCAGGATGTTGCCGCCGCCGACCACGATCGCCATCTCGACGCCGGTCTCGACCACCTCGCCCACCGCCCGCGCGACGGCCGCGATCCGCTCCGGCGCCTGCCCGTATTCGCGATCCCCCATCAGGGCCTCCCCGGACAGCTTCAGCAGCACCCGCTCAAAGGCCGGCTCGCTCACTCTTCGCCCACCTCGAAGCGCGCGAAGCGCTTGATCTCGATGTTCTCGCCGATGGTGCCGGACAGCTCGGCCCGCAGCGTCTCGATCGTCTTGCCGTCGTGCTCGGGCTTGATCGACGGCTGCTTCAGCAGCACCGTGTCGACCAGCGACTTGTTCCACATGCCCTCGGCGATCTTGTCCAGCATGTCCTCGGGCTTGCCCTCGTTCGCGGCCTTGCCGCGGAAGGTGTCGATCTCGGCCGCGCGGAACGCCTCGGGGATCTCGTCCTCCGACACGAACTGCAGCGAGCGGCCGGCCGCGATCTGCAGCGCCACGTCGCGGGCGAACGCCTTGAACGTGTCGTTGCGGGCGACGAAGTCGGTCTCACAGCCGACCTCGACCATCGCACCGATGGTGCCGGTGGCGTGGACGTAGCTCTCGACCACGCCGGCGCCTGTGCCGCGCCCGGCGCGCTTGCCGGCGGCCGCCAGGCCCTTCTCGCGCAGCCACTTCTTGGCCGCGTCCATGTCGCCGGCGGCCTCCTCGAGAGCGCGCTTGCAGTCCATCATCCCCGCCTGCGTCTGCTCGCGGAGCTCCTTCACCTCGGCCGCTGACGGCCTGTATGCCACGTCACTCACGATGCATCCTCGCTGCTCGTCGTCTCCTGCTCGGCCGCAACCGCGACCGGCGCCTCCTCGGCGGCGGGCTGGCCCTCCGTGGCGCTCGCCGCAGCCTCGGCCTCAGCGGCGGCCGCCGCGGCGGCCTCGGCCTCCGCTGCAGCCGCCTCCTCGGCCGCGCGGCGTGCCGCCTCGGCCTCCATCTCGGCGGCCCGTACCTTCAGCTGGCCCTCGGCGACCGCGTCGGCCAGCACCCGCACGATCAAACCGGTGGAGCGGATCGCGTCGTCGTTTCCGGGGATGATGAAGTCGGCGTCGTCGGGGTCGCAGTTGGTGTCGACCAGGCCGATCACCGTGATGCCCAGCCGGCGCGCCTCGCGCACCGCCAGGGCCTCCTTCTTCATGTCGATCACGACCACCGCGTCGGGCAGCTTGCGCGTGTCGGCCAGCCCGCCCAGGTTGGTCTCGAGCTTCTCGAGCTCGGCGATGGTGCTCTGCCGCTCCTTCGAGGGCAGCAGCTCGAGCTGGCCCTCGGCCTTCTGCCGGCGCAGCTCGTGCAGCGCGGCGATGCGATCCTGGATGGTGCGGTAGTTCGTGAGCAGGCCGCCCAGCCAGCGGTGGTTGACGTAGGGCTGCCCGACCCGGCGGGCCTGCTCCTCGACCGCGTCCTGGGCCTGCTTCTTGGTACCCACGAACAGCACCGTGCCGTTGCGCTCGGCGATGTTGCGGACGTAGTCGTAGGCGTCCTGCAGCATCACGATCGACTGCTGCAGATCGATGATGTAGATGCCGCCGCGCTCGCCGAAGATGAAGCGGCGCATCTTCGGGTTCCAGCGCCGTGTCTGGTGGCCGAAGTGGACGCCGGCCTCCAGCAGCTCTCGCATGGTGACTGCGGTTGTGGGCACGCAATCGCCTCCTTGAACATGGTTGTTGGGTATGTAGCCGGCGGAGACGACCGGAGCCTCGCAGCTGCGCAGAGGCACCACCGGGCGACTGATGCCCGCCGGGGAGAGGGTTGACGAACGGAAACGCGGGACGATTCTAGCGGAAACCCGGTTCCGCCCGGACCGCGCCGCCCCGCGCCAGCTCCAGCGCGGCCGCCAGGTCGGGCGGCAGCGGCGAGGCGACATCGATCTGCTCGCCGCTCCAGGGATGCGGGAACCGCAGCCGTGCGGCGTGCAGGAACTGGCGCTCGAGACCGAGCTCGGGCCCGTGCCCGTAGACGCGGTCGCCCACCACCGGGCAGCCGATCGCCGCCAGGTGGACGCGAATCTGGTGGGTGCGGCCGGTCTCGAGCTCCACGTCCAGCAGCGTGCGGCCCTCGCACAGCTCGGCGATCGTGAAGTGCGTGACGGCCGGCTTGGCCACGCTCGAGTCGAGCGAGACGCGGGTCGGGTCGCGCCGGTCGCGGCCGATCGGCGCCTCGATGGTGCCGCGGCGCGACGCCGGGCGGCCGCGAACCAGCGCCGAGTAGCTGCGGTGGATGCGCCGCCGGCGCAGCAGCGACTGCAGCCGCGCCAGGGTGCGGTCGTCGCGGGCGACCACCAGCAGCCCGGACGTGTCGCGATCGAGCCGGTGCACGATCCCGGGCCGCGGGCCCTCGCCGCCGATCTCGTGCAACAGGCCGTGCACCAGGGTCGGGCCGCTGTACCCCGGCACCGGGTGCACGAGCAGTCCGGGCGGCTTGTCGACCACCAGCAGGTGGTCGTCGCGGTAGACCACCTGGATGTCCATCTCATGGGGCACCAGCTCGGACACGACCGGCTCGACCGCCGGGAAGTTGATCGTCTGGCCGGCAGCGAGCTTGTGGGACTTGGGCCGGGAACGGCCGTCCACCGTGACCGCCCCGGTCTCGATCAGGCGCTCGGCGGCGGCACGCGATCCGACCTCCTCCAGCGACGCCAGGAACCGGTCGAGACGGCCGCCGGCGGCGTCGTCCGGCACCGTCAGCGAGTGCATCAGACCAGCTCGCCAGGCGGGCCGCCGGGTGGGCCGTGCTCCGCCGAGGCGCCGTGGTCGAGCCGGCCCAGCCCCACCAGCAGCAGCACCACGCCGACCACGATGAAGCAGTCGGCCAGGTTGAACGTGGGCCAGTGCGAGACGTGGATAAAATCGGTGACGTAGCCGTTGGTGATGCGGTCGTACAGGTTCGACACGCTGCCGCCGATCAGGAAGCCGAGCGCCACCGGGAACAGCACGTGGCGCGAGCCCGACTTCGCGAAGTGGGCCAGCATCCAGACCACCGCCAGCGCGGTCAGCAGGGATACGACCTCCAACCGGCCGGGGAAGATGCCGAACGCGATGCCGGTGTTGCGCAGGTGCGTGATCTCCAGGAACGGCAGCACCTGGTGGCCGTCACCGAGCGCGATCCGGTCGACGATCAGGTGCTTGGTGACCTGGTCCGCGACGACGACGGCGGCGGCCACGGCCAGCAGCCCCGCCCACTGCAACGAGCCCGCGGAGCGCGGTTCCGGCTCCAGCGGGGGGAGTTGCTCGATCAGCCCCGTTCCTCGAGCCGTTTGCACTCGATGCACTTGGTCGCGTATGGCAGCGCCTCCAGCCGCTCGTCCGAGATCGGCTCGGCGCAGCGCTCACACTTGCCGTAGGAGCCGGCGTCGATCCTGCCGAGGGCGGCGTCGATGCAGGCCAGCAGGTGCTCGGCGTTGTGCTCGAGCGACTGCTCGATCTCGCGGTCGACGGTCTCGCTGGCGCTGTCGGCCAGGTGCGAGTCGATGCCGTCCTCGTCCGTCTGATCCTCGAGCGAGTGCGACAGGTCGTCCTGGAGGGCCTGCATCTCCGACGTCACGCGAAGGCGCTCCGCCATCAGCCGGTCACGAGCGGAATCCATGTCGACGGTCATGCCCCCACCTCCTCGCACGCCTTCCGCCCGTCAGCGTCGCGCCCGGCGGTCGCCGAGCGGCGGGCGCCGGATGAGATGCGGAGCGAGAATCGGGGACGGGTGACGGTCACGACGGGGCTGGCGAGTGATGCTCAAACCAGCGCCCAGTATAGCCAGGGCGGCCCTTCCGGAAGACCGCCCCGAGGCGGTCTATCCGGCCATGGTCAGCTCGCCGGCGGGCTCCGCGATCATCTCCTCGTGGTCGCGCACCGTCTGCAGGGTGGTACCGAGCAGCGTTCGCAGCCGCGTGCGGAACTGCCGCTCGTCGGCGCGCAGCCGCTCGACCTCGCGCCGCACCTGCTCGCGCTCGGCGTAGGTCTTGTGGATGATCTCGCGGGCCCGTGCCTCGGCCTCGCGGACGATCAGCTCGGCGTCACGGCCGGCGGCGGCGCGCAGCTCGTCGGCCGTGCGCTGGGCCGTCACGAGCGCGTCGCGCATCGCGTGCTCGGTGTCGCGGAGCTCGCCCAGCGAGGTCTCCAGCTCGTGCACGCGGTCCTCGAGGTCGGCGCGGTCGCGCCACACCGTCTCGAACGCGGAGGTGGCGTGGGTCATGATCTCGTCGACTTCGGAGACGCGGTAGCCGATGAACGTCCGCTTGGGACGCTGGTGCCTGAGTTCTGCGGGTGAGAGAGACATGCCGTCCGGTTTCGACGACCGCGCTCCCAGTCCTGCTACTCGAGGTTGGTCAGGATGTTCGCCAGGATCTGGTAGACCAGCCCCAGCACGATCAGCGCCACGATCGGCGACAGGTCGAACGCCCCGATCGGCGGGATCATGCGGCGGAACAGCCCCAGGTAGGGCTCGACCGTGTCGTGCAGGAACGTCCGCACCCGGCCGATCCACACGTTGTAGGGCAGCTGCACCCACGACATGATGATGTAGAGCAGGATCAGGATCGTGTACACGTAGTACAGAGCCGTCAGGAAGCTGACGAGTGTGGAGATCACGGCGGGCTAGCCTAGCTCGCCGGCCCGGCGCATGGCCGCCACGACCCCGTCGATGATGGCGCCGCGCACGCCCTGGCGCTCCATCTCGGCCAGGCCCGCGGCCGCCGTGCCGCCCGGCGACGTGACCATCCGCCTCAGCGCGCTGGCCGGCATGTCCTCCTCACGCATCAGACCTGCGGTGCCGGTGACCGTGGTCAGGATCAGGGCGCGGGCATCGGCGTAGCTGAGCCCGCTGACGATGCCGGCGTCCTCGAACGCCTCGATGATCAGCGCCAGGAAGGCGGGGCCGGAGCCGGACAGGGCCGTGGCAGCGTCGAAGGCGCGCTCCTCCAGCCGCACCACCTCTCCCAGCAGCCCGAACGCCTCCAGCACCTGCTGCTCGGCGGCGGTGTCGATGAAGCGGCCGGCCGAGTAGGCGAGCGTGCCCATGCCGACCTGCACGCCCACGTTGGGCATGAACCGGAAGACGGGGGCGTCCACGTCGAGGATCGTCTCCAGCGTGGAGGTGGGCACGCCGGCGGCCACCGACGCGATCGCCTTGGTGGGTGTGATCAGCTCGCTCACCTCGCGCAGCACCCGCTCGACGTCGACCGGTTTCACGCACAGCACCACCAGGTCGGCCTCGGACGCCACCTCGGCGTTGTGCTCGAGGTGCCGCACGCCGTGATGTTCGGCCAGCGCGGCGGCGCGGCCGGAGCCGCGGTCGGTAACCAGGATCCGCCCGGCCATGTCCGGATCGGCCCGCACCCAGCCGCGCACCATGGCCGATGCCATGTTGCCCGCGCCGAGCAGGCCGAGGGTGAACGAGGAGGAGGCCACGAGGCCAAAGAGCGTACCGGAACACCGTCCCGTACAGTCCGGTCATGGTGACCATCCCGCCGCAGCTGGACGAGAACATCCGCAGCTGGCACGGGCGGGAGGGGTGCGACTGGCTGGCGGCGCTGCCCGCGGCGGTGGCCGGGCTCGCGGCCCGCTGGGGGCTGACCGTGGGAGAGCCGTTCGGCGACGAGGGCGCCGTCTCGTGGGTGGCGCCGGCGACCACGGCGACCGGCTCGGAGGCGGTGCTGAAGGTGTTCCTGCCCGACCTCGAGAACCGGCATGAGGCGGACGCGCTACGCCACTACGGCGGTCGCGGCGCCGTGCGGCTGCTGGAGGACGAGCCGGGAGCCCTCTTGCTGGAGCGGCTGCGGCCGGGCACGAGCCTCTGGCAGCTGAGAGACGACGACGAGGCGGCGCGGATCGTGGCGGGCCTGCTCGAGCAGCTGTGGCACGCTCCCGCAGACGGTCATCCGTTCCGGACTCTGGCCGGCGACGCGATGCGGTGGTCGACCGGGATCCCGGAGGCATGGGCGGGGCTGACCGAGCCGTTCGAGCGGGAGCTGGCCGACCAGGGCGGAGCGCTCGCGGCGCAGCTGGCACGGTCGCAGGGCGAGCAGGTGGTGCTGCACCAGGATCTGCACGGCGGCAACGTGCTGCGGGCGGAGCGATCACCGTGGCTGGCGATCGACCCGAAGCCGCTGGTGGGCGAGCGCGAGTTCGACCTGGCGTCGCTGATCCGGGACACCCGCGAGCGCGTCGACGAGCGGCTGGCGCGGCGGCGGCTGGATCTGCTGTCGGAGCTGCTCGGGCTCGACCGCGAGCGGATGCGCTGCTGGGCGCTCGTGCACGCGCTGGCCTGGGGCGTCGAGGGCGATCAGGCCGACGCGGCGATGATCGACTGCGCGCGGTGGCTGGCCCACATGTAGATCACTGTGACGCCGAAAACCGAGTCTCGCGAGGAGCAAGGGAGGGACAGTGCTCGGCACGGCCCGACCGCAGCGACAAAGCGAGACGACGGTTTGCAGGCGTCAGTACTGATTAAAAAAGCCGCGCTCCATCAGCGACGCCTTATCCTCGGCGGACACGGTCACGTGGGCGGGGGTGAGCAGGAACACCCGGTCGGCGACGCGCTGCATGGCGCCGTCCAGCGCGTAGGTAAGGCCGCTCGAGAAGTCGATCAGCCGCTTGGCCAGGTCGGAGTCCGCCGCCTGCAGGTTGATGATCACCGGCACGTCGGCCTTCAGCTTGTCGGCCACCTTCTGCGCGTCGTTGAACGACTTCGGCACGATCAGCTCCACCTGCGCGGCGTGGCGCTGGCCGCCGTTCTGCGCGGCGGGCTGCCGCCCGCGGCCGCGCTGCGGAGGCGGCTCGTCGGAGAAGATGTCGTCGAAGTCGGCGCCAGAGCGGCGCCGCGGGTTCAGCCGACGGACGTTCGGCCGCTCGTTGTAGCGGCTCTCGAGGTCCTCGTGGGCCGCGGAGCCGTCGTCGTCGAAGTAGTCCTCCTCCCAGTCCTCCTCCTTGATGCCGAAGTAGACCTGGGTGCGTTGCCACATGTCTTTTACACTCATGCGCCCCTCACTTTACCGCCCATAGAGGACGCTCCCCACCCGTACGATCGTCGCGCCCTCTGCTGCAGCCGCCTGGTAGTCCTGGCTGGTGCCCATCGAGAGCTCCAGGAAATTGTGCCGTCCCTGCCAGACCGGCGCCAGCCGATCCCGCAGCTCGCGGAGCGCCGCGAACCAGGGCCGCGCGTCGTCCGGGTCGTCGACCAACGGCGGCATCGTCATCAGGCCGCGGAGCCGGACACGCTCGAGCGCCGCCACTTCGTCGAGGAATCCGTCGACATCGCCGACCGCCACGCCCGCCTTCGTGTCCTCCCCGGCCACGTTCACCTGCAGCAGGCAGTCCACCGGGATCTCGGCCTGATCCTGCATCCGCCGGCAGGCAGACAACGAGTCGATGGCGTGGATCAGCCGCACCCGGCCGACCACCTCGCGCACCTTGCGGCTCTGCACGTGGCCGATGAAGTCCCAGGTGAACAGGTCGCGGTGCGCCTCCTGCTTGGCGATCAGCGCGTCCGACCGGTTCTCACCGACCAGCCGCACGCCACCCTCGTGCAGCGCCGGCAGGTCGTCGGCCTCGACGTACTTGGTGGCGGCCAGGATCTGCACGTCCGGGCCAACCCGCTCGCGCACCAGCGCCAGGTTCTCCGCGATCAGGACCGGATCAAGCAAGCAGCCCCACCACCCCCTGCCGGCCGGTGACGCCGTGGTCGCGGCGGTGCGAGAAGTAGCGGTGCTCGGTGCAGATCGTGCACTCGCCCGCAACGGCCACCTGCTCGACGCCGCTCGTGCGAAGCGCGCGCTCGGCGCACAGCCACAGGTCGGCGCGTCCCTCGCGGACGACGTCTTCACCGAAGCGGCGGATCAGCGGGCCGGCCACGTCCTCGCCCACCTGGTAACAGCATGGGCCCGCTCCCGGCCCGATCGCGGCCACCGGCTCGCGGCCCACGGCCGCCACGCCGGCCTCGATCACGCCGGCCTCGATGCCACGCCACCCGGCGTGCAGCAGCGCCAGCCGGCTACCGTCGGCGGCTGCGATCGCGACCGGCAGGCAGTCGGCGGTGAGCAGCGTCAGCGCCCGACCGCGGCTGCTGGTGACCAGACCGTCCGACTTGGGGAAGGACTCGGCGCCGGGCTGCAGGAAGCGTCCCGAGGACGGCCTGTCGGTCACCTCGCGGATGTCCGTGCCGTGCACCTGCCAGGCCATGGTCGCGGTCGCGCCGTCGCCGCCCGCGCCGGCCACGGCCCGCCGCCGGTTCTCGGCCACGTTCGCCGCGTCGTCCGCCGTCAGCGCTCCCAGGTTGAGGGACGCGAACCGACCCGAAGACACGCCACCGTGACGGCAGGTGAACGACACCCGCACCCCGGCCGGCGCCGCCGCCCAGTCCAGCAGCGGCAGCGGCCGCCGGCGCCAGGCCAGGCCGGCGCTCACAGCACCACCTCAACGCCCGGCACCTGCATCCGGCTGGCGTACTCGTAGGCGCAGCTGCCGGCCGACAGCCGCGCTGCCCGCGACCAGCCGCGCACCGTCCGGCGGCGCACCTCGACCTCGATCACGGCGTGGTCGGCGGCGTAGGCGTACACGCGGCCGCCGTCGGGGTCGCGGTAGGAGACGCCGACCATGTCCGCGAGCGCGCAGTGCACCTCACCCTCGATGCTCAGGAACGGCCCCCGGATCGTGAACCGGTAGCGGTTCGGCTCGATCACGGCTCGCGCCGCCAGCCCGCGCAGGGCTCCGTGCAGCTCGTGCCGCTCGCCCTGGGCGACCACCGCGCCGGTCGAGATCACCGGCGTGTGCTTGCCGAGGTTGTCGTAGCGGCGGCTGAACACCTCGACGAAGTCGTCGGGCGACGCGAAGGAGTTGCAGTGCACCCGCGCCGACGCCTCGGCATGGCGGTTGCCCCAAGCGTGCAGCTGGTGGGCCGGCCAGGAGCGCACCTCCAGCTCCTGCGATCCGATCGCGAAGGTGCCGCTGGCGCGGATGGTCGGCTGGCTGACGACGATCTCGGCGCGCCGCCGGCGGCCACCCCCGCCGCCGTACCCGAACGGCTCGCCGGTCGGCGACCAGCGCAGGTCCCAGCGCGCCTCGTCCACGCGGCCGCTGGCGCTGGCCACGTCCAGCGAGCTGGGGCCGAGCGTGAGCGGGAAGCCGCCGGCGCCGGTGCGGAACTGGTCGATCGAGAAGCTCTGGCGGCGGGCGTAGGCGACCCCGTCGGGGTCGCGGCCGACGAACCACAGCTCGGCGGTGGACTCGCCGGGAGCGGCCTCCGGCGGCACGTGGAAGCTGTGCCGGATCCAGGCCGATGCGGCGCTGTGCGGGTCGCCGAGGCGCAGGTGCCAGGCCTCGTAATGGCCCGGCTGGCCGCGCCAGCGGCTGGCGTTGGCGGCGCTCAGCCTCATCCCGCCACCTCGGCCAGCAGCTCCCGGGCGGCCTCGAGCTGCTCCTCGCGGCCGCCCAGCTCGCCGTTCCGGCGGCGCCGCAGCAGCTCCGCCAGGAGTCCTGGCGGAGCTGCTGCGGCGCCGCCGGAACGGCGAGCTGG
>DATNEO010000129.1:0-8880 GCA_035553035.1 Gaiellales bacterium | reverse complement strand
GGCACCTGGTAGTCGGGGTTCTCGCGCAGCAGCTTGCGGCGCTTGATGTAGGGGTTGACGGCCTTGCCCACGATCGGCCCCGGCCGCACCAGCGCCACCTGGACGGTCAGATCGCCCAGGTTCTCGGGCTGGGTGCGCACGATCGACTGCATCTGGGCGCGGCTCTCGATCTGGAACACGCCGACGGTGTCGCCGGCCTGGATCTCGGAGTAGACCGCCGGGTCGTCGAAGCCGATGCGGGACAGGTCGACGGGCTCGGCGGCAGTGCCGGCGATCAGCTCGACGCAGCGCTCCACCGCCGACAGCATGCCCAGGCCGAGCAGGTCGATCTTGAGGAAGCCGGCGTCGGCGCAGGAGTCCTTGTCCCACTGGCAGATGCGACGGCCCTCCATGGCGGCCGGCAGCACCGGCACCAGCTCGACCAGCGGGGTGGAGGAGATCACCATGCCGCCGGAGTGCTGGCTGATGTGGCGGGGCAGGCCCATGATCTCGTCCATCAGGAAGCGGAATGCGCGCCAGCGGGGGCTGTCGGAGCCGTCCGGCAGGCGCGCCGACTCGGCGCCGTGGTCCCAGCCGTCGGTCATGCGCGCCATCCGCTCGACCTCGCCCTGTGGCAGCGCCAGCGCCTTGCCCAGGTCGCGGATGGCTCCGCGCACCCGGTAGGTGGGGAAGGCGGCCACCAGCGCGGCGTGGTCGTCGCCGTAGCGGCGCTGAATCTCGAGGATCAGGCCCTCGCGGATGTCGCGTGGGAAGTCGAGGTCGATGTCGGGGATGCTGGTCTGATCGCGCGACAGGAACCGGCCGATGAACAGCTGCGCCGACACCGGGTCGACGTGGGAGAGGCCGATCAGGTAACAGACGATCGAGCCGACGCTGGAGCCGCGGCCGCGGCCGGGAGGCAGCAGGCGGCGGGCGGCGCTCTGGCCGCGCACCTGGAGGGCGACGTCGCGGGCCAGCTCGAGGATGTCGCGGTGCAGAAGGAAGAAGCCGGCCAGGCCATGGTGGTCGATCAGGGACAGCTCCTCGTCCAGGCGGCGGCGGGCCTCGTGCAGGTCACGGCTGCCGGCGTAGCGGAGCTCGAGCTGGTCGCGGCAGATGCGGTAGAGGGCCTGGGAGGCCGACTCGCCGGTGTCGGAGACGAAGTCGGGGTAGCTGTAGCCGAGGTCGCTGGCGAGGTCGAAGCGGCAGCGGTCGGCCACCTCGAGGGCGCCGCGGACGGCGTCGTCGGGGAAGCGGGCGGCCATCTCGGCGGGGGTGCGCAGGACGGCCTCGCGGTTGCCGCGGCGGTCGCGCTCGCAGGCGTCGAGGGTGGTATTGAGGCGGATCGCGACCAGGGTGTCCTGCAGGAAGGCGCGGCGGGCGTTGTGGGCGTGGACGTCGCCGGTGGCGACGGTGCGCAGGCGCAGCTCGGCGGCCAGCTCGGCCAGCCGGCGGTTGCGGCGGGCGTCGCCGCGCCAGTAAGGGCGCTGCAGCTCGATCGCGAATCGGTCGCGGCCGAAGATGCCGCGCAGCCGGCGGGCGGCGGCGTCGGCCTGGCGGGGGCGGTCGGCGGCGACCTCGCGCGCGACCAGGCCGTCGCGGGCGCAGCCGGACAGGCAGTGCAGGCCGTCGGCGTGGACGGCCAGCTGGTCGAGGGTGACGGAGGGAGCGCGGCGGTCGTCGGCGTGGGCGAGGGTGAGCAGCCGGCAGAGGTTGCGGTAGCCGGCCTGGGTCTCGACCAGGAGGGTGAGGTGGGCGCCGCCGGCCAGGGTCAGCTCGCAGCCGGTGATGGGGCGCAGGCCGGCGTCGTGGGCGGCATGGGCGAACTCGAGCGAGCCGGACAGGCTGTCGTGGTCGGTCAGCGCGAGGGTCTGGTGACCGAGGCCGGCGGCGGTCAGGGCCAGCTCCTGGGGCTGGGAGGCGCCGTCCAGGAAGGAGTAGCAGGAGTGGGCGTGCAGCTCGATCATGCGCGCTGCTCGTACCAGCGGCCCTGGCGGCGATCGCAGAAGACGACGGTGTTGCGGCCGTCGGCCAGCACCAGGTCGAAGTAGGTGCGGTGGACGGGACGGCGCGTCCACCAGCCCTCCTCGACCCGCCACTCGTCGCGGGTGACGGAGACGGGGCGGTTGGCGACGGCCACGGGCAGGCCTGCTCGGTCGGTGGTGACGTGGATGGGGCGGGGGAGCCCCAACCGGCGTACGTATGTGCGATCCATGACCCCCTTCACCTTCGCTTATTCGTACGGCACGAGTAGCTCCCGGCCCTCCGGCAGGCGTGACCAGGGGGCGACCTCGACGACGCGCAGCAGGTGGCCCTCGCCCATGGCGGCGCGCAGCTGGCGGGCCGCCTCCGAGGCGCGCTCGCGGCGCACCTCGTGGGCGGGGCGCATCAGCAGCTGCTGGCGGCCGCCCGGCTCGCCCAGCTCGGTCAGCTCCATGGTCAGCCGGTCGAGCGCGCCGGGCATGCCGGAGAGGGCGGGGAGCAGGGCGTCGCGCAGACGGCGCGGCTCGGAGGTGGCGTCGCGCATGCGCACGGGGCGGCGCCAGGATCCGCCGGCGGACAGGCGCGCGGAGAGCGTGAGCGTGCGGACGGGACGGCCGGCCCGGCGTGGAATGGCCAGCAGGCGCTCGACCAGCAGGGTGGCGGCCTGGTGGAGGGTGGCCTCGTCGCCCACCGGCTCGGGGAAATCGATCCACTCGCGCAGCGGCTGGGGCGGCATGCGCGGCGCGACGTAGTCCTCGTCCTCGCCCTGTGCGAGGCGGCGGCCGGCGATGCCGGCGGGGCCGAAGCGATCGGCCACGGCGGGGAGCGGGAGCGCGGCCAGCGCGCCGGCGGTGCGGATGCCGAGCGCCTCCAGCTCGTCGGTGATGCGAGGGTCGAGGCCCAGGCGGCCGATCGCCATGCGGCCGATGAAGCCGGGCGCGCCGTCCGCGTCGACCACGCGCGGGCGGCCGGGCCGGGCCTTGATGGCGGCGGCTCGGGCGGTGAAGCGGCCGGGGCCGGCGCCGATCCGGCCGCCGGGCGGGAGCAGCTTTCCGGCGGCGTGCAGCAGGCGGCCGAGGCCGCCGTGCATGCGCAGCAGGCCGTCGGCGCGGAACAGCGCGTGGCCGGGCTCGAGCGGCTCGACGGCGGCGCCGATCGCCTCCAGGCCGGCCAGCAGCTCCTCGGCGGCATCGGCGACGGCACCGGGGTCGGCGGTGACCAGCCGGATTCCCGGGCAGCGAGCGATCGCCTCGCCGGCGCGCATCCCGGGCCGCACGCCGAAGGTGGCCGCGGCGGCGTTCACCTCGCCCACCAGCGGCGAGCCGCCCGCCTCCGGGGCAAGCGCTGTCGGGACATCGCCTAGCGAACCGCCCATCGCCACCCGCAGCGCGAAGCGGGGGACGAGCGCGCAGACCAGGATGCGGGGGCGTTTCGGCAAGGGCTCTCCAGCATAGGCGAACATGTGTTCGTATGCAACGGCCGCGATGACACTTCTGGGAGCGCAACAGCCGCGCCTGGCACCGGTGTTGCCCGCGAGGTGCTCGCGAGCGGTGACGGCGGGGCTGCAATTCGTGCGCGTGACGGCCGCGTTGACGCTTCTGGGAGCGCAACAGCCACGCCTGGCACCGGTGTTGCCTCCAAGGTTGCGTCAGGCGCTGACACCCGGGTTGCGATCTGCTCGCGTAACAAGCGCGTTGACCTTCCCATGAGTGCAACAGCCGCGCCTGGCACCCGTGTTGCCTCCAAGATGCATACGAGCCGTCATGGCATGGTTGCAATCCATGCGCGTGACGGGCGCGTTGACGCTTCCGGGAACGCAACAGCCGCGCCTGGCACCGGTGTTGCCTCCAGATTCGTCACGGGCCGTGACGAATCACCGACGGGACGCCGCTAGCCGGCGACGTCCATGTGCAGCTGCGGCTCGAACAGCTGCAGGCCCGGGTTGTGCCGCTCGACCACGGCCAGGTCGAAGACCTTGCCGCAGGAGTCGCACATGAAGCGCTGGCGCCCTTCCAGCCACCGCAGCGAACGCCGGTGGCACGAGTGGCACCGGGGCTGCTTGCGCTTCTTGGGAGTTCGGGCCATGGACGCCGGAGGCTAGCCGCGGGCTCGGACGCGATGCAGGACGAACACCCCTGCCACCGCTACCGCCGCCACCACCGCCGCCACCGGCCCGACGCTTGCCTCGATCGCCGCCAGCGACTCCCCGAATAGGAACCCGCCTCCGGTCACGATCACCACCCACGCCACCGCACCGACCACGTTCCACGCCACGAAATGGCGCAGCGGCATCCCCGCCGCCCCGGCCATCCAGGGCGCGAAGATCCGCACGAACGGCACGAACCGCGCGCCCACCAGCGACTTGCCGCCGTGCCGCCCGAAGAACTCCTCGACCCGCAGCACCTGCTGCTGCCGCGGCCAGCCGCGCGCAACCAGCCGGTCCAGCAGCGGCCGCCCGCCGATCCGCCCGATCTCGTATCCGCCCAGCGCGCCCAGCGTCGCCGCGATCGCCGCCACCGCCATCACCAGCAGCACGTTCAGATGTCCCGCCGCCGCGGCCGCGCCGGCGCCGATCAGGATCGTCTCAGACGGAAACGGCACCCCCACCAGCTCCAGCGTCACCGTCACGAACACGAGCAGGTAGGCGTGGTTCTCGAACCAGCCGACCAGCGTGCTCACATCTCACTCGTCAAGATCCGGGTCCATCGCGCGCTGGTAGATGCGCCGCACCACGAGCGATGGCAGCCGCCTCTCCGCCGCCTTCGAGAACTCGCGCTCGTACCGCATCCGATCCCGCGCCGCCATCGTCTCGGCATACCGGTCGCGCAGCGCCAGCAGCTCCTCCTCCGCCTCCTCGACCAGGTCCATGTAGTCGCCGTAGCGCTCCTCCGCCTCGCTCGCGCCCGCATGCGTGTACGACACGCGCGCCTGCTCGACCCGCAGCATCAGGGCGCGGTGGTCGTCGGCGAACATCGCCAGCTGCCGCGTGATCACGTCTCCGAAGCGAGCCCTCCCGGGAATCCTCATGCCCGGGATGCTACCGGTGCCCGGCGGTCGCCCGGTAGCATCGCCCTCGTGAGCGATCCCGTACGCATCCACGTCCGCGCCTGGAACATCGCCCACGGCCGCGACATCCCTCCCGACCGCCAGCACGGCCACGTCCATCGCAAGCTGCTCGATGAGATGTGCGAGCTGATCGTCCGCGACGCGCCCGACCTGGTGCTGCTGCAGGAGGTGCCGGTGTGGGCCGGCGCCCTGCTGCGCGAACGCACCGGCATGGGCGTCACGCTGGCCCCCGCCTACGGCGCCCACATCCCGTTCCTGCACGTGCCCCTGCCGCTGGCGCTCGGCGCCGCCGTGGGCAGGGCCCTGCCCGACCTCGTCCGCACCCAGGTCGAGGGCCAGGCCAACGCCGTCCTCTACGGCGCCGACCTGCTGCTCGTGTCCGCCCGCCGCGTCCAGATCAACGACCGCCGCCGCCTTCGCGGCGAGCCTCGCATCGCCCAGCTGGTGCGGCTCCGCCACCGATCCGCCGGCCGCGAGCTCACGCTTGCCAACGTCCACGCCGATTCCGGCGACAACCGCCAGCAGCTGGAGCGGGCCGGCTACGTGCTCGAGCGCTTCGCACGCGGCGCGCCGATGCTCCTGGGCGGCGACCTCAACGCCGATGCCCGCTCGCCCGGCCTGCAGGCGCTCGCCGCACGCGGCTGGATCGAGGACGCCACCAAGCTGCACCCCGGCGTCGATCACCTCTTCGTCCGCGGCATGCAGGTCGAGTCGCCACCGGCTGCCTGGCCGCCCGAGCTCCGCGACCTGTACCTGGAAGACGACCTGCCCGTGCGCCTCTCTGACCATGATCCCGTCGACGCGGTGGTGACATTGTGAGCATCCGGTCCGACCTGCCCTCGCTGGAGGGCGTTGCCTACCTGAACGCCGGCACCAACGGGCCGCTGCCGCGGGCCGCCGCCGAAGCCATGCGGCGCGAGCTGGACACGTCCCTGGCCGAGCCCCGCATCGGCATGGCCGCCTTCCAGCACTACCGCGACCTGCGCGACCGCGCCCGTGCTGCGTTGGGCCGCGCCGTCGGCGCGCCGCCCGAGCAGATCGCGCTGACGGGCTCGACCACGCAGGGCGTCGGCATCGTCATCTCGGGCATCGACTGGAAGGCCGGCGACGAGGTGCTGACCACCACCGAGGAGCACCCCGGCATCCGCAGCCCGCTGGATGTGATCGCCCGCCGCGCCGGCGTACGCGTCGTCGAGCTGCCGCCCGAGCGGCTCCTGGACGGCATCGGCGACGACACCCGGATGGTGGCCGTGTCGCACGTGCTGTGGACGACCGGCCGGGTGCTGGACGTGGCCGCGATCTCCGCGGCCGCGCACGCGGTCGGAGCGTCGCTGCTGCTGGACGGCGCCCAGTCGGCCGGCGCGATCGCCGTCGACGCGGCCGCCACCGGCGCCGACTTCTACGCCTTCTCCGGCCAGAAGTGGCTGCTCGGCCCGCAGGGCAGCGGCGGCCTGTGGGTGTCCCCCGAGTGGCTGGACCGCGCGTGGACCGCCCAGTCCAGCTACTGGAACCTCGAACAGGGAGTGGTCGGCGACTTCCTCCCGACCGCGGCCCGCTTCGACGGCGGCACGCTCGACACCGTCACGGTCGCCGGCATCGGCGCCGCCATCGAGTGGGTCGAGTCGCTGCCCGGCGGCCGCCCCGGATGGCTCGCGCAGACTGCCGACAATGCAAAACGCGCCCGCCAGCGCCTGCGCCAACAGCCCGGCGTAACCGTGGCCGATCACGGCAACGACAGCGCACCGCTGATCGCGCTCACGGTCGCCGGGCAGGAGGACACCGTCGCCCTCAACGAGCGGCTCGGCGAGCAGGGCATCCTCGCGCGCTACATCCCCGACACGCCCTGGCTGCGGGTCTCCGTCGGCGCGTGGACGAGCGACGACGAGGTGGAGCAGCTGGCGGCCGCGCTCGGGTGACCCTAGATGGTTGATCGGTATCTCTCGCGAGCCTGGCCGCTGCGTACGGTCTAGGTCCAGCGGCGCCGGTCGGGGTGGCTACGGCTGCGAACCTTCGTCTCCGTCCGCGATCTGCGTAATCGCAGATCGCTCCCGATCGGTGCAAGGCCGTTGGGCTTGCACCTGGTCCTCGGTCGCGCCAATACGACCCGGTATCGACGCTCCCTGCGTTCTTACGAGACTCGGTTCTCGCCGTCCAGGACATCACGGAGATACCGATCAACCATCTAGCTGCGCAGGCCCAGCTCGCCCGAGATCGGCCGCAGCGCCGCGATCACGAACGTGATGTGTTGGTCGAGGTCGACGCCGAGCTGCTCGGCCCCCTGGACGACGTCGTCGCGGTTCACGCCCTTCGCGAAGCTGGGCTGCTTCAGCTTCTTTCGCACCGACTTCGCCTCCAGCGACGTCAGGCCGTCCGGCCGCACCAGGCCGCAGGCGTGCACGAACCCCGACACCTCGTCGCAGGCGTAGAGCGTGCGCTCGAGCTGTGACTCGCGGGTCACGCCGGTGTGGTCGCCGTGCGACTGGATGGCGCGGATGAACCACTCCGGATAGCCCTTCTCGCGCAGCACCGGCGCTCCATCGGAGGGGTGCTTGTCGAGCGTGGGGTGGCGCTCGTAGTCGAAGTCGTGCAGCAGCGCGACGTTGCCCCACGTGTCCACGTCCTCGTCGAACGAGCCCGCGTACGCGCGCACCGATGCCTCCACCGCCAGCGCGTGGCGGCGCAGGGCCTCGCTCTGCGTCCACTCGGTGAGCAGCGCCCAGGCCGCGTCACGATCGCGTACCAGTTGGTCGTCCATGCCGCGAAAATAGCAGGAACCAGGAGCAAACGGGTCGAATGGGGCTACCCTAGATGGCCATGGCTACCGCGACGCGAGAGGTCACTGTGGAGGCATTCCTGATCGAGGGCTGTCAGCCGCTGTCGGGCACCATCAGGCCGGCCGGCAACAAGAACGCGGCGCTCCCGATCCTCGCCGCCTGCCTGCTCACAGGCGAGCCGGTCATCCTCGAGAACGTCCCCCACATCCGCGACGTCGAGGAGATGATCGAGCTGATCGCGGCGCTTGGCGTCGACGTCGAGTGGCAGGGCCCGAACACCGTGCGGGTGTGGGCGGCCGAGGTCAACGGCACCAAGCTCGACCCCGAGCTGTGCACCCGCATCCGCGCCTCGATCCTGCTGGCCGGGCCGCTGCTGGCACGGTTCGGGGCCGCCGACGTGCCGCCTCCGGGCGGCGACGTGATCGGCCGGCGACGGGTGGACACCCACCTGATGGCGTTCGCCGCGCTGGGCGCGGACGTGCAGGTCGACCGCGAGTACCGCCTGCGCGCCCCCGACGGGCTGGACGGCGCCGAGATCCACCTCGACGAGGCCAGCGTCACCGGCACCGAGAACGCGCTGATGGCGGCCGCCCGCGCCCGCGGCACGACCGTGATCATGAACGCCGCCTGCGAGCCGCACGTGCAGGACCTGTGCCACCTGCTCTGCAAGATGGGCGTCGGCATCGAGGGGATCGGCTCGAACGTGCTCGTGATCGAGGGCGCCGACGCGCTGCACGGCTGCACCCACCGGGTCGGGCCCGACCACATCGAGGTGGCCTCGTTCATCGGCCTGGCCGCCGTCACCGGCGGCGACCTGCTGATCGAGGACGCGGCCGTCGAACACCTGCGCGCGATCCGCCACAGCTTCCGGCGGCTGGGTGTCGAGATCGAGATCCAGGGCACCAGCGTGCGCGTGCCCCCCGGCCAGGAGCTGGTCGTGGTCGACGACATCCACGATCAGGTGCCGAAGATCGACGACGGGCCGTGGCCGATGTTCCCCGCCGACCTGACCTCGATCGCGGTCGCGGTGGCGACCCAGGCCAAGGGCACGGTGCTGATCTTCGAGAAGATGTTCGAG
>DATNEO010000128.1:0-7013 GCA_035553035.1 Gaiellales bacterium | reverse complement strand
CGACACCGGCCTGCACCCGGATTTCGGCTCCTACCCGGGCTACGGCATCCCCTACAACACCGTCCCCGGCACACAGCGGAAGGTGACGGTGCGCTTCGACTACAGCTCGCAATCCGACCACGTCGGCTACCCGATCCCCAGGCGGCCGCGTATCGAAGCCGGCAGCGATCACCACATGCTGATCGTCAATAGCGGCAGCTGCAAGCTCTACGAGATGTGGAACGTGCGGCACACCAGGCGGGGCTGGCGGGCCGGATCCGGGGCGGTCTGGAAGATGACCTCGAACGCGCTGCGGCCGGACGGCTGGACGAGCGCCGACGCCGCCGGGCTGCCGATCCTGCCCGGGCTGGTGCGCTACCCGGAGGTCGCGGCGGGCGTGATCGACCACGCCCTGCGGTTCACCGCGCCGCAGACGCGCAACGCGCACATCTACCCGGCCCGGCACGACGCCGGCTCGGGCAGCTCCGTCTCGCTGCCGCCGATGGGGTTGCGCGTTCGGCTGAAGTCCTCGTTCGACCTGTCGCAGCTGTCGCCGCAGGCGCGCGTGGTGGCGGTTGCGCTCCAGCACTACGGGATGATCCTGGCTGACAACGGCTCGCCCTGGTACGTCAGCGGCGTATCCAACAAACGGTTCAACGACGACGACCTGCGCACGCTCAACCGCATCACCGGCCGCGACCTGGAAGTGGTCGACACCAGCGGCCTCGTGAACACGCCGTAACGGGTCAAAGCCGATCCCCCCGATGTGGGGGTGAAGGGGCCCGCGGTGGGCGTCGATACCAGCCCTGGGTCTCTGTTCTCGAGCAGCGAGGGTGCACCGTGGCGTACAGCTATCCGGCCTTGCCGTCCAAACCGACGCGCGCGCACTTCCAGCGACTGCTGTGGCGCGCCGGTTTCGCGGGCAGCCACGACCAGGTCACGCACTACGTGAAGCTGGGGCTGCCGAAGGCCGTGACCGAACTGCTGACGCCGTTTCGCAAGAACGTGCTGGTCGGGCCGGCCCCGACCGACGGCGGTAACCGGCTGCAACCGCTCGACCTGTGGGGCCACGACTGCCTGTGGTGGCTCGACCGCATGGTGCGCAGCCGAAACCAGCTGGTGGAGCGGATGACGCTGAACCTGCACGACCTGTTCGCGACCTCCAACGCCGGTGTCGGCAACACCCGGCACATGCTGCGTCAGAACCGGCTGCTGCGCGGGCACGCGGCCGGGAACTTCCACGACCTGCTCGAGCAGATCACGATCGACCCGGCGATGCTGCTGTGGCTGAACGGCGCCGACTCGAACAAGTGGGAGCCCAACGAGAACTACGGGCGCGAGGTGATGGAGCTGTTCTGCCTGGGCAACGACCCGAATCTGGAGTCGCTCACCCACGGCCTCTGGACGAACACGAACATGTACACCCAGAACGACATCCACGAGGCCGCCCGCGCACTCACCGGCTGGCGCTACGACCGGAACAAGGCTGCGACGGGCACGATCAAACAGCGTGAGAACCCGACCTTCTGGGACGCCGGCTACCACGACGCCGGCCAAAAGACGATCTACGGCCACACCGGTAACTGGGACTGGCGCGACGTCTGCAGGCTGGTGGTGAACCATCCCAACCACGCGCCCTACCTGGCCTACTCGCTGTGGAGTTACTTCATCGCGACACCGCCGACCGCGTCCGCCATGCGCCAGATGGTCAACAACTACAGGAACTCGGGCTTCGAGCTGGCGCCGCTGCTGAAGGTGATCCTGCACCACCCGGCCTTCTACCTGAACCTGGACGAGCCGGACGTGGTGAAGCCGCCGATCGTATTCGTGGCCTCCGGGCTGCGAAACACGCGCCGTTTCGTCAAGAGCAACAGCTGGAGCTGGCTGCTCGACAACATGGGTCAGGTGCCGTTCTACCCGCCCAACGTGTCGGGCTGGAAACAGGGCCCGGCGTTCCTGAACACGAACACCGCCCACGCCTACTGGCAGACCACCGGCTACCTGCTCGACCAGACGATCAGAGATCCCGGCAGCCAGACGCCGAAGGCGGCCGTCACCGCCGCCATGTCGGCGCTCTCCCACCCCTGGGCCTCGAGCGACACCCGCGCCAGGCTCGAGACCTACGCCACCGACTACGCCACGCGCAACGGGCCGACGCTGGACTCACACGACCACGTGGAGCGCCAGACGGTGATCCGGGCGATGCTGATGGCCGGTCCTGACGGCCTCCTCCACTGACCAT
The DNA here is from genome assembly GCA_035553035.1 of Gaiellales bacterium. Classification (GTDB taxonomy): domain Bacteria; phylum Actinomycetota; class Thermoleophilia; order Gaiellales; family JAICJC01; genus JAICYJ01. The sequence goes on along the minus strand of DATNEO010000128.1, from coordinate 4,792 downwards.
GATCGGAGCCACGACCTGATGAACCACTGCGGATGCAACGACTGGCAGTCCACCCACCGTCGCTCGATGCTGCGCCGCCAGGGCCAGGTCGTGCCGATCCCGCGCGCCGTCCTGGAGGGCGAGTCCGCGGGCATGTGCCGCCGCGACTTCCTGCGCAACGGCGCGGTCGCGTTCCTGACGGTGTACGGCGCCTCGATGCTCGACTGGGGCCACATCTGGGAGGCGGCCTCGGCGCAGGCGGCGACGCCCGGTACCGATCCGATCATCGTCTCGGTCTTCCTGGACGGCGGCAACGACGGCCTGAACACCCTGATCCCGATCACCGGGTCCGACCACGCCGCCTACGCGTCGAAGCGGCCGCACATCGGGCTGACACCGGCCAACTGCCTACCGCTGGGCGGAGCGGCCGCCAACCCCGACTGGGCCTGGAACCCGGCCGCAACCGGCTTCCAGCAGCTGTACGACGCCGGCAAGATCGCCGTCATCCCGTCGGTCGACTACATGCCGCCCGACCTCTCGCACTTCCACTCGCGCGCCTTCTGGCAGGCCGGCGAGCTCGACCCCGACCCCGCCACCGGCTGGCTGGGTCGCTGGGTCGACCAGAACGGCGCTGCTGACAACCCGCTGCAGGCGGTGTCGGCCGGCTGGTCGCTGGACGGGTCGCTGAAGAGCGCGACCAACCCGGTCGCGGTGCTTTCGAGCGTCGAGGATGCCCAGTTCACGATGAACAACGTGTGGTCGGATCCGCAGCTGATGGTGGACACACTGGCCGGCCTGTCCGTGCGCAGCGCCGCGAACGACGCGATGGCAGCCGCCGACAACGCGGTCGGCGGCGCGGTCAACGTGGCCAGCCGGCTGAGCGCGCTGACCCAGCCGACGCTGCCGCCCAACGGGCTCGGCTACGGCACCACCAGCTTCGACCAGCGGATGTCCAACCTGGCCTGGATGCTGGACTCGAACCTGGGCATGCGGGTGGCCTGCGTCTCCTACGACGACGGCTGGGACTTCCACGACTCGCAGGTCAGCCGCCAGGCGCAGAACCTGTCGCGCCTGTCGACCACCCTCGCCGCCTTCCAGGCCGACCTGGAGGCGCGTGGCCTGGGCGACCGCGTGATCACGCTCGTGTGGAGCGAGTTCGGGCGCCGCGTCGAGGACAACGACTCCGGCGGCGGCGGCACCGACCACGGCGCCGGCGGGCTGGCGCTGGTGATCGGCAAGCACGCGAAGGGCGGCCTCGCGGCCGAGTTCCCGGGCATCTCGGACGCGGATCTCGATCAGTGGGGCAACCTGAAGGTGCCGACCGACTACCGCCAGATCTACACGAACCTGCTGGGCGACTGGATGGGCACCGACCCGGCCGCCGTGATCCCCAACGCGAGCAGCTACACGCCGCTGGATCTGGTGGCGTAGCGCGGATCCGCCGGCCGGCCGCGGCCGGGTCGATCACCGATCCGAGCGGCCCGCCCTGCGATACTTCAGGGGTGGCCGGCCTGCGCGCTCTCACATTCGCCGCCCTTGCCGCCGTCACGGCGGCGATCGCCCATGGCGGGTTCGCCACGCTGGCCGATCTGCGCTGGGCGACCGCGGCGCTGACCGGCGCCGGCGTGGCCGCGCTGGTGATGTGGCGCGGCTGGGCGCTGGTGGCACGGCGAGGGAGGATCCAGGATACGGCGTCTCTGGCCGCGCTGATTCCGGCGATGCTGGCCGCGCAGACGGCCGCGCACCTGGCGCTGCTGGCTGCGGGAGCGCCCGCGCACCCGGGCGCCAACGGATCGCTGGCCCTGCACCTGGCGCTGGCGGTGGTGGCCGCGGTGGTGGTGCAGCTGATCGACGTGCACACGCAGCGCCGCGCGCTGGCGGCACTGACGGCGCCACGGCGGTCGGTCCAGGTCGTGCGACGAGCGCCGGCCGCCGGTCCGCGCCACGGCCTGGCCGCATGGCACCGCCGCGACCGAGCACCGCCGCTCCCCGCCTGACCCGCCCCCCTACCCTCGGTCAGGAGTTCCACTGCGCCACCGCATGCCATGCGCCGCCCCGATGCACGGCCCGGTCCAGCCGGGCCGCCTCGCGCTGCCGTCCGGGAGCCCGGGATGAGGCGGGCGACCGCGCTGCTCACGCTGCTGGCGCTGCCGCTGATCTGGCCGGCGTGGGCGCAGGCGCACGCCACGCTGCTGACGACGACGCCCGGTGCCGGCACCCGCGTCGCAACTCCACCGCACCAGCTGGTGCTCACCTTCGACCAGCAGATACGCCCTGTCAGCGGCGGCACCACCGTCGTCGATGCCGCCGGCAAGTCGGTGATGGCGGGGCCGGCCACGAACGCGCCGGGCAACCTCAAGCAGCTGGTGGTGCCGCTGCGGCAGGGCCTGCCGGCCGGCGACTACACGGTGCGCTGGGAGATCGTCTCCACCGACGGCCATCTGATCGCCGGCGTGTACGCGTTCGGCGTCGGCACCGGCGGACCGGTTCCGCAGGCGGAGTCGCAGGACGCGCCCACCGACTGGCCATTCCTGATCGCCCGCTTCTTCTACTTCGCCGGCCTGCTGACGCTGGTCGGCGGCGTCGTCTACCGCGTGGCCGCCTACCAGCCTGCCACCGCCGCCGTGACCGGCGAGCCGCGGCGGCTGATGGGCCTGCGCGAACGCCACCGGGCCAACCAGGTGCTGGCGCTGTCGGCGGTGCTGGTGCTGGCCGGCGGCTGGGTGGCGCTGACGCGGCAGGGCGCGCAGGTGGCGGGGGTCAGCTTCTGGGAGGCGTTCGATCACCGCGGCCCGGTTGCCTCGGCCCTGGACGCGACCCGTTTCGGCCGCCAGTTCGGGCGCGGCATCGACGTGACCGCGGTGTTCACGATCCTGGTCGCCCTGGCCTACGCCACGGTCGGCGTCAGCCGCCGGCTGACCGCGGTGCTGGCGGTGCCGGCGGCGATCGCCGGGGCCTGGGCGCTGGCCGCCCCGGGCATCTCCGGGCACGCCGGCGACCCCGGCCGCGGCCCGCTGGTGATCGGGCTGGACGCCCTGCACGTCGCCGCGGCCGCGATCTGGATCGGCGGGCTGGTGCAGCTGGCCGTGGTCACTCCCCATGCCACGCGCGGCCTCACCCAGCCGTTGCGCGACGCCACCCGCGCCAGGATCGCCGGTCGCTTCTCGCGGATGGCGCTGGCGGCGGTGGCGGTGCTGGCCGTGACCGGCGGCCTGCGGGCGCTGTGGGAGCTGTCCGCTGTGTCGCAGATCTGGACGACCTCCTACGGCCGCACGCTGCTGGCAAAGACGGTGCTGCTCCTGATGACGCTGGCGGTCGCATCGCGCAGCCGCCGGTTCCTGGGCCGCTACCAGATGCTGCGGCGGTCGGTCACCGCCGAGCTGGTGGTGCTGTCGGCCGTCGTGGCGGCTGTTGCACTGCTCACCAACCTGCCCCCCGGCAGCCGGCCCACCGCCGTCTCCGGTGCGACCACCGCGACCGGCGGGGCGGCCACCGTGGCACTGCGAAACGGCGGGCAGATCAGCGTCTGGCCGGGGACGGCCGGGCCCAACGCGATCCGGCTGTCGCTGCCTGCACAGACCACAGCTCCCAGCCTGCACCTGCAGCAGGCGGACGGCACACCGGTGCCCGCGAACCTGGTCGCGACCGGGCCCCACACCTGGCTGGCCTGGGCGCCGGGGCTCGACGCGGGCGCGGTCTCGGCTCGGGCGACGGCGGGCGGGCAGTCCTGGTCGACCTCGCTCGACATCGGGGAGGCGGTGCGCAGCGAGGGGGTGCCGCCGGCCCCGCTGGCGACCGGCCCGCTGGCAGCCGGCGAGGCGGCGGACCTGGCGGTCGCGGCACAACGGATCGGCAACCACCGCGTCCGATTCACGGTGCTGGGTCAGGACGGATCCGCGTCGCGGGTCGTTGCCGTCACCGCAAACGGCCGGCTGGCGACGCCGTGCCTGAAGACGCCTGAGGTGTGCTTCGAGGCGCCGGTCAGCCGCAGGGCCGGCCCGCTGGCGGTAACGGTGCTCCGGCCCGGCCGCGCGACGGTCGGCGCCACGCTCGCGCTGCCGGCGGCGGATGCGCAGCCGGCGGCGGCACTGGTGCGCGACACCGCCCGATCGCTGCGCGCGCTGCACTCGGTGCGGTTCGAGAATCACCTCGCCTCGGATCCCGTGCACTCGGTGGACACGACGTTCATCGTCGGTGCGCCCGACCGGCTGGCGATCGACGTGCACGGTGGCGCGCAGTCACGCGTGATCGGCAACCACCGCTGGGATCTTCAGAACGGCAGCTGGGTGAAGCAGCCGATCCAGCGGCTGAAGCTGCCCGACCCGTACTGGGCGAACGGGGCGCTGGCGGCGTACGTGACGGGATCGACCAGGAACGACGTGGAGGTGACGCTGGGGGTGGCGCAGGGGCCGACGTTCTTCCGGCTGCTGATCGACAAACGGACGCACCTTGTGAAGCGGTTGTGGATGACGACGGCCGCGCACTTCATGCGCGAGCACTACCTCGACTTCAACTCGGCGCCGCCGGTCACGGTGCCATCGTCGTAGCCCGGGGTGGTGGCAGCGCCCAGCGGCGTTCGTGGTGCCAGCGCTGGATCGTGCGCCGGCTGGGCGGCTCGGCGTTCGTATACGTCGCGGCGAGGATATGCGCGCGAACGGTGGCTACGGGCGCAGCGCCCCGGGCGAAGGCACGCTCGGCACGCAACCGCATCTTCGGCCACGCATAGCTCCCCGGCCGGTGACGCCGCGGGCGTGCCCGCAACGCGGCCAGATGCGCATCCATCGCCCGACGCCGAGCAACCGTCAAACACCCA
>DATNEO010000127.1:0-8678 GCA_035553035.1 Gaiellales bacterium | reverse complement strand
TTTCTGGGGCGTCGAGCATGCGTTCATGCAGATCGACGGCGTCACCGCCACCCAGGTCGGATACATCGGCGGAACCGTGGACGACCCGGACTACCGCACCGTTTGCAGCGGCCGCACCGGCCACGCCGAGGCCGTCGAGGTCGAGTACGACCCCGAGCAGGTCAGCTACGAGCAGCTGCTGGCCGTGTTCTGGGGCGAGCACGACCCCACCCAGAAGAACCGCCAGGGTCCGGACGTCGGCACCCAGTACCGGTCGGAGATCTTCGTGCACTCGCCCGAGCAGCGGCGGATCGCCGAGCAGTCGCTGGCCGCCATGCAGACGCACCTGGGCAAGCCGATCGCGACCCAGATCACCGACGCGCCCAGCTTCTGGCGTGCCGAGGAGTACCACCAGCGTTACTTCGAACAGCACGGCCAGGTGGCCTGCAAGGCGCAGGCCCCCGCGCCTGTGACCGCTCGCAGCGAGCCGGTCGAGCAGCGCTCCGGTCTTCTCTCCGGCCTGTTCAGCCGCTCCTAGCAAGGCGGGCGGCATGCTCAGCACGGGCAGCTTCGCCGTTCACATCGGGGACCTCGACCTCGATCTCGACCCGCTCGATCCCGGGAGCGTCGTCGAGGGATCGCCCCAGACCTGGAACCGGGTGGTCTGGGAGAGCGAGGACGGCCGCATCATCCGCGGCGTCTGGCAGATCTCGCCAGGGGTCGTGGTCGACACGGAGGCGCACGAGATGTTCGTCGTGATCGCCGGCCGCGCCACGATCGCAATCGACGGCGGCAACACCTTCGAGGTCGGTCCGGGCGACATGGGTGTGCTCGAAGAAGGCGCCCGTTCCACCTGGACCGTCCACGAGACGCTGCGCAAGGCCTACCAGATCCTGTTGCCGGCCTCGTGAGCAGCGCCGCGTGGGTGGAGGCGCAGCCACGCCCCTTCTGGCTGGACTCGCCGCTTGCTCCGGCCCCGGCCGACCCGTGCGCGGGCGAGGACAGCTGTTCGCTGGCCGTCGTCGGCGGCGGCTTCACGGGCCTGTGGGCGGCGCTGCAGGCCAAGCATGACGACCCCGCCCGCGACGTCGTGGTGCTGGAGGCGGCGACGGTGGCCGCGGGCGCCAGTGGCCGCAACGGTGGCTTCACCGACGCGTCCCTCACCCATGGCCTGCCCAACGGCCTCAGCCGGTTCCCCGACGAGATCGATCAGCTGGAGCGGCTGGGGCGCGAGAACCTGGACGGCATCCAGCAGGCGATCGAGCGGCACGGCATCGACTGCGGCTGGGAGCGGACGGGGTCGATCCTGGTGGCCCGCAGCCGGCGCGAGGTCGTGGAGCTGAGCGAGTTCGTGCCGGTGATGCGGGAGCACGGCTACGACTGCGACTGGCTCGACCGTGATGCGGTGCGCGCGCAGGTCGACTCACCCACCTACCTGGGCGGCATCTGGCAGCGGAGCGGCTCCGCCATGGTCGACCCGGCCCGCCTGGCATGGGGGCTTCGCCGCGCCTGCATCGAGCTGGGCGTGCGGTTGCACGAGCTGTCGCCGGTGACCGCGCTGCACGAGCTGGCCGACGGCGTGATGCTGTCGACGCCGGATGGCCGGCTGCGGGCCGAGCGCGTCGTGCTGGCCACCAACGGCTTCCCGCCGTTGATCGGCGACATCCGCCGCTACATCGCCCCCGTGTACGACTACGTGCTGGTGACCGAGCCGCTGTCGGGACAGCGGATGTCGGCGCTCGGCTGGAGCGGCCGGCAGGGCCTGTTCGATGCCGCGAACCAGTTCCACTACTACCGGCTGACCGACGACAACCGGATCCTGTGGGGTGGCTACGACGCCGTATACCACTACGGCAACGCTGTCGCAGCCGAGCTGGAACAGCGGCCCGCCACCTTCTCGCTGCTGTCGCGACACTTCTTCGAGACGTTCCCGCAACTGGAGGGGGTTCGGTTCACGCACCGCTGGGGCGGGGTGATCGACACCTGCAGCCGCTTCAGCGTGATGTTCGGCCGGGCGATGAGCGGCCGCGTCAGCTACGCCGTGGGATACACCGGCCTGGGCGTCGGCGCCAGCCGCTTCGGAGCCCGCGTTGCGCTCGACCTGGTGGACGGTCGCGACACCGAGCTGACCAGGCTGCGCCTGGTGTGCAGCAAGCCGCTGCCGTTCCCGCCCGAGCCGCTGCGCTGGGCCGGGATAAAGCTGACCACGCGGGCTCTGGCGCGGGCCGATCGCAGGGACGGCAAGCGCGGTCTCTATCTGCGCGCGCTCGACCGGGTCGGCCTCGGCTTCGATTCCTGACGCTACCCGGCGGGCGGCCGCCAGCGCCGCGGGCTCGGCTGCCGTGCCCGCCCGGTCTCGGCCAGCCGCTCGAGGTGCGAGATCGCCTCGACCAGCGCGAACCGCTGCTCGTGGAATCCCAGCGGCTCGTCCCGCCAGATCAGCTGCGCCGCGTCGTAGGCGGTCTCGGCGCCCTCGTCGAGGGCGGCCGCCGCGGCATCGAGGCGCTCATCGTGGTGCGCCGCTATCTCGCGGGCACGCGCCGGCGCGTGGTCGATCACGGGTCCGTGGCCGGGGTAGACGCGCCGCGGCGCCAGCTCCGACAGCCGCTGCAGCGTGGCCAGGTAGCGACCCAGCGGGTCGCGCGCGGTGTCCGGCCAGCGGCCCACGTTGGGGGTGATCTCGTCGAGCAGCACGTCGCCGCCCAGCAGGCGGCCGCTGGTCTCGCCGAGCAGAGCGATGTGCCCGTCCGCATGACCGGGCAGGTGCAGCACGCGGAACGTCTCGTCGCCCAGGACCACCCGGTCGTCCTCGTCCACCAGCCGCGTGGGCGTCGCAAGGCGCACGCCGGTGCGGCTCTCGGCCCGGGTCGAGGCGGCCGCCAGCTCGGCCGGCATGCCGTGGTCGCGCAGGTAGCCCTCGAACTCGTCGTCCGACCCCTGTTCCCAGGCCGCGACCGCCATCGCCCGGTCGAGCCGGCCCTGCACCACCTGGGGGGCGCCGCTCAGCTCTGCCAGGCCGGCGCTGGCCCCGACGTGGTCGGGGTGGTAGTGGGTCAGCACCAGGCGCGCCACCGGCTCCGGCCCCAGCTCCGCGAGCGCCTGCGCCCACCACCGCAGCGTCGCGTCGCTGCCGAGGCCGGCGTCGACCAGCGTCCAGCCGCCGGGGCCGGCCACCGCGTAGCAGTGCACGTGGTCGAGCGCCCACGGCAGCGGCATCGTGATTTGGACGAGCCCGGGCTCGAGCTCGGTCAGCGTCGGTTCCGGCATCAGATGGTGCTGGGCGAGCAGCCCGTCAGCTGCTCCAGCGCCACCATCCAGCTGTCATAGTAGGGCCGGTCGGGCTGATCGGCGATGGCGGCCTTGAGCCGGTCGCGGAAGGCGTCCCAGGGCTGGTCCATGCTGCGGCAGGCGACCTGCGCCATCGCGAACAGCCGCGCCTGCCAGGGCTCGGTGAAGGCCTCGTCCGGCAGGTCGGTGATCACGCCGCCACGCCCTCGGTCACATGTGGCACCGCCACCCCGACCATGCAGTCGCGCGTGACCAGGTCGGCCAGGCGCTCCTCGTCCAGGTGCTCGGTGCCGTCGGGCCGCATCGGCAGCACGATGTAGCGCACCTCGGTGCTCGAGTCCCAGATCCTGATTGCGGTCGTGTCCGGCAGCTCCAGCCCGAACTCTCGCAGCACCGCCCGCGGCTCGCGCACCATGCGGGCGCGGTAGGGCGGGCTCTTGTACCAGACCGGCGGCACGCCCAGCACCGGCCAGGGATAGCACGAGCAGAGCGTGCACACGATCGCGTTGTGGGTGTCGGGCGTGTTCTCGACGCAGACCAGACGCTCGCCCTCGGCGCCGCCGTAGCCCATCTCCGCGGCGGCGGCCGTGCCGTCGGCCAGCAACCGCTCGCGGTAGGCCGGGTCGACCCACGCACGCGCCACCATCCGCGCGCCCCGCCGCGGCCCGATCTGGTTCTGGAACTGCTCGACGACGGCGTCCACGGCGTCGGTCGAGATCAGCCCGCGCTCGACCAGCAACGCCTCGAGCGCCATGGTGCGCAGCTCCGACGGTGACTTCTCGCGTGCGTGATGGTGCCCCTCGCTCATCCCGCCTCCTCCAGGTAGGTCTCCCACAGATCGACCAGCACCGTGTGGTCGGCACCGTCGTCGGGCCACAGGTCGGCGGCCGCGAAGGAGATCGTGTAGCACGGTGCGCGGCGCTGCTCGCCCAGGTCCTCGTTCTCCGGTAACCAGTCCGGCGCAAGCAGTCGTTCGACGACGCCCGCGACGCCGCGCACGTAGCGGGGACAGCGGTTGTGTACCGCCGTCGAGATGCGGCGCACGCGCACCGGTTGCCCGGCCGCGAAGCGATGGCCGCCCTCCGGCCGCGCGGGCGGTCGCGGCTGCATGTCGGCCAGCACCGCCTCCACCATCGCAGGATCCGACCGTTCCGGCACCCGTCCGCCGGCCCGCAGCGCCTCGACCCTGCGATCGACGTCGGCGGGAGCCAGCACCCTGCGTTCGGCCAGCATCACCTCGAGCGCGTGCTCCCATCGCTCGTAGTACGACGACGCCAGGTAGCGCCCGGTCTCGATCCGCTCCACCTGTGGCCGCATGACGCCGATCGGGCCGCCGGTCGCCCACAGCGTCAGCGACATGCCGAACACCCGGCTCTCCCAGCGGTCGTGGAACGCGGGCTCGCCCGGCTCCGGCACGACCGCGCCGAACCCCTGCATGCCCCCCATGTCATGGATGCCGTCCACGGCTGCCAGACTACCGCGGATGAGCGATGCCGACGATCTCGCAGACCTGCTGGCGGAGCTGACCGTCGGCCTGGTGGTGGAGCTCCACCCGGCGATCGCCGACCTGGCCATGCCGGGCCACTTCAGGCCCGCCGGGGCGCCCGCAGCCGCGGTGTTCCTGCGCCCGCTGGAGGGCGAACCAACCCACCGCAGCGGCCCGCCGTCCCTGGCCGTGGCCGAGCTGGCGGCCGACGCCGCCGAGGCCGCGCATGCACGGCTCGGCTACGGCCGCCGCGAGGGCAATCCGTTCCTGCCGGGTCTGGCCCTGGCCGCGTTCTACCTGGTCGAGGCCCGGCGCAGCGGCGCATTCGGACTGGGCAACCTGACGGGCGGCCGCGTGCGCGCCTATCCGCTGGCGCCGGATGAGGCCGGCCACGACCCGCCGCTGCTGCCGGGCACGGCCGCGATACGCGCCTGGTACCCGGTCGAGGGTGCGCCGGAGGCCTGCATCGAGCTGCGACTCAGCCCGTCGCCTGCGTGACCGGCTCGGCCTCGCGCGGTTCCGCGTTGTAGCGCCAGAAGGCCGGCAGCAGCGCGGCCGTGACCGCGACCCCGATCACGCACAGCACGCCGCCGGAGACGATCGATCCGCGCACGCCGATCAACGAGGCTGCGGCGCCTGCCTCGACGTTTCCGGCCAGCGGGCCGGTCGAGTAACCGACCTGCTCGATGCCGGCCAGGCGACCGCGCAGCTCGGTGGGGATGGTCTGGTTCCAGACGGTCGTCCGGAAGATGCCCGACACCGTATCTGCCGCGCCCGCCACCGCCAGGCCGGCCAGCACCAGCGCCAGCGCGGGCGCCAGCCCCACCACCGCGATCGCGAGCCCCCAACCGGCGGCCGCGAAGCAGATGGCAGCGCCGTGCCTGCGCGTCCCGCCCGTCCAGCCGCTGGTGAGCGTGGCCGCGAGGGCGCCCACGGCCGGCGCCGCGTACATCAGGCCGAGCACGCCGGCGCCGCCGAACTCGTGCGCGAAGGCCGGGAAGATCGCGTTCGGCATGCCGAAGAACATGGCCACGATGTCGACCGCGTAGGTGCCGAGCAGCACCGGCCGCGCCGCCGCGTAGCGCATGCCCTCGATGATGCCGTGCAGGCTGACCTTGGCGCCCGCGACCGGCGGCGGGGCTGCGCGCATCATCCGCAGGAGCAGCAGCGACGCAGCGAAGGTGGCGACGTCGAAGGCGTAGGTGAGCGGTAGCCCCACCACCGCGATCAGCACGCCGCCCAGCGCGGGGCCGCCGATCTCCCCGATGTTGAAGCGAAGCGTGCCGATCGCCGCCGCGGCCGGCATCTCGTCGCGGTCGACCAGGCGCTGGGTGAGGGCCTCCAGCGATGGGCGCTGGAGACCGTCCAGCCCGGCCATCACGGCCGCGACCACGAACAGCAGCCATAGCTGCGGGCCGGCCAGCGTCGCGTTCAGCAGCAGCATGGTCGAAGCGCCGGCGAACGACAGCTCGGTCAGGAGCAGCATCCGGCGCCGGTCGCGGGCGTCGGCCAGTGCGCCGCCCAGGAACGCGGTCACCAGCAGCGGGCACAGCTCGGCAAGCCCCAGCAGGCCCACCACCAGCGAGGAACCGGAAAGCTGGTAGGCCTGGTAGGGCAGGGCCACGTAGGTCACCATCGAGCCCAGGAACGTGATCGCCTGGGCGGCCGTCAGCAGCCGGAAGTCGCGGTGGCGCCGGAGCGGGCCGAGGTCGATCGCGAGCTTGCGGACCGCGCCGCGCGGCTGGTCGGGCTCCGTCGCCGTCTGCGGCAGCGGCGGCATGGGCGAGAGCCGCTCCGCCTCGTGCTGGCCGTGGCCGTGCTCCTCGCTGGGGGGCTGCTCGGACACGACCGGGGAGGATAGTTACCATGCGGCGGTGCTGACCGACCGCTTCCAGCAGGCGCTGATCTATGCCGCCCAGGTGCACGACGGGCAATCCCGCAAGGGCGGCGAGTCGATCCCGTACCTGGCCCACCTGATGTCGGTGGCGGCGCTGGTGCTTGAGAACGGCGGCGGCGAGGACGAGGCGATCGCGGCGCTGCTCCACGACGCGATCGAGGATCGCGGCGATCGCACCAACCTCGAGGAGCTGCGCCAGCGCTTCGGCGATCAGGTCGCGTTCATCGTCGATGCCTGCAGCGACACCGACCAGCGCCCGAAACCGCCCTGGCAGGGGCGCAAGCAGGCCTACATCGATCGCATGCAGACCGCGCCGGTGGCCGTGCTGCGTGTTGCGTGTGCGGACAAGGTGCACAACGCCCGCTCGACGTTGAGCGACCTGCACGTGTACGGCCCCGCCACCTGGGGCAAGTTCGGCAGTACGGTCGAGCAGCAGCTCTGGTACTACCAGACCCTGTCCGAGCTGTTCTCGCGGCGGCTGCCGGGGCCGCTGTCGGACGAGCTGGCGCGGCTGGTGGCCGAGATCACGGAGCGGGCGGCCATCACGTAGCTCGTGGAACCAACCATCTACGCGTGACCGGGGAAGTGGTGGTGCGTGGCGACCCGCCGGTCGGCGTGCACCAGGTCGGCGAGCGTGCCGTGGCCGAGCCGCTCCAGCCTGGTCGCGAGGGCGAGGAACACCTGCGCGGTCGTGAGCGCGTCGCCCATCGCCTGGTGGGGGTGGTGGCTGGGCAGGCCCAGCTGCTCCGTCAGCGTCAGAAGCGGCTTGTAGCCGGGATCGGCGCCGTCGGCGACGACGCCATACAGACGCCACAGCATCGCGGTGTCGATGATGCCGCGGGGCAGCCGGCCGCCCGCCCGCCGCAGCGCCGGGCCCAGGAAGGCGCGCTCGACCCAGGCCGCGTGGGCGATCGGCGTTCGGCCCCTGATCGCCTCGGCCAGCGGCACCAGCGCCTCTCCCAGCGGAGGCGCCGAATCGAGGTCCTGGGGCAGGATCCCGTGGATCTCGACCGGCCCGGTGCGCCGGCCCGCGGTCGGCTTGACCATGCCCTGGATGGCACCGGCGACGCGGATCCGGCCGCCGTCCAGCGGGACGGCGCCGAATGCGATCACCTCGTCGGTCTGGGGGTCGAGGCCGGTCAGCTCCACGTCCACACACAGCAGCGCCGCGTCGCGCCAGGAACGCCGCCTCATAGCGCGGTCAGGCCGAACTCGTTGGTGAGGCCGCGCTGCACCTCTGCCACGGCGCGGAAGGCGTCCTTCAGGTAGCGGCGGGTGAGCGGGGCCAGCTCGCGCGGGTCGATCGAGTCGTTCGGCGTCACGCCCCGCCGCAGCGCGTCGATCTGGCTCTGCATGCGCAGGTCGGTGAACAGCTCGAACGCGATCTGCAGAGTCGAGGCCGTGCGGCCGTCGAGCGTGCCGGCCCGTTCCGCCGCGTCCAGGCGCGCGGCGGTGGAGGTCTCCGACGAGCCGGCCGACATCGCCGCCCAGCGGGCGATGTCGACGACGGGCAGCAGCCCGCCGGACTTGATATCGAGGGTGCCGCGTCGCTCGCCGTTGTGCTCGACCACGAAGTCGCGGAAGAAGCCCGTGGGTGGCCGGGCGCTGAGCGCGAACAGGCCGAGCCGCCGCAGGAGCTGGGGATGGTGGCGGGCGTCCGCGAACACGTCCCCGACTGCGCGCCAGCCTGACTCGGCCGTCCACACCGGCCGGCCGTCGGTCATCAGCGACACCAGGATCAGCGCCTTCTCCTCCGTGGGATCGTCCAGCCACGACCGCGCGGCGGCCAGCCACGCACCCTGCGAGCGCAGGAACAGCGGCTTGCAGGCGACGGCGCCGTTGGGGCAGCGCGGTATGCCGCAGCGCTCGAGACCGTCCACCACCTCGGCGGCCACACGCGCCAGCGGCTCCCGCACCGCCGGGTCGTCGCCCTCGCCCTGCCAGGCGATCGCGCTGTCCTGGTCGGAGCTGGGGAACGCCTCGCGCCGGGCCACGCTGCCGAGCGACAGCCAGGTGAACGGCGCCACG
>DATNEO010000126.1:0-5249 GCA_035553035.1 Gaiellales bacterium | reverse complement strand
CACCAGCGTCGGGAAGCCGGTGCGGTACTCGACCCAGTCCTCGGTGGCGAGCACCATCTGCTTGGGGCTGGGCGGCGGCGGGATCGGAATCGGCGACGGCATCGGCTACTGGGGCTTCGGGACCGGCCCGTGCGTGTAGGTGACGTTCGGGTAGAGGACGTTCGGCACCGTGTCGCCGAGCGGCCCCGGCGTCTGGACGGGCTGGCCCGGCATCTTGACCGGGTAGTAGGTGAGCTGGCCGTTCACGTAATCGACGCTCCAGCGCTGCGTGATCACCAGGATGCCCTTCTGGATCTCCCACTGGAAGCGGTCGAGCGGGCGGATCGGCGGCCCCGCCGTGCGCACGCCGCGGGTGTCGTACTGTCCGCCGTGGCAGGGGCAGGCGAAGCCCTGCGGCGTCGCCAGGACGGGGCAGCCGAGGTGCATGCAGCGGTTGGAGAACACGACGAACATGGCGTCGGTGGCCAGCCAGTCCGGATTCTTCTTGCCCGTGTAGTGCACCCAGGCCAGGCCGGCGCTGGTGTTCGGCTCCAGGGGATCCTCGACGTAGGTGGCGGCGGTCGGCTTGAACGCCGTCTCCGAGGTGAACTTGGTGACCGGGCCGAGGGCGACCGACTTGAACGTGGCCTCCTTGGTCAGCGGAGCCAGCACGTAGGCAGTGGCCGGCACCCCGATCACGGCGCCGATCATCGCGCCCAGCCCGACCGACGAAAGGGTCAGGAACTGGCCGCGGGTGACGGCCGAGTCGGGCGCCTGCGGCGCGGTGTATGCGTGGGCGTGCGAGCCGGCGGGCGTGTCCGCCACAGGCGTCCTTTCGTCAGTGCAGCGGCGCCATACTACCGCGCCTTCCGGTCATCTGTGCTTGTAACGGGTATGCCATATTCGGCCCAGCGAGCGGTCACCTGCGCGCGAATTTCGGGGCTCATCTCGATCACGGACGGCCAGCCTCGATCATAGCCCTCGCTCTCCCACTTGGCGGTGGCGTCGATCCCGATCTTGCCGCCGATGAACTGCCTGGTGGGGGCGTGATCGAGGTGGTCGAGCGGCCCGTCGGCCAGCACCACGTCGCGGGCCGGGTCGACGTTGGCGCCGGCCTGCCACATCACCTGGCCGTAGTCGTGCACGTCCACCCAGTCGTCCACGACCACGACGCCCTTGGTCAGCGAGAGCAGGCCGGTGCCCCAGATCGCGTGCATCACCTTGCGCGCGTGGCCGGGAAAGGCCTTCCTGATCGAGACGATCGCGAGGTTGTGGAAGGCGCCCTGGAAGGGCAGGTCGTAGTCGACCACCTCGGGCATGGTCATGCGGATCGCGGGCAGGAACATGCGCTCCGTGGCCTTGCCCAGCCACACGTCCTCCTGGGGCGGCACGCCGACGATGATGGAGGGGTAGATGGCGTCGCGGCGCATCGTGATCGCGGTGACGTGCAGCACCGGGAACGGCTCGACCGGCGTGTAGTAGCCGGTGTGGTCGCCGAACGGGCCCTCGTCGGCCAGCTCGCCCTTCGCGATGTACCCCTCGATGACGATCTCGGCCCGGGCCGGCACCTCCAGGTCGACGGTGCGGGCGCGCACCAGCTCCACCGGCTCGCCGCGCAGGAAGCCGGCCAGCATCAGCTCGTCGATGTGCTTGGGCAGCGGCGCCGAGGCCGTGTAGGCGGTGATCGGGTCGAGCCCCAGCGCGACCGCGACGTCCATGCGATCGCCCATGCCGCGCCAGTCGGCAGCAGCGTCCTTGTGGATCTGCCAGTGCATCGCGGTGGTGTCGGGGCTGAACTTCTGGATGCGGTACATGCCGACGTTGCGCATGCCGCTGCGGGGATCCTTCGTGATCACGGCCGGCAGGGTGATGAACGGGCCGCCATCCTCGGGCCAGCAGGTCATGATCGGCAGCGCGTCCAGGTCGGGCGGGTCGAGCACCACCTCCTGGCAGGGGCCGCTGCGGACGGTTTTCGGCCGCGAATCGGCCAGCGACTTGAGCTTTCCGAGCGCGCGGATCTTCTCGCCGATGCCCTCCGGCGGCGTCATCTCGAGCACCCCCTGGATGCGCGCGCCCAGCTCGTCCAGCGACTCGACGCCGAAGGCCATGCAGGTGCGCCGTTCGGTGCCGAACTGGTTGATCAGGAGCGGCAGCGAGCTGCCCTTGACGTCGCTGAACAGGAGCGCCGGGCCGCCGGTCTTGGTCACGCGGTCGGTGATCTCGGTGATCTCGAGGTGGGGGTCGACCTGGGCCGTCACCTCGTGCAGCTCGCCCTCACGGCGCAGATGGTCGAGCCAGTCGCGGAGATCGGTGAACGCCATCGCGCGGGAGTCTATGCAGGTGCGGTTGGGACCGGCGGCGCGACGGCCGATAAGGATGACATGACGACCTCTCCGGAGCCGGCCGGCGCTCCCAGCATGATGGTCTGGCCGCTGGTCGCGATCGGCGCCGTGCTGAGCGGGCTGGCGGGCGGCTTCGTGACGCACGATCTGCCGATCGCGGGGGCCTGCGCGTTGCTGGGCGCGGGTGCCGTCGGCATCCTGGCATGGCAGGCGATCGGGCGGCTGGCGCAGGAGCAGCAGTACGCCGACTGGGTGGCGCGGCGCGGCTGGCAGCCGGCCCGCAACCTGCCGGCGGCGCTCGTGACGTCGCTGCTTCGCGCGGGCGACACGCGGCGGCTTGAGGACGGATTCGAAGGCGAGATCGAGGGCCGCAGGGCGGGCATCGGGCACTTCATCTGGGAGACCGTCGAGCGCTCGGTGGACGAGTACGGCAACGTGCACGAGACCCGCATCCCGCACACGGACACGGTGCTGGAGACGCTGACCGGGCTGCAGTCGATGACGCGGCTGACGCTCACCCCGCGGCACCACGGCCAGGGGAGGCTGGCAGACGGGCTGGCCTCGGCGCTGACCAGCGACCGCTCGGTGGAGCTGGAGTCGGCGGAGTTCTGCCACGCCTACCGGCTGTTCGTCGCCGACCAGGAGAGCGAGCTGGTGGTGCGGCGGGTGTTCACGCCGGCGCTGATCGTGCAGCTGGTCGATCTGGCGGGCACGCGCATGACGATCGAGTTCGAGACGGGTGCGCTGGTCTGCTCCGTGCACGGACGGGCCGGCACGACGGAGCTGCTGGACGCGATGGAGGCGGCTTCGGTGGCGGTCGCCGACGCGCTCTGCAAGGACGCCGCGTCGCCCGCGCCGGCATACGTCCCCGCGCACGCAGCCCAACCGTGATCCTGCTCCCGTACCTGATGCCGCTGGCTGTGGTGGCCTACATTGGCTACCGGTACTGGGCGCAGGCGCAGCGCAGCGCCGAGATCGACAGCGCCACGTCGGCGTGGGCACTCCGCGAGGGACTGGTGCCGGGCACACCGCCGTCGCCGGGGTCGACCCCGACGCTGTCGCTGCCCGAGGGCAGCGCACACGACTGCTGGCAGCTGCCGGTCGGGGACGGCAGCGGGACGCTGTTTCGCTGGACGTGGGTGATCCAGGAGGGTCGCGACGTCCCCATCGGGGAGGCGACGGTGGTGTCGGCGATGCTGGCAGCCGGCTTTCCGCACTTCCGGGTGGTGCCGCGGCACGGCTTCGTGGCACCGTCGGCAGGCTGGGACGAGCAGGAGCTGCACCTCGAGTCGGCCGAGCTCGAGGCCGATTTCCGCGTGCTGGTGGGACGCGACGGCGACCGGCAGGCGCTGCTCGAGCTGTTCGACCCCGAGACGATCGTGCGGCTGATTAACCTGGGGCGGGCGGCGCCGGTGATCGAGTACCAGCTGGGCACGCTGGTCGTGGTGTCGAGGCATCCGTGCACCACGGACGTCGAGCTGGACGCGCTGGCCGAGCAGGCGCGGTACCTGGCCGGCCGGGTGCTGGCGGAGGGCCTGCTGCACCGGCCCGGCGCCTCGTCGCTGGCCTGAGCCGGGAGGGCGCCTAGAATCCGGTTGCGGGGCTTCCCGCGCACGCCCGACCAAGGAGCTTCCGGACATGCTCGCCGCCATCATCGTGATCGTCGTGATCGTTCTGCTGATCGTGTTTCTGATCAGCCTCTACAACGGCATGGTTCGTGCCCGGAACAAGGTCGATGAGGCCTGGAGCGGGATCGACGTGCAGCTGAAGCGGCGGCACGACCTGATCCCGAACCTGGTTGAGACGGTGAAAGGCTACGCGGCGCACGAGCGCGAGACGTTCCAGGCGGTGACCGACGCGCGCACGAAGGCGATGAGCGCCAGCGGTCCCGCGCAGGCCGGTGCGGCCGAAGGCCTGCTGTCGCAGGCGCTGGGCCGGCTGTTCGCGGTGGCTGAGGCGTACCCGCAGCTGCGCGCGACCGAGAACTTCCAGCAGCTGCAGGCCGAGCTGACCAACACCGAGGACCAGATCGCGGCCGCGCGGCGCATCTACAACGGCAACGTGCAGTCGTACAACACCAAGATCCAGGTGTTCCCGAACTCGATCTTCGCGGGCATGGGCGGGTTCACCAAGCGGGACTTCTTCGAGATCGAGGACGCGGGCGACCGCGAGCCGGTCAAGGTCGACTTCTCGACGACGACCACGGCAGCGGCCACGCCGGCGGTTGCCGACCCGGCGCCCGCCGCGCCGGCGGACGCGCCTCCGGCCGCCGACACGCCGCCTGCCGAGGGCTAGCGCGATGCCACAGCTGCTGGTCTTCGGGGCACGCAACCTCGGCCGGGTGATCGCCGAGCACCTGATCTCCCAGGGCTGGGAGGCGACCGGCGTCGCCCGCAGCGAGGAGACGGTCGCCGCCTTCCCGGGCCGCGGGTTGCAGGCCGACCTCACCGACCGTGACCAGATGCGGCGCGTGGTCGAGGAGGCGGGTGCGTTCGACCTTGCGGTGAACGCGTACTCGCCCAAGGGCCGCTTCGGCGGCGGCGACCTGACGACAACCGATGACGACGCGATGGAGCCCTACCTCGAGCAGCTGCTGCCGGAGGTGTTCTCGTTCTACCGGCTGGTGGGCGCGTCGCTCGCCGAGCGCGACGGCGGCACGCTGATCCAGGTCACCGGCGGATCGGCGCGGCGGGCGCTGCCGGGCCGGGCACCGTGGGCATCGGGGGCGGCGGCAACCCGCGCGCTCAGCCAGGCGGCGGCGAACGAGCTGAAGCCGAAGGGCGTGCACTCTTGCCTGCTGATCTGCGACGGCAGCTTCGGCGGCGCCGGAGACGACGACGGCGGCAACAAGATCGACACGACCGAGCTGGCGCGCGCGGTGCAGTACCTGCACGAGCAGGGCCGCTCGGCCTGGACGCACGAGCTGGT
>DATNEO010000125.1:0-6736 GCA_035553035.1 Gaiellales bacterium | reverse complement strand
GCCCGCTGCGAGATCGCCTACCACGGCCGTGCCACCACGAGCCTTGCGCTCGGCGACCGCGTGATCCTGTTCAAGGACGACGGCTCGCTGTGCGTGCATGCCGACCGCGGCTACAAGCCGCTCAACTACATGGCCGGCCCCACCTCCGTGACCGAGGACGGAGACGTGATCCGCGTCTACCGGGCGGCGTCCGACGAGACGCTGGTGATCGTGGTACACGAGGTGCTGACCGACGAGCGCCGCGACCTGGTCGACGAGGCGGTGCTCGAGCACGACGGCGCCGAGCGCCAGTGGCACCTGCTGCTGGAGCGGGCGCCGGAGGCGATCGAGACGGGGCTGGTGGTGCTGGAGCGGGAGCGCTTCACCGACACCGGCCCGATCGACCTGTTCTGCCGGGACGCCGACGGCCGCACGGTGGTGGTGGAGGTGAAGCGCACCCGCGCGGTGGCCGCACACGTCGAGCAGCTGACCCGCTACTGCGAGCGGGTCGACCGCGACCCGGTGCACAAGCCGTGCCGCGGCATCCTGGTCGCGCCCGAGATCGCGCCGCAGGCCCGGGTGATGTGCGACGCCCGTGGGTTTGGCTTCGTCGAGCTCGACTTCGGCGTGCTCAAGGGCGAGGTCGCGCCCGAGCTGACGCTCTTCGAGTGAACCTAGATGATTGCCGTGGACATCACGGAGATATCGATCAATCATCTAGAGCGCGGCCACGGCTTCCAGGAAGCGGTCGATCTCCTCGGCTGTGGTGTAGTGCGCGGCGCCCACGCGCACGGCGCCGCCGTTCTGCTCGAGGCCCAGCCGCTCCATCAGCTCGAGCGCGTAATAGTTGCCGTCCCAGATGAAGATGCCCTGGGCGCCAAGCGCGGCGGCGACCGCGGCCGGCGTCCGGCCCTCGACCGTGAACGTCACCGTCGGCACCCGCCTGTCGAGATCACGCGTGCCGTACTGGTGCACGCCGTCGATCCGGTCGAGCCCGTCGATCAGCCGCTCGGTCAGCAGGCGCTCGTAGCCCGTGATCGCCTCGGTGCCGATCGACGCCAGGTAGCGGGCTGCAGCGGCCGTCCCGGCGATGCCCTCGAGGTTGACGGTGCCGGTCTCCCAGGAACCGGGCGGCTCGTCGTGGGCCGGCCGCACCTTGTAGGGCCTGATCCGCTCCAGCAGCTCCGCCCGGCCGTACAGCACACCGACGTGAGGGCCGTAGAACTTGTAGGCGGAGCAGACCAGGAAGTCGCACCCCAGCGCGTGCACGTCCATCGGCCCGTGCGGCGCGTACTGCACGGCGTCCACGTAGCTGAGCGCTCCTGCCTCGCGCGCCATCCGGCACATAACCGCCGCGTCGGAGATGGTGCCGGCGCCGTTCGACGCCCAGTTGAACGCGGCGATGCGGGTGCGGTCGGACAGCTTGGCGGCGAAGTCGTCGAGATCGATCAGGCACGCCGCGGGGTCGATGTCCACCTGGCGCACGGTGATGCCCCTGTCCCTGGCCGCCAGCAACCATGGTGCCACGTTGCCGTCGTGGTCAACGCGGGTGACCAGGATCTCGTCGCCCGCGCCCAGGTTGCGCGTCAGCGCCCGCGAGGCGTGGAACGTGAGCGTGGTCATGTTTGCGCCGAAGACGACCTCGCCGGCATCGCAGCCCAGCATCGCCGCCAGGTCGGCACGCGCACCGGACAGCACCGCGTCGGATGCCTGGGACGTCTCGAACGGGCCGCCCAGGTTGGCGTTCGAGTGCAGGTAGTAGCCGGACACCGCCTCGATCACCGAGGCGTGCACCTGCGTGCCGCCGGGGTTGTCCAGGTAGATCCGCCCGGACCGCAACGACGGGAACTGTGCCCGGATCGCGGTGACGTCGAAGGTGGCAGCTGTGGCGCCGATGCCGACAGTCTACGATGATCGGCATGCGACTTGCCATCCTAGGTGGCGGACCTGCCGGGTACGCCGCCGCCGCCACCGCCGCGTACCTCGGCGCCGAGGTCACGCTGATCGAGGACAACCAGTTGGGCGGCAACTGCACCATGACCGACGCGATCCCGTCGAAGACGCTGCTGACGACGGCCGACGCGATGCTGAAGATCAGCCAGGCCGAGGAGGAGGGCGTCGACTTCGCGCGCGGCTTCCCCGAGGTCAACCTGCGCCGCACGCTGGCCCGCGCCCGTGCCGTGGCGCTGCACCAGAGCCGCGGCGTGCGCGAGCGCATGGACGGCATGAACGTGCGCGTGCTTCCCGGCCATGGTGTTGTCACATCTGCCGACGCCCTGCGTACGCTCGTTGACGACCAGGACATCGAGGTGCCGTTCGACGTGCTGCTGGTGTGCACCGGCGCCTCGCCGTTCGTGCCGCCGTTCGCGCGTCCGGACGGCAACCGCGTGCTGACCACGCGCCAGGTGTTCGACCTGCGCCACCTGCCCGAGCATCTGGTGGTGCTGGGGGCGGGGCCGACCGGCTGTGAGTTCGCGGACTTCTTCTCGCGCTGCGGCTCCCGGGTCACGCTGGTGTCGGCCCGCGACCAGATTCTGCCCAACGACGACCCTGATTTGGCCGAGGTGCTGGAGGAGGTGTTCCTCAAGCGCGGCATGGACGTGATCAAGAACGGCCGCGCGGCTGCCATCGACACCGAGGACGGTGAATGCGTACGGCTGGTGCTGGAGGACGGCCGCGAGCTGGACTGCTCGCACGTGCTGCTCTGCATCGGGATGCGTCCCAACACGATGGAGCTGGGGCTGGAGTCGGCCGGCGTCACGTTCGGCGATCGCGGCACGCTGCCGATCGACGAGTTCTGCCGCACCAACGTCGAGAACATCTACGCCTGCGGGGATGTCACCGGCCAGATCATGCTCGCCAACACGGCGGCCATGCACGGCCGCACGGCCGCGATGCACGCGCTCGGCCTGCCGGTGGACGCGGTCAGCTACACCGGCGTTGCCTGGTGCGTGTTCACGCGGCCGGAGATCGCCAAGGCGGGTATCTCGGAGCGGCAGGCACGCATCGACGGCATCCCGGTCAGCGTCACGAAGCACCTGATCCGGGCAAATCCGCGGGCGGTGATGGAGAACGAGACCGACGGCATCATCAAGCTGCTGTCCGATCCCGACGACGGCACCGTGCTGGGCGGGGCGATGGTCGGCCTGCGCGCGTCCGAGGTGATCACGACGGTGGCGCTGGCCGTGCACGCGAAGCTGGGCGTGCAGGCACTGGCCGAGACCGCGGCCGTGAACCCGTCGATGTCGGAGAGCCTGCAGCGCACCGCCGAGAAGGCGGCCGAGGGCATGATGGGCGTGTCGCGGGTGACGCTCACCTCCTGATCGCCGTGGCTGGTTCCGGCAACCAACGGGGTTGAGCGCTCGTCTACGTAGGTGTGGCGCGTTGCGTCGGTTCAGCGGTGGTGGTGGGCGCAGTCGTGTTGGCCTGTGCGACGGCAGCCTGTACGCACGGGTCGGCCGGGTCGCAGCCGGTGGCCAGCGCGCCGGCTGCTGCCGCCTACCGCCGAGGTTGTGACCAGGCAGTCGGAGGCACGCTCCCGGCCCAGTGGCGGCGGAGCGGTGTCGTGGTCGGCCCGCTTGCCCTGTACTCGTTCGGGCAGACGACACATCGCGGCCGGACGTCCCGGCTGGCGGCGTCCACGTTCACTCCAAAGCGTGTCGTGAAGATGCTGGCGCTCGTCCGGCCTGGCGCGGTGGTCACCCTAGCTGTCCCACCCGCTGAGCGGCGGGTGATCTCGCTCGGATACCGGCCGGGTGTCGTCCCGTCCACGGTTGCCGGGGGCGATGCCGCGGTGACGTTCCACGCGTGCGCATCGCAGCCCGGGGAGCAGCCCGGTTTCGCGGGCTGGACCCAGTTCAACGGGAGCATGGCCGTCGCCGGCGCCCGCTGCGCCAGGCTCAAGGTCGCGTCGCCCGGATCCGTGCCCGCCTCGATGGTGCTGGCGTTTGGCCGGCGCAGCTGCGGCTGAGCCGGGCGACTACACGTCGATGCGCAGGCCCGGCATGGCCAGGTCGATCGGCCCCTTGTACTCCGCCCCGGCCCGCTCGCGTACGAAGTCGTACCCGATCTCCTCGGGGATGTGGGTGAGCAGCAGCCGCTTGGCGCCGGCTCGGCGCGCCTCACGCCCGGCCTCGGCCGCGTCCATGTGACCGCGCTCGCTGGAGTCGTTCGAGGCATCGCCCAGCGCCGCCTCGCACACGAACAGGTCGGCGCCGTGGGCGAAGCGCGCCAGCCGCTCCGTCGGCGCGGTGTCGGCCGAGAACACGATCACCGCTGACGGCGTCGCGATCTTCACGGAGTAGCAGGTGGTGTAGTGCAGGCACGGGGCGAACGTGATGTGCAGGTCACCCAGCCGCAGGTCGTCGTGCGGGTCGTACTCGATCAGGTCGAACGCCGCCTCGAACGTCTCCACCGACCCGTCCCAGACCGAGGCGACCGTGTCCAGCACCGCCCGCCCGCCGGGCGGCAGGTGCAGCAGTGGCTTGGGCCGGTCGCGCCAGCTGCCGTAGCGGAAGGCATAGTGCAGCGGCACCAGGTCGAACCAGTGGTCGGCGTGGAAGTGCGTGATCAGGATGTCGGTCAGCGGCGGCGGGTTGACCGCGCGCAGCTCCTGAGCGATCCCCGATCCGCAGTCGATCAGCATCCGCCGCTCGTCGGACTCGAGCAGGTACCCGCTGGCCGCCTGGCCCGGGTTCGGCCACGCCGGGCTACCGCCGAGCACTGTCCACGACAGCACCGCCTACATCCCCATCGCGTGGTAGCCGGAGTCGACGTAGAGCGTGGTGCCCGTGACCATCGAGGCCAGCGGGCTGCACAGGTAGAGGGCGGCGTTGCCGACGTCGCCGGCCTCGATGTTGCGCTGCAAGGGCGACCGGGCCTCGATCACCGCCTCCATCTGGTCGAACCCGGGGATGCCCTTCGCCGCCAGCGTGCGAACCGGGCCGGCCGAGATGGCGTTGACCCGGATCTGCGCGGGGCCGAGCTCGTAGGCCAGGTAGCGCACCGAGCACTCCAGCGCCGCCTTCGCGGCCGCCATCACGTTGTACTTGGGGAACGCGCGCTCGCTGGCCATGTAGGTGAGCGTCACCATCGCGCCGCCGCCGCGCGGCGCCATCAGCGGCTCGGCCGAGCGTGCCATCGCGACCATCGAGTAGGCCGAGATGTCAAGGGCGGTCACGAACGCGTGGCGGGAGGTGTCGATGAAACGGCCCTCGAATGACTCGGCCGGCGCAAAGGCGATCGAGTGGGCGAGGATGTCGAGCCCGCCCAGCCGCTCGCCGAGCTGGTCGAAGGCGGCCTCGATGCTCTCGTCGCTGGACACGTCGCAGGGCACAACCACGTCGGAGCCGACGGTCTCCGCCAGCTTGCGCACTGAATCCTCCAGGCGGTCGCCCTGGTAGGTGAACGCCAGCCTCGCTCCGGCGCCGTGCAGCGCCTGGGCGATGGCCCATGCGATCGAGCGCTTGTTGGCGACGCCGGCGACGAGTGCCAGCTTGCCGTCGAGGATGCCTTCGGTCACAGCCTTCCTTTCGCATGGTTCGGAAACCGCGCAGACGCTAGCAGGCGGCGACGAGTTCCGCCGTCAGGTCGAAGGCCCGAACTGCGCGAGCACATCGGGGTCCTCGAGTGATGAGAGGTCGCCGGGATTCTCGCCCAGCACGGCCGCGCGCACGGCGCGCCGCACGATCTTCGCGCTGCGCGTCTTCGGCAGCGCCGTCACGAAGCGGATCTGGTCGGGAGCGAAGGCCTTGCCCAGCTCGGCAACGACCGTCTCGCGCACGGCCGCCCGCAGCGCCTCCGTCGGTTCGACCCCGATCTGCGGGACGCAGAACAGCCAGGCCACCTCGCCCTTCACCTCGTGGGGCACGCCGATCGCACAGGCTTCGGCCACGCCCGCGCAGCGCACCGCCGCCGACTCGAATTCGGCCGGCCCGATCCGCTTGCCCGCGACGTTGAGGGTGTCGTCGGATCGCCCGTGCAGATACCAGTACCCGTCCGCGTCGACCGACGCCCAGTCGCCGTGCACCCAGAGCCCCGGCCAGCGCGACCAGTAGGCGTCCAGAAACCGCTGGCGATCACCCCAGATGCCGCGGGTCATGGACGGCCACGGCTTGCGGCACACCAGCTCACCCACCTCGCCAGGCGCCACCGGCTCGCCGTCGGGCCCCAGCACGTCCATCGCCATGCCCAGCGACGGCATGCCCAGCGTGCACTCCTTGAGCGGCATCACCGGCATCGGCGACAGGAAACAGGCCGCGACCTCGGTGCCGCCCGACAGGTTGATTATCGGGCAACGACGCTCGCCCACCACCTCGAACAGCCAGCGGTAGGGGTCCGGGTTCCAGGGCTCTCCGGTCGAAGCCAGGATCCGCAGCGAGCTGCGGTCGTGCTCCCGCACCGTCGCGTCGCCGTGGCCGCGGAGCGCCCGGATCAGCGTGGGGGAGACACCCAGCACCGAGATCCGGTGCCGCTCCACCAGCTGCCACAGCCGGCCCGGGCCAGGGTGGTCGGGCGCGCCCTCCGACAGCACCAGCGTCGCCCCCAGAGCGCCGGCGCCGACCACCTCCCAGGGGCCCATGATCCAGCCCATGTCGGTCACCCACATGAACCGGTTGTCGGCGGCAACGTCGGTCTGAAACGCGCACTCCTCGGCGATCTTGACCAGGAACCCGCCATGAACGTGCACCGCGCCCTTGGGCCGCCCCGTCGTGCCGGACGTGTAGATCACCATCATCGGCGTCTCCGGGTCGAGCGG
>DATNEO010000124.1:0-11222 GCA_035553035.1 Gaiellales bacterium | reverse complement strand
TTGGCGGTGAAGATCGCGGTCGGCCGGTGCGGGCGATCGAGCAGCGCTCGTGCCGCCACCAGCCCGTCGGCCTGGCTCGACCCGCCGACCGAGATCAGCGACTCATCCAGCAGGCCCTTCGCCCGTAGCGCACGCCGGTAGCCGGCGATCCGCTCTGACGAGGAGCTGATCTGGGGCGAGTCGGTCACCATGCCGATGCGAGTATGCCCCAGCGCGAGCAGGTGGTCGACCGCGCTGCCGGCACCGGCTGCGTTGTGCACCATCACCGCATCGGTGGCCGCGCCGCGCACGGATCTGTCGAGCTGCACAAGCGGCGGACCGTCCCGGAACGCCTCGCGGCCCGCGCCGGGAGCGGGCACCACCACCATGCCGTCGACACGCCGTGAGCGCAGCGCCAGCATCGCCCTCCGCTCCTTCTCGGGATCCTCGTCGGCGTTCGTCAGGAGCACCGTATAGCCCTGGGGTTCGACGACATCGGACAGGCCGCGCGCGACGGCCGCGAAGAACGGGTTCTCGATATCGCCGACCACCAGGCCGATGGTCTGAGTGGCTCGCGACACAAGCGCCCGCGCCACCCCGTTGGGCGTGTATCCGAGCTCCGTCGCGCTCGCGTGCACGCGCACCCTCGCATCGTCACTGGCGTAGCCGTACTCGCCCAGAACGCGGGCGGCGGTGGCCTGGGACACACCTGCGGCACGAGCGACGTCTCTCACCGTGACAGTCATGGCGGAGCATGATAGCGTTCTCAGCTTCTCCGTCCAGGTCACCGAGAGGACGCGCGTGGATCACCTAGACGAGCTCGCAGATCGCGCTCGGAGCTCCGAGCTTTTCTCCTCCCCCTACCTGGAGCGGGACGCGGCGCGGTTCCTCTCGGAGCAGGCCGAAGCGGTGCGGGAGCTCGCCTCGCGGACCCGCGCTGGCGGCCGGCGCGTCTACTTCGTGGGCAGTGGCGGATCCTGGGCCAGCATGTACACGGGCAAGTACCTCTGCGACCGCCTGACCGGCGCCGTCAGCGACGTCCTGCCTTCCTACGAGCTGACCTGGCGCGGCCCGCGCGGGCTCGACAAAGAGGCCCTGGTGGTCCTGGCCAGCTACTCGGGGCGCACCGAGGATACGCGCGAGGCGCTGCGCTTTGCGCGCGACCGCGGCGCTGAGACGGTCGCGCTGGTGCGCCACCGTGACTCGCCCCTGGCCGCCGGTAGCGACCACGTGTTCGCCTACGACTCTCCCGGCCTCTACTGCCTGCCGCTGCTGGCGGTGACTCTGTTCGCGGCCGAATGGGGCATGCAGGACGGAAATGACGAGGCCGTACAACTGCTCGAGGCGGTGCCGGCGCTACCCGGACAGATGGGCGACGCCTTCCGCTCGCAACGCGACCGGGGACGCCTGCTGGCCGAACGGTTCGCCGACTCCGACCTGCTCTACTGCCTTGGCGCCGGGCCCCTGTTCGGCCTTGCCTACAAGTTCGGACTGACCGTGTTCATGGAGAACATGCGGATCGGCGGATCGGTGATCGAGAGCGCGGAGTTCCGGCACGGCCCGGCCGAGATGCTGGACCGGCGCAGTGCCGACCTGGCGGTGCTGGTCGGCACCGACGAGTCGCGCGAGATGACGCTGCGGACCCTCGACTTCGCTTCCGAGCACGGCGCGCGCACAGCGGTATTCGACGCGGCCGACTACCCCGATGTGCACCCGCTGCTAACGCCGTTCGTGCTGAAGGTGGCGCTGCAGTGGTTCATCGTCTACGCGACGCTGATGCGCGGCATCGAGGATCTCGACGACCGTGCCTACATGGGCCGGCAGCTGCTGGCCAAGGAGGGAACCAGCTGGCCGTGATCGTCGCATCGGTGGGAGACAACTGCGTCGACCACTACCTGGGCGCCCCAGTGCTCGAGCTTGCCGGCGGCAACGCCTTGAACGTCGCGGCCGGCCTGTCCGCCGCAGGGCTGAAGAGCCACTACCTGGGCGCCGTCGGGGAGGACGCGAACGCCGACCTGATCCTGAACGGCGCCCGCCGCGCACACGTCGCCACCGACCGGGTCAGGCGGCTGCCCGAGCCCACCGGAGTGACCGAAGTGCGGCTCCGCCCAGACGGGGACAGGGAGTTCGTCGAGGAGCGTTACGGCGCCAGCGCCGGTTACCGGCCCGACGCCGACGACATCGCCTTCCTGCGCGCGTGCCGCTGGGTGCACTGCGTCAACCTG
The DNA here is from genome assembly GCA_035553035.1 of Gaiellales bacterium. Lineage (GTDB taxonomy): Bacteria > Actinomycetota > Thermoleophilia > Gaiellales > JAICJC01 > JAICYJ01. The sequence goes on along the minus strand of DATNEO010000124.1, from coordinate 9,018 downwards.
GCCGACCCAGAGGCGCTGATCAGTCAGCTCGAGGGCGTGCCGGTGTCCTTCGACTTCGGCATGGACGGCGGGGTGGAGCTGGTCGACCGGCTTGCGCCGCGGCTCGAGATCGCTTTTTTCTCAGGCGCGGACCTCGGCCGCGGGCAGGCGGTCGCGCTGGGTGAGCGCACCGTGGCGGCCGGCGCGGCGCTGGCCGTCGTCACACGCGGTCGCAGCGGCAGCATGGCGCTCAACAGCGCGATCGTCGAGGTGCCCGCGCAGCCTGTCGAGGTGATCGACACGCTGGGCGCCGGCGACGCGCTGATCGCAGCCGTGATCGCGGCGCGGGTTCGGGGACAGGAGATCGAGCAGGCGCTGGCGGCCGGAAGCGCGGCGGCCGCCCAGGCGTGCAGGCACTACGGAGCATGGGAGTACACATGATCACCACACGTTCGGAGACGTTGTTCCAGCAGGCCGGCAAGCACCTGGCGGGGGGCGTCGGTTCAGGGACGAGATCGCCCCGCTCGGGATGGCTACCGGCCCCGGTGTTCGTGCGCTCCGGCGAGGGCGCGTGGCTGACCGACGAGGACGACAACAGGTACCTCGACTACGTGATGGGACAGGGCCCCCTGATCCTCGGCCACCGGCCGGCGGCCGTGATCGACGAGGTCACCCGCACGCTCGAGCAGCGCGGATCGCTGGTCTCGCTGGCCCACGACCTCGAGGGCGAGGCGGCCGCGGCGATAACCGATCGCATGCCCGCCGTTGACCTGGTGCGATTCTCGAGCACCGGCACCGAGGCGGCCATGTACGCACTCCGCTTCGCCCGCGCCTTCACCGGACGCGACCTGGTGCTGCGCTTCGAGGGCCACTACCACGGCTGGTCTGACGCGATTCACTGGTCGGCCCACCCCACCGCCGACACCTGGGGTGCGGCCGACGCGCCGACGGTGCTACCCGGGTCGACCGGCATCCCCGGCGCCGTCGGCGAAACGCTGCTGGTCGAGCGCTGGAACGATGTCGAGGCGCTGGAGCGAGCCTTCCGGGCGCACGGCGATCGGATGGCGGCGGTGATCACAGAGCCGATCCTCGGCAACTGCGGCGGCATCATGCCGGCGCCCGGATACCTGGAGCGAATGCGCGAGCTGGCAACCGATGCAGGCGCGCTGGTGATCTTCGACGAGGTGCTGACAGGTTTTCGGATCGGGCCCGGCGGCGCCCAGGGCATGTTCGGGATCGACCCCGACCTGACCGTGATGGCGAAGGCGATCGGCGCCGGCTTCCCGGTGGCGGCGCTGGGGGGCAGCCGCGAGGTGATGGAGCAGGCGGCCGACGGCCGCACCATGCACGGCGGCACGTACAACTCCAGTCCGCTGGTCTGCGCAGCCGTGATCGCCGCCTGCCGGGAGACCGGCGCCGCGGGCTTCTACGAGCATCTCAACGCCCGCGGTGCGCGGCTGGCCGAGGGCCTGGTCGACGCCGCCGGGGCGGCCGGGATCGAGGCCTGCTGGAGCGGCGTCGGCGCCCTCTTCCAGCTGTGGTTCTCGCCCCAGCCACCGAACGACTACCGGGAGGCAAACGCGATCGTCGCAGGCAGCCCGTTCTTCGCCCTCTACCGAGAGCTGCGCGACCGTGGCGTGCTGATCCAGCCGCCGCAGGAAGGCCTCTGGCTGATGTCCGCAGCACACACCGATGCCGACATCGACCGCACCCTGGAGGCGGCGGCCGACGCGATGCCGGCCGTGGCCGAGGCGCTCGCCGAGGGTTCGGTCGGACCGATGGGAGGACTGCGATGAGACGTGTCACCGGATTCCTGGCGCTCGCCACCGCGACGGCGCTCCTGGCCGCGGGCTGCGGCAGCGGCACCAGCGCCAGCGGTTCCGGCGACACCGGCGCCCCCGTGAACGGCGGGATCCTGCGCGCCGGCATCCCCGGTAACCCCGACCACCTCGACCCCGCCCTGTCGTACACCAACGAGGGCTGGGAGATCCTCGAGGCTACGAACAACGGCCTGCTCACCTTCAAGAAGGCATCCGGCGGAGCGGGAGCGACGGTCGTGCCCGACATCGCCAACGCGATGCCCACGGTCACCGACGGCGGCAAGACCTACACCTTCCACGTGCGCCCCGGCGTGATGTTCTCGGCCCCGGTCAGCCGCGAGGTGAAGCCGTCCGACTTCAAGTTCTCGATCGAGCGGCTGTTCCGTGTCGACTCCGGCGGCGTCGGCTTCTATACCGGGATCGTGGGCGCGGACAGCTATGCCAAGACCCGCAAGGGCGGCATCTCAGGCATCGTCGCCAACGACAAGGCGATGACCATCACCTTCCACCTGACCCAGCCGGACGGCACGTTCAACGACTACATCGCCACGCCGTTTGCATTCGCGCTGCCCAAGGGCACGCCCGACAAGGACATCTCCACGATCCCCCAGTGGAGGGTGGCGACCGGCCCCTACCGGATCACCAGCTACGTGCCGCACCAGTCGATCACGATCCGGCGCAACCCGACCTTCAAGTCCTGGACACCGGACACCCCCGACGGCCACCTGGACGGCATCGACGTACAGATCGGCGTCACGCCCGAGCAGTCGGTGAACGAGATCGCCGACGGACAGCTGGACTGGTACTTCGAATCGGTGCCACCCGATCGCCTGACCCAGCTGAAGGCGCAGTACCCAAAGCAGGTGTACCCGTTCGTGCGTAACAACATCACGTACTTCTTCATGAACGAGCGCAAGTACCCGTTCAACAAGCTGGACGTTCGCAAGGCGGTCAACTACGCGATCGACCGCAACGCCCTGGTCAAGATCTACGGCGGCCAGGGCACACCCACCGAGAACATCATCCCGCCGGGGCTGGGCACCGCCTACAAGAAACACACCCTCTACCCGTACAACCTGGCCAAGGCCAAGCAGTTGATCCAGCAGGCCGGCGTGGCGGGCGCGGCCGTGACGGTGTGGGGCCATAACACGGATCCGACGCCCTCCGCCGTGCAGTACCTGGCGGGCGTGCTCAATCAGATCGGCCTCAAGGCAACCGTGAAGACGTTCGACGAATCGGTCTACTGGGACACGATCGCAACCCAGAAGGGCGACCCACAGATCGGGTTCACCGACTGGAACCAGGACTACCCCGAGGGCCAGGACTTCATCGACGTGGCACTCAACGGCGAGCACATCGTCAACGTCGGTAACAACGATCTCACCAACACGAACATCCCGGCGTACAACAAGATGATCGACCAGGCCAAGCGGATGCCGCTGGGCGACGCCCGCAACGCGATCTGGGCGAAGCTCGACTACCTGTACATGAAGAACGACGCCGCGTGGGCGCCGTTCATGAACCGGCAGTGGCCCAAGTACGTGTCGCCACACCTGCACGGCCTGGTCTTCAACGGCAACTACTTCGAGCTGTTCCCGTCGATGTACCTGACCCAGTGATCGACTCGCCGCCCGTGGCGGCCGGTGGCTTCCGCACCGCCCTGCGGCGGCTGCGGCGGAACCCGGCCGCCATCGTGTCGGCGATCGTGCTGGTGACGATCGTGTTCGCCTGCTTCCCCGGCGCCCCGTTGTGGGTGTCGCACGCCTGCAACCACGGACCTAGCGACCAGAACATCCAGGGCACGATCACCGAGAACGGTCACAAGGTGCCGGTGGTGAGGAACGACGGCACGCCCATCGGGCCCGGCCTCCGCGCGTGCTACCTGCTGGGCGCCGACAGCAACGGCCGGGATCTATTCGTGCGGATCCTCTACGGCGGCCGCATCTCGCTGGAGGTGGGCTTCATCTCGGCCATCGTCTGCGTCACCGTGGCGCTGGTGCTGGGGATCCTGTCCGCATACGCGGGCGGCATGACCGACTCGGCGATCTCGCGGTTGCTCGACCTGATCTGGTCGTTCCCCGTCTACCTGCTGGCGGTGGCGCTGGCAACCGCGTTCGCGGTGCATGGAATAGCCGTCGGGCCGATCCATGTCGCTTCGACGTCGCTGGCCATCCCGATCGTGGTGATCGCCATCGTCTACGTCCCCTACGTCGCGCGCCCGATCCGCGGACAGGTCCTGTCGCTGCGGCGGATGGAGTTCATCGAGGCGGCCGTGGCAAGCGGCGCCGGGCCGGTCAAGATCATGCTGGCGGAGTTGTTGCCCAACGTGGCGTCCATGGCGCTGGTGTTCCTGACGCTGATCGTGGCCACCAACATCCTGACCGAAGCTGCGCTCTCGTTCCTGGGCGTGGGTGTGCCGCTGCTGACCCCGAGCTGGGGCAACATCATCGAGCAGGGCTACCAGACGATCGTGACCGCACCCTGGCTGACGATCGCGCCCGGGCTGGCCATCATGATCACGGTCGTGTCGCTGAACGTACTCGGGGATGCGCTGCGCGACGCCCTCGACCCGCACGCTCGTTTGAGGATCCGCAACTGATGGTGCGCCTGCTGCTTGGCCGGCTGGCTGGGTTGGTGGCCGTGTTGGTGGCGATCTCGGTGATGGTGTTCGTGATCTTCAATGTGATCCCCGGCGGAGATCCTGCACTGCGCCTGGCGGGCCGCCACCCCACGCAGCAGAACATCCGCCAGATCCGGCACGACTGGGGCTTCGACCAGCCGCTCTACACCCAGTACTTCGACATGATGAATCACCTCTTCATCGAGCGCGATCTGATCAGCTACCAGGACCAGACGCCGGTGCTGCCGGCGATCAGGCGGGGCATCCCGCGTACGCTGTCGCTCGCGATTGGGGCCGCACTGATCTGGATGATCTTTGGCATCACGATCGGCGTGCTTTCCGGCCTCTACCAGGGGCGGTGGCTGGACAGGGTGCTGACGGTGGTGGCGTTGGCCGGAGTGTCTATACCGATCTTCTGGCTGGGCGCGGTGCTGCTCTACCTGCTCACCTACAAGTACCACTCCTGGCCGGTGTTCTCCTGGATCCCGCCCGGCGGCTACGTGCCATTCACGCAGGACCCGGCCGGGTGGGCGACACACCTGTTTCTGCCCTGGATCACCCTCGCAGTGGTCTCGATCGGCTTCTATGCACGCGTGGTGCGCAACTCGCTGCTGGACACGCGCCACCAGGACTACGTGCGCACGGCCAAGGCCAAGGGGCTGTCGCCGTCCCGGGTGCTCGTGCGGCACACGCTGCGCACCTGCCTGATCCCCGTGGTGACGCTGTTCGGGCTCGACTTCGGCGCCGTGGTGGGCGGCACGGTGATCCTGATCGAGCCGATCTTCGGGCTGGAGGGCGTCGGGCAGTATGCCCAGGAGTCGGTCGCCCACCTCGACCTCCCACCGCTGATGGCGCTGACCCTGTACGGCGCCTTTTTCGTCGTGTTCTTCAACATGCTCGCGGACCTGACCTACTTGTGGCTCGACCCGCGCAGCCGGACAACGTGAGGTATCCCATGCGCCGCATCCTGATTACCGTCGCAGTACTGCTGCTCGCGGTCTCGGCCGGGTGTGGTTCGGGCAGCTCCAGCTCGGCCGGCTCCGCCGGAGCGCCCGTGGACGGCGGCACGCTCCGTGGAGCGATCCCCGACAACCCCGACCACCTCGACAGCGGCATCTCGTTCGCCGTCGAAGGATGGGAGCTGCTGGAGGCCACCAACAACGGCCTGCTCACGTTCAAGAAGGCCGGCGGCGGCCAGCAGTCGGTGATCGAGCCGGACATCGCCACGGCCATGCCCGTGGTGACGGACCACGGCCGCACCTACACCTTCCAGGTGCGCAAGAACGTGATGTTCTCGCCGCCCGTGAACCGAGCGGTGCGGCCGTCCGACTTCCAGTACGCGATCGAGCGGCTGTTCCACGTCGGCTCGCCCGGCGTCGGCTTCTACACGAACATCGCCGGCGCCAACGCCTACGCCGCACACCAGGCGTCCCACATCTCGGGCATCGTCGCAGACGACAAGACCGGCACGATCGCATTCCACCTGGTCAAGCCGGACGGGGCCTTCCTCGACGACATGGCGATCCCGTTCGCGTTCGCCGTACCGGCCGGGATGCCGTACAAGGACATCTCGACCGACCCTCAATGGCGGGTGGCCACCGGACCGTACATGGTCAAGACCTACACGCCCAAGCAACAGATCGTGCTCGTCCGCAATCCCAACTTCCACCAGTGGACGGCCGCGTCGCCCAAGGGTCACGTGAACGAGGTCGACATCACCATCGGCACGACGCCCGAGCAGGCGGTGAACGAGACGATCGACGGTCAGCTGGACTGGTACATGGAGGCCGTGCCGCCGGACCGTTTCACGGCGCTGCGTGCGCAGTACCCGAAGCAGACCTTCCTGTTCCCGCGCAACAACGTCACCTACTTCTCGATGAACACCCGCAAGCCGCCGTTCGACAAGCTGGCGGTGCGGCAGGCGGTCAACTACGCGATCGACCGCAACGCCCTGGTCAAGATCTTCGGCGGCCAGGGCATCCCTTCCGAGACGGTGCTGCCGCCGGGGTTCGGGTCCAGCTATCAGGAGCACCACCTCTATCCGCACGACCTGGCCAAGGCCAAGCAGCTGATCCAGCAAGCGGGCGCCACCGGCGCAAGCGTGCAGATCTGGACGACGAACGCCGACCCGGCGCCCAAGGCGGCGCAGTACCTGGCGTCGGTGCTGAGCCAGATCGGCCTCAACGTGACCGGCGTGAAGGCGGTCGACGACTCGGTCTACTGGGACACGCTGCTGACCCAGAGCGGAGATCCCCAGATCGCGTTCAACCATTTTGATCAGGACTTTCCTGAGGGCGAGGACTTCATCGACACCACGCTGAACGGGGAGCATATTGTCAACGTCGGCAACAACGACGTCTCCAACACCAACGACCCAACATTGAACGCGATGATCGACCGCACCAAGCTGATGCCGCTGGGCGCGGCCCGCAACGCGCAGTGGGCCAAGATCGACGCGTACTTCATGCAGCACGACGCCGGCTGGGCACCGTTCCTGCACCTGGAGCAGGCCACCTTCGTGTCACCGCGCCTGCACGGCCTGATCTTCACCGGCTCCTACTTCGAGCTGATCCCTGAGATGTGGCTGTCCAAGCAATAGCCGCCAGACGGAAGGTCAGGGCGCCGGCCGCGGCAGCATCACCACCGCCACCGCCGCCAGCGCGCCGATCACGCCCAGCAGGATCGATGCGTTGGTTCCGGAGCGTGTGATCAGGCTGCCGCCGAAGGCAGCTCCGGCCGCGACGCCGACCACGATCGCCGTGCTCAGCCATCCGAACACCTCGGCCTGGGTGCCCGGCCGGGCGGTGTGCTGCACCATGCCGTAGGTGAGCGCGAAGCTGGGGGCGATCGGCAGGCCGGCGATCAGCATGAATACCGACATCATCCAGACCGATCCGGCCAGCAGCGGCAGCAGCAGCAGGACGGCAAACAGCACGCTGATCAGCCGCAGGCGGCGGAGCGGGTCGTCCGGCCGGTGGCCGGCGGCCAGCAGGCCGCCGATCAGGCTGCCGGCCGACCACGCCGCCAGGCAGATGCTGCCCAGCTCGCGGCCGCCGTGGGCCTCGGCGAACGCCGGCATCGCCACCTCGACCGCGCCGAAGGCCAGGCCGTAGCCGACGCTGAACGCCACGATCCGGCGCACCATCGGCGGCGCCAGCGTGCTCAGCGGATGGCCGCGCCGCGCATGCTCGCGGGACTCCGGGAGGTAGTGGCGCACCGGCCCGGTCATCACGAACCCGGCAATGCCCACGATCGAGATGACACCGGCGGCGATCACGCCGGCGCTCGGCGAGAAGGCCGCGGTCAGGATGCCCACCACCAGCGGCCCGGTGATGAACAGCAGCTCCTGGGCCGTTGCCTCGAACGCAAACGCTGCCGAATGGTGGCTGGAGACGACCAGCGAGGACCACAGCATTCGCACGGTCGGGGCGACCGGGGGCTGCGAGGCGCCGGACGCCATCGACACCACGATCAGCGACCACAGCGGCGCATCCGATGTCGCCAGCACCACCAGCAGCACCAGCGCGGCAGGGTAGACCACGCCGTAGGCGATCAGGACGACGAAGGGCCGCCGCCGATCGATCAGGCGGCCTGCCACCGGCGCTCCCACCGCGTACGCCACGGCTCCGCCTGCCGCGACCAACCCGGCGTCGGCATAGCTCTCCCCCGATCCGCGTATCAGCAGCACCTGCGCCAGGCCGATCATGCCGATCGGCATCCGCGCCAGCAGCCCCCACGCCACCAACCCCGCCGCGCCCGGTTGGGCCAGCAGGTCGCGGTAGCTGCGCAACCCCCTGGTCACTGTCATTCCGGCCACCCCTGCATCATGCCCGCGCCCGGCGCCGCCGGGACGCACTGGACGGCCGCAGGTGCGCATACAGCGCCGCCCAGTCCCAGACGTCGAGCTGCGTCGGCCGGGCGTCGTCGGCCAGCCCGCGCGGCCGTGCGAACGCCGACCAGCGTCCCCGCTCCAGGCCGAGCGCCACGCGCACCGGCCGGTTGTCGCGCCGGAACGCCCGCCGCAGCAGCAGCCGGTAGTCGTCGGCCGCCATCGCGTCAACCAGCGGCCGGGGCCGGCGGCGCGCGCTGAGGATGGCGCTCTCGACCGAGGGCGGCGGCTGGAAGCAGTCCGGCGGCAGCACCCGCTCCACGCCCAGCTGCCACCACGGCAGCCAGCCGGCCGAGAGCAGCGTGCAGGGACGTGGCGAACACCGCTTCACGGCGAAGCCACGCTGGACGACCAGGTCGGCCGAGCGCAGCGGCAGGCCCGGACCGTCCAGCAGGCGCCGCAGCATCGGGGTCGTGATCGCGAACGGCAGGTTCGACACAACCCGGAAGGGGCTCTGCGGGAGCGCCGCCGCCAGCCCGTCCGCCTCGACCACGGTGACGCGGCCGTCGCCCTGGAACCTGCGCCGCAGCTGCCGCGCAAGGCGCGGGTCGACCTCGATCGCGATCACCTGGCCGGCTCGCTCGGCCAGGGGTGCGGTCAGCCTGCCGGTGCCGGCGCCGATCTCGACCACGAGGTCGCCGCCGGCGATGCCTGCGGCGGCGGCCAGCTCGTCCGCGAGTGGGCTGCGTAGGAGGTGTTGACCGCTAGCG
>DATNEO010000123.1:0-21845 GCA_035553035.1 Gaiellales bacterium | reverse complement strand
CGCCGATGAAGCGCGCCAGGACGAGGCCCTCCAGATCGGAGCGGCGGTTGAGCAGCCCGGCCAGCGCCTGCAGGAACGGCCGTGGCGAGCGCCGGCCGAAGAACGAGCCCGCGTGCACGATCGTGAAGCGGTCGTTGGGCCTGTAGCAGAGCTGCTCGAAGTCGTCGAAGTCGGCGCCGTTCTCGATCACGGTGGTCTTGTGCGCCGCGTCCGGGTGCAGATGGCCGATCTCCTGGGCGATCGAGCCGGTCGCCGCTGTCAGCGCCGTCGCCCGTCGGCCCACGGATGCCGCCATCCGGGACTCCACGGCTCGCTTGGCGCGTACGCCGGCCTTGTCGTAGCGCCGGTGCGGGTTGTCCAGCCAGGAGTCTCGGAAGTCGGCCACGAACGGGCGCCGGGTCGCGGTCGCGATCGCCTCGGCGACCAGGTGGGTCGAGCTGGGCGGCGACGTCGACATGATCACGTCGATGTCATGCCTGCGCACCACGCCGATGCCGGCCGGGACGGCGGTGGCCAGCCACGGCATTGCCTTGTCGGGGATCAGCGCCCGCTGGTACACGAAGCGGGCCTCGGTAGCGAGCCGGCCGAGCCCCGAGCGGCCCTCCAGTGCGTCCGCACGCGACGCCGAGCGCGGGCCCAGGAACCGGCAGCGGTGCACGGTCGTGGTGGCCGGGATCGCCTCCAGCAGGTGCTCGTCGCGGGCGAACCATTTGGGGTCGTACGGCGTCAGCACGTGCACCTCGACGCCGTGCTCCGGCAGGAACTTGCAGAACTTGAGCGTCCGCTGCACGCCTCCGCCTCCGGCCGGCGGGAAGTAGAAGGCGACGATCAGGACTCGCATCACCGGGCAGTCTAGGGTCGCCCCCTCTAGGATCGCCGCGATGAACATCCCGCCCGGATTCCGGATCGTGGCCGAGACCAGCGCGTTCGAGCGGTCCGTGGCCGAGATGGTGCGCCGGGTGCCGGCCGGGACGGTCGCCAGCTACGGCCGGATCGCCGCCTGGCTGGGCAAGCCGGAAGCCGCCCGGGCCGTGGGCGGGGCGATGGCGCGGTCGCCGGACGGGGTGCCGGCTCACCGCGTGGTCACGTCCGGCGGCCGGCTGGCGCCCGGCTGGGAGCGGGAGCAGGCGGAGCTGCTGCGCGCCGAGGGCGTGCGGGTCTGGCGCGGCCACGTGCGCGAGCCGATCCCGTGGTGGGAGGGTCCCCAGCGACGTGCTAGGAGTACTCGACCTGGTCGTAGTAGCGGGTGACCCGCCGCCCGATCGTGGTGCGCCCGTCCAGCGCCGCCACCTCGTCCGCATCGATCTCGCTCAGCGCCAGCCGCACGGCCAGCCAGGGCAGGTTCAGGTCGGGTTGGTAGACCAGCGTCGAGATGCGCGGGTTGATCTCGAGCAGCCGGTCGCCGAGGAACTGGACGTTCACGATCCAGTCCAGCGCAAGCGCTTCGACCAGCCGGCGCGAGTGCTCGAGCAGATCGGGCCGGTCGATGATCCGGAACTCCATCGCCAGCCCGGCCCGGAACGCCTCGCGCGTCTTCGCGCTCGCGATCAGCGTGCGGCCGTCCCGGCAGAGCGCGTCCACCGCCAGCTCCTCGCCCTCGACCAGCTCCATCACCAGCATCTCGGGGAACCCTTCGCCGCCGTCCAGGATCTCGACGGCATCCGCGAGAGACAGGGGCAGCAGCGTGCCGGGCCGCGCGCCCAGCAGCTGCTCGCGCCGGTCGGCGCCCGCCGACAGCACCCGGAAGCCGCGCGAGCCCTTGGCCTCGAGCGGCTTCATGCAGACGTCGCGGCCCGGGTAGCCGAGCTCGGCGGCCGCAGCCCGGAAGCCGTCGGCATCGGAGGCCGCGATCGTGCGCGGCTGGGGGATGCCCAGCCGCTCCGCCAGACGCACCGTCTCGGACTTGGCGCTGGCCCGCTCGATCGCGTCCGGGCGCGACACCAGCACCGGAACGCCGAAGCGCTCCGCGCCGGCCGCGATCGCGCCCACCTCGGCCGAGGACTGCGGGAACACCACATCGACGCGCTCCTGTTCGGCCACCTCCAGCAACGCCTCCAGGTACCCCGGGTGCGACCCCGGCGGCACCCGCCGGAAGCGGTCGCACAGGAAGCGTCCGGCCGACTCGTCGCGCATGTCCACGCCGACCAGTCGCAGCGGACGTCCGTCTCCCTCCCGTAGCGCCCGCAGCAGCCGCGGTGAGCCGGGCGCGCCGCTGGCCGTGACCAGGATCGTGAGCGGATCGCTCACAGGATCCAGCGGTAGACCTCGAACACCTCGGCCAGCTCGCGGCCGCTCTCGATCCCGTGGGTGCGGGCCAGGTTGCGGATGTACTCCTCGTTCGCGTAGTTGCGGTGCTGCTGGCTGCGGTAGTGGCCGAGCGCCGTCACCTTGGCGTCCAGGTGCCGCGGCTCCAGGGCAACGTAGGCGTCCCGGCGGAAGGCGAAGCAGTTCCACGGGATCTCGTAGCCGAGCAGCGTGGTGCGCTTGAAGGCGCGCATGCCCTCTCGCGCGATCGTCTCGTGGTCCTGGTGGATGTCACCGAGCGAGGGCATCAGCACCATGTCCGGGGCGATCTCGGCGTTCGCGGCCACCAGGATCTCGAGGATCTCCTGCCGCACGGTCGGGAAGGTGCGCACGTCGAAGCCGTGGATCGAGACGCGCTCCGGGTCGATGCCCAGGGCGGTGGTGGCGGCGCGGGCCTCGTGCACCAGCGTGTCGGCGGGGAAGCCCTCGGGCAGCGAGCGCGACGCCGACGAGAACGCGTGGTAGTGCACCTCGGCGCCGGCCTCGACCAGGCGCGCGATGCTGCCGCCGCAGCCGAACTCGCCGTCGTCCGTATGTGGCGCCAGCACCAGCGCGCGGCGGCCGGCTGCGATCACGCGCGGGCCTGCCGGATGCGGATGTTGGGTAACGCTGCCACGGACACGATCAGGGCGGTCAGGATCCACGACGCGGGATCCTCGAAGTACGCATTGTAAAAGAGCGAGCTGGTCAGCACAGCGGCCAGCGCTGCGGCCAGGCCGAACCGCAGCAGCCGGTCCGGGCCGGTGCGAAACGCCGCCCATGCGATCGAGCCGATCAGCGCCAGGTAGGCGGCCATGCCCAAGGGTCCCAACTCGGCCAGCACGGTCACCGGCGTGGTGTGCGAGGCGGCGGTGCGGGTGCGGTTCGGGTGGGCGCTGCCGGCCAGGGCTGCGCGGGCGAAGCCGCCCAGCCCGGCGCCGTCGATCGGATGGTGCTTGATCACGCGCCAGCCGTCGGAGAGCAGCACCGAGCGGCCGCTCGTCACCTGCTTGGTGGAGCTGGCGTGCGACGAGACCAGCAGCCCGGCCACCCCGACCAGTGCCACCGCGACGGCGAGGCCGACCAGCAGCCGCCGCGGCCAGATGGTGGCGCCGATCAGCAGGGAGCCGGCGGCCAGCGCCATCAAGCTGGACTGCGAGTAGGACAGGTACTGGGCCAGGAACAGCAGCGCCATCAGCCCCAGCAGCTGCGGCGTCGCTCGCCGGTACACGGCCACCGCCGCCAGCAGCACGATCGCGACCGCCATGAAGCGGCCGTACACGCTGGCGTCGTAGAACAGCGAGTTGACCCGGAAGAACGAGGCGTACTGGTTGCTGACGATGATCTTCTGGTTCCAGAACAGATGGCGGCTCTCGTACTGCCAGAACGCCACGGCCGCGAACACCAGCGCCAGCGCCACGTCGGTGTAGAGCATCAGGCGCAGCTGGCGGAGGGTTGGGCGCAGCGCCACAATCCGGGTCGCCAGGTAGCCGAACGGCAGATAGAAGAACAGCATCTGCACGCCGCCCTGGTGGGAGTCGGTGCTCCACAGCAGCGAGATCGCGCTCCAGCCGATCAGCGCCGCCACCGTCCACCCCACCAGGCCCATCTGGGGCCGCTGCTCGCGGCCGAGGACGAGCGTGTAGGCATGGGCCAGCGCGATTGCGAGCAGGACGCCGTAGAGCGGCACCAGTAGGTTGGCCTGCTGCCCGCCCGCGTGCAGCGGGATCCTGCCCGGCGCCGCCGCCACCACCGCCATCAGCGCCAGTGTCGGCTTGCGGTGGGCGATCACGGCCGCCACGCCGATCGCGATCAGCCCCACCAGCAGGCCGGCTGCGGCCAGCGCGGGCCGCCGTCCCGCGTCCGTCCGCATGGTCGAGATCGGCGAGTGCAGCAGGTCGCCGGCCAGGATCAGCATGCCCGCGACGTACGCGGCGAACGCGGCCGTTCGCAGGCTGCGAGCGCCGGCGCACAGCTGCAGGCCGAGCCCCGCGGCCGCGACGATGGCCCCCAGCGCGATGCCGCTCACGGGATCGTCGCCGGGAAGGAGGGCGGATTGGGGGTGCGGTTGCCCGCCTGGTCGACCGCCACCATCTCGATCAGGTAGCGGCCGGGAGCGACCTGGCCGTACGCCAGGTGTGCGACGTGCGGGATCACGCGCTTCTGCAGGACGATGCGGCTGCGCTGGCGCACGATCATGAGTGTGTACCCGTTCCCGAGCGACCGCGTGTAATGGATGGCCAGCGTGGCAGGGCCCCTGCGCACCCGATCGATCCGGATGGTGGGCGGTACGGTGTCGACGATGAACGCGTCGGGGATCGTGACCTCACGGCCGTCGGCGAGCGTCACGCGCAGCCGGTAGCGGCCGTCCGGGGCCTGCCCACCCGAGTCGGTGCTGCCGTCCCAGTGGAGCACGACGGGGCCCTTCCGGTAACGGCGGCCTGTGGCGAGCGTCTTGGTGACGTTGCCGGTGGCGTCGACGATCGCCAGATCCAGGGCCTGTGCCTTTCGCAGCGTGAAGCTGAGCCTGGCGGCCGGCAGGCAGCCCGGATCGGTGCAGCCGGGGGAGAATGCCTGCCGCACGTGGGGATGCGCGACCGCCGAGTGGTGCAGCTTCAGCTGCTCTGCGCGGAGAAACGCCGCGGCACAGAGGGCGATCAGGACCAGCGGGATGGCGGCGGCTGCGCGGTGGCTCACGGTGCGGCCCAGAGTCTAGATGGCTGGTCGATATCTCCCGTGAGCCTGGTCGCTGCGCCGAGTCTGAATCAGCAGCGGCGTCAGGGTGGCTACGGCTGCGAACTGTCGTCTCCGTTCGCGATCTGCGTAATCGCAGATCGCTCCTCGCAGGTGCAAGGCCGTTGGCCTTGCACCTGCGAGACTCGGTTCTCGCCCGGTCGTGACCTGCGTGATCGCAGGTCACTCCCGACCGGCGCAAGGCGATGCCTTGCGCCTTGGATATCACGGAGATACCAACCACCCATCTGGGTACGCACCGTGAGCCGCTGCGGCGTTCGTTACGTCTGCTGCAGCTCGGCCGGCGCCGGCGCGGAGGCCGGCTTGGAAGCCTTGACGCCCCTGGCCAGGTAGACCGCGGCCACCACCAGGATCACCGCGGCGCCGATCACGTACCAGTACGGGGCGGCGTCCAGCGTCTTCAGGCCGGAGGCGGCCAGCACCACCGCGATCGCGCCACGCAGCATCCGCTCGGGGGCGCGATTGGTGAAGTGCGAGCCGATCAGGATGCCGGGGATCGAGCCGATCAGGATCGAGCCGACGACGCTGAAGTTGGGGGTGCCCCAGACCAGCGTGGCCAGGCCGGCCGCGACCGTCACCAGCATCGCGTGGAACAGGTCGGTGCCGACCACCCGGCGGGCGGCCAGCGGGAACAGCGTGACCAGGGTGAGGCCGAAGAACACGCCCGAGCCGACCGAGGTCAGGCCCAGGATGAAGCCGAACACGACGCCGATGGTGACGGCCAGCACCTTGTGCCAGGTGTCCAGCGGGCCGTCGGTGGGCAGGTTGTCCGAGCTCCACAGCCGCGGGATCGTGAGGAACGTGCGGGCCGCCACCGTGATGCCGACGACCACCAGCACGATGCCGATCAGGTTCAGCAGCACGCTGTTCACGTCGATGCCGACGCGGGGGAAGATCTCGTAGAGGGTGAACACGCCCAGGATGGCGGCGGGAACGCTGCCGGCACCCATCCACAGGCCCAGCTCGGTGTTCACGTTCTTGAGCTGGTGATGGCGGGCGGCTCCGAACATCTTCGTGATCGCGGCGTAGATCAGGTCGCTGCCGACGGCGGTCGTCGGCGGGATGCCGAACACGGTGATCAGGATCGGCGTCATCAGCGAGCCGGCGCCCATGCCCGTCGCTCCGACCAGCATGCCGACGGCGAGCCCCGCTGCGATCATTCCGGTGTTGATGTCCATCTGTTTGCGCCCCCGTGTTGGTGACCGTTGTTCAGTAGTTCCACTAGTCTAAGCGGTTTAGTGGGGAATGCAAGTGCGCTGACGGAGGTTTTGCACACGGGAGGCCTGAAACCCCCTATCTGGCACCCTGAACAAGCCTGCTAGAGAAGAACGCAAGCGGGGGCCGGGAGCCTCGGCGGCGCCCGGCCCTCGCCGGTCAGATCAGGCTACTGGCCGCGGTATGCGGCGATCAGCACCTCGGCCACCTCGGGTCGCGTGAACTCGACCGGCGGCACCTCGCCGTGGCCGAGCATCTCGCGCACCTTCGTGCCGGAAAGGAACACGTGGTGGTCGGAGGGGTGCGGGCAGGTCTTGTTGGAGGCCATGTTCCCGCAGGTCTTGCAGAAGAACGTGTGGTCGAAGAACATCGGCTCGATGTCCAGCTCGTGCGGCTGGAACTCATCGAAGATGCGGTGCGCGTCGTAGGTGCCGTAGTAGCTGCCCACGCCGGCATGGTCGCGGCCGACGATGAAGTGCGAGCAGCCGTAGTTCTTGCGGCAGAGGGCGTGCCACACGGCCTCCCGGGGGCCGGCGTAGCGCATCGCCGCGGGGAACACCCCGAGCACGGTGCGGTCGGCCGGGTAGTAGCTCTGCAACAGCGTCTCGTAGCACTGCATACGCACGTCGGCGGGGATGTCGTCGCCCTTGGTCTTGCCGACCAGAGGGTGCAGCAGCAGCCCGTCGACGGTCTCCAGCGCGCACTTCTGGATGTACTCGTGCGCGCGGTGCACCGGGTTCCGCGTCTGGAAGCCGACCACGCGGCTCCAGCCCCGCTCGGCAAAGGCCGCGCGGGTGTCCTTCGGATCGAGCTGGTACGCGGGGAAGGCCGGGTCGGGCCGCTTGAAGACCGTCACCGGGCCGCCCACCAGGGTCGGGCCCTCGGCGTAGATCTGCGCGACGCCCGGATGCTCCTGCTCGGTGGTGCGGTACGTCTTGGCCGCCTCGTTCTCGCGGTCGACGCTGAACACCTCCTCCACGTCGAGCACGGCCAGCAGCTCCCCTTCGGCGCTCTCCAGCGCCAGCCGGTCAGCGGCCGGAGCGTCGGACACCGACAGCGTCACCGGCATCGCCCACGGCAGTCCATTTGCGAGGTGCATGTCCTCGACCGAGGCGTCGTAGTCGGCCCGGGTCATGAACCCGGTCAATGGCGACAGCGCCCCGGAGGCGATCATGTCCAGGTCGGCCGTCTGCTTGTCGCTCATCCGCACCCGCGGCAGCGACTCGGCCTCGGCCGCAAGCGCCGCGGCCTCGTCACCGCTGACGGTGCGGTCGATCAGCTCGCCGCCGTGCGGCGCGATCACGTTCGACTTCGTCGATGCGGTCGCCTCCGGCATCAGGCGACGGCCTCCTCTTTCTCGCGTGCGACGAAGCCGAGCTGCTCGAGTTGCGTGATCACATGCTGCGCCGACTGCTCGGGCGTGCGGCCCTCGGTCTCGACCACGATCTCGGCATGCTCGGGAGCCTCGTAGGGATCGGAGACGCCCGTGAACTCCTTGATCTCACCGGAGAAGGCCTTCGCATACAGGCCCTTCACGTCGCGGCGGGCACACTCGTCGAGCGACGTCGCCACGAACACCTCGACGAACCGGTCGCCGATCATCTCGCGCACGGCGTCGCGGGTCTCGGCGTAGGGCGAGATGGCGGCCACGATCACGCCGGCACCGTGCCGGGTCAGCAGCTTCGCGACGAACCCGATGCGCAGGATATTGGCGTCGCGGTCCTCGCGCGAGAAGCCGAGGCCCTTGCTGAGGTTGGTGCGGACGACGTCGCCGTCCAGGTGGTCGACCAGGATGCCGCGCCGCTCAAGCTCCGGGCCGACGATCTCAGCGATGGTGCTCTTTCCGGCCCCGGACAGTCCGGTGAACCAGAGCGTGAATCCGTTGGTTTCATTCCCCACGAGTAATCGTTCCTTTCGTCGTATCGTCTGACGCGTTGTAGCGGTTAGTCGCCGTGTAGGCCGCACTCGACCTTGCCCGTGCCCTTCCAGCGGCCCGTGCGCTCGTCGGCGCCGCTGTCCACCGATGCGGTGCAGGGGACGCAGCCGATCGACGGGTAACCGTGGTCGTGCAGCGGGTTGTACGGGATGCCATGCCTCCAGATGTAGCGCCAGACATCGCGGTTGGTCCAATCGGCCAGCGGCTGCACCTTCACAATGCCGCGACGCTCATCTATCTCGATTTTGCGGGCACTTTCCCTGGTTGTCGACTGGTCGCGCCGAATTCCCGTGATCCAGGCGTCCATGCCGTCCAGCGCCTGGCGCAGCGGCGCCACCTTGCGCATCGCGCAGCAGCCGTCGGGATCCCGCTCCCACAGCCGGTCTCCGTGCTTGGCGGCCTGCTCGGCGACCGACAGCTCCGGCTCGATCCGCTCGAACCGCACCGGGTAGCGCTCGATCAGCTTCTGGCGGGTCTCGTAGGTCTCGCGGAACAGCAGGCCGGTGTCGAACTCGACCACCCGCACGTCCGGCTGGATCTCCGACAGCATGTGCACCAGCACCGAGCTCTGCTTCTGCCATGAGCAGGTCAGCACCAGCCGCGGGTGGAACAGCTCCACGGCAACGCGCAGCACGTCCTCGGCGCTGCGCGACTCGAGATCGTCGGCCAGGCGCGCTGCCTCGGCCGGGCTGATGGGAAGGGTGGTGCTCATGTGGCGGTGGGGATGTCCCGCAGCAGCAGGTCAGGCAACGTGTCGGAGCGCAGCCCCAGCCGCAGCGTCTCCAGCGGGATCACCTCGTCGTGGGGGATGTTGCCGAGGTTGCACTCGGGGCCGAGGTGCCGGATGAACCAGGCCTGCTGCTCCTTCTGGGGTGCCTCGAACAGCAGGCTGTCGGCCGGGATCTCGTGCACGATCTCGTCGATCAAACCGCTGCGCACCTCGCCGGTGCCGCGGAAGATGCCGGCGGTGCCGGTCTCGCGGGCCTCGGTGATCACCTTCCAGGCGCCGGCCTCCAGCTCCTCCTTGATCCAGGCCACCCACTGGTAGGGCGCGAAGATCGAGTCCTGGTCCTTGGAGCCGACCTCGGACAGCACCACGAACTCCTCGGCCAGGGAGCTGATCAGCTCCTGCTTGCTCTCCCGCTCCATCTGGAGGG
Source organism: Gaiellales bacterium (assembly GCA_035553035.1). Taxonomy (GTDB): domain Bacteria; phylum Actinomycetota; class Thermoleophilia; order Gaiellales; family JAICJC01; genus JAICYJ01. The sequence goes on along the minus strand of DATNEO010000123.1, from coordinate 12,500 downwards.
TGCCGTCGGACACCTCCACGTGCGTGAAGCCGTGGCTGCGCGTCCAGCGCCGGAACTCGTCCACGCGGCCGCGCGCGACCGCCGCCTCGAGCAGGGTGCCGCCGCACATGACGGGCGTCTCGTAGGAGTGGTAGAGCTTCACCTTCGCGGACAGGTTCTGCGTCACGTAGGACGTGCCCCAGCCCAGCTTGACCATGTCCACGTACTCACCGGAGGTCTCGAACATGCCGTCCACCTCGGCCAGGGTCATGCCCTTGTCGATCACGTGGGTGAGCCCGCGCTCGCGCGGTTTGGACGGGCGCATCGGTAGGCCCAGGAACTCTTCGACCATGACTTATAACCTCGAGTAGATGGTTTCCTCGAGCCGCTTGCGCGCCTCGACCTGGACGTTCTCGTAGAGCGATTCGCCGTGCGTGTCCATGCCCACGATCAGCGGGCCGAAGTCCTTGACGCGGAACTTCCAGAGACATTCCGGCATCAGGTCTTCCCACTCGACCTGCTCGATCTCCTCGATCTGGGTGGTCTCGAGCGCGGCCGCGCCGCCCACGATCGCCAGGTAGACGCCGCCGTGGTCGCGCAGCGGCACCAGCGCCTCCGGCAGCAGTCCGCCCTTGCCGATGATCGCGCGGGCGCCGTGGTCGCGCACCAGGCCTTCGGTGAAGCGGCTCATGCGGGCGCTGGTGGTGGTGCCGATGCACATCGGCTCGTAGCGGCCCTCGCCCAGCTTGCGCACATTGGGCGCGGTGTGCAGCAGCGCCGCGCCGCGAAGCGACATCGGCGGCTCGACGCCCTTGTCGAAGATGCGGATCTGGGTGGCGTCGCGGATGCCGATGATGTGGCCCTGGATGGTGACGGTGTCGCCGGCCCGAAACTCGCGGACGGTCGCCTCGTCGATGGGGAAGGTGATCTCGTGGTGTGCCACTAGTGCTCCAGTCGGTGGCGTCGGTGGAGGGCCGGCGAGCGAAAAGCGAGCCAGCCAAGGACGAAGACCGGTGAAGGTGCTTCGCACGGCGCCGGTCGAGGACGCCGGATGGTGACGCGTTGCAGCCGCCGGGTGCCGCCAGATGTCGCCGACTGGAGCACTCAAGCCTCCCGGTCGTAGTCGACGGTGCCGTCACTGAAGATGTGGGCGCTTGCGCGGCGGGCCGCCCAGCACTGGTAGTTCACGGCCACCGGGTTCAGCGTGATGTGGGTGTGGGCCTGCTCCACGTGCACCGACAGCACCGTGGTGTCGCCGCCCAGCCCCATCGGGCCGATGCCGGTCTCGTTCAGCAGCTCGAACAGCTCGCGCTCAAGCGCCGCCACGTCCGGATCCGGGTTGACGTCGTCGACCGGCCGCGCGATCGCCTCCTTGGCCAGGTGCATGGCCAGGTCGGCGGAGCCGCCGATGCCGACGCCGACGATGCCGGGCGGGCAGGGTTTGCCGCCGGCGCCGACGATCGAGTCGAGCACGAACCGCTTGATCGCCGAGACGCCGTCGGCCGGCACCAGCATCTTCAGGAAGCTCATGTTCTCGGAGCCCGACCCCTTGGGGATGCACTTCACGTCCAGGCCGTCCCAGTCCGGCACGAACTCCCAGTGGATGTGCGGGATCTTGTGTCCGGTGTTGTCGCCGGTCGGCACCCGGGTGAGCGTGTGCACCGTGTTCGAGCGCAGCGGGTGCTCCAGCGTGGCGCGGCGGGTGCCCTCGCGCAGGGCCTGCTCGATGCGGGCCGGGTGCAGCGGGAAGCGCTCGCCCAGCCGCACGTAGTAGACGGCCAGGCCGGTGTCCTGGCAGACCAGGTTCTTGCGCTCGTCGGCCACCGACACGTTGGTGTTGATCGTCTCCAGGATGCGCTTGCCGACCTTGTGGGTCTCGGTCTCCATGGCGTTTCGGAGGGCGTCGCGCAGGTCCTGGGGGATGTCCTTCAGCGACCACACGTAGAGGTGCGCGGCGGCGTCCTCAACGGTCTGCTGCAGGTCTGTGGTGGTGTCGATGGCCAAGGTGATCCTTTCAGCGGGCATCCGCGGCGGCGGCGCGGCCGGCGCGGCGCCCGAACACGGTGCAGTCGAGCAGGGAGTTCCCCATCATGCGGTTGCGGCCGTGCACGCCGCCGGTGATCTCACCTGCGGCGAACAGACCCTCGACGGTGGTGCGGCCGTCCCGGTCGATCACCAGCCCGCCGTTCTGGTAGTGAAGCACGGGATAGGTCAGGATCGGCTCGGTCAGCGGGTCGATCCCGGCGTGGCGGTAACGCCGCATCATGTAGGGCAGCACCTGGTCGGCCACCTCCGCCTCGATCCGGGTGGTGTCCAGCAGCACCGCCGGGCGGCCGTCCGGCGTGGTCAGGCCGCGGCCCTCGTCGCACTCCTTCACGATCGCCTCCGCCACCGTGTCGCGCGGCGCCAGCTCGTCGACGAATCGCTCCCCCTTGCCGTTCACCAGCAGCGCCCCGTAGCTGCGCGTGGTCTCGGGGATCGAGTAGCCCTGGAGCGGCGGGGGCCAGGCGCCACCGTTGGGGTGGTGCTGCAGCGAGTCCTCGTCGCGGGCGGCCGCTCCCAGCTCGCGCGCCAGCGCCGCCACCTCCCCGGTGGCGCCGGGCTGGTTGGTGGTGAGAACGCCACGGCGCCTGGCCTCCGCATAGCAGCGGCCGCCGGCCGCCAGCACGACGGTGCCGGCCTCGATCGTGGCCGTCTCCTCCTCGCAGTCGACGGTCGCCGTGAAGTGCCCGTTGGGCTTCGCCAGCGCCGTCAGCGCCGCGTGGCCGTGGATCTCGACGCCCGCGGCGGCCAGCGCGCCGCGCAGGGCGTGGGCGATGGCGTGGCCGGTGCGGTCGCCCACCTGCAGCAGGCGCCTGGTGGACGCGCCGCCGCAGCGGGCCAGCCGGTAGCCGTCGCCCTCACGTGAGAACTCGACGCCCAGCTGCTCCAGCCAGGCGATCGCCTCCGGTGCCTCGCCGGTCAGCACCGACACCAGCTCCATGTCGGCCGTGTCGTGCGAGGAGCGGTAGACGTCGGCGGCGTGCTGCTCGGGCGAGTCGTCGGCGCCGATGGCGGCCTGGATGCCGCCCTGGGCCTTACCGGTGTTGCAGGAGGCTGGCGAGCCCTTGGTGATCAGCACCGTCCGCGCGCCATCGCGGGAGGCCGCCCATGCCGCGGCCAGGCCGGCGCCGCCGCTGCCGACCACGAGCACGTCCGCGCGTGTCGGAAGTGAGCTCACGGGCCGCATTCTACAGAAGAAAAGCTAATCTTGAAAATAAGCGGAGCTTATATCTTGGATCTCCGCGAGGTCACCGGGAGCCGGGCGCCACGGCAGCACCAGCGGGTCGCCCTCGTAGCGCGGGATCACGTGCACGTGGTAGTGGAAGACCGTCTGCCAGGCGGCCGCACCGTTGGACTGCATGATCGTGACGCCGTCGGCGCCGAGGGCCGACAGGGCCCGGTCGGCGATGTCGCGCGAGACCCGCGCGCAGTGCGCCAGGTCCTCGTCGGAGATGTCCCGGATGTCGCGGGCGTGGGCCCGCGGGATCACCAGCGCGTGGCCGCGGGTGGCCGGGTTGATGTCCATGATCACGATCGCCCGCTCGTCCTCGTGGATGCGGATCGAGGGTAGCTCGCCGGCCACGATCCGGCAGAAGATGCAGTCATCCATGGGCCGGATGCTAGCCGGCTAGGATCGCGCGATGGAGACGGATCAGCGCACGCCGTTTGTGCCGGACACATTCGTTCCGCCCGCCGGCCTGGCGACGACGGGCTTCGAGTTGGAGCCGCTCGGCCCGCAGCACAACGAGTCCGACTACGACGCCTGGACATCCAGCATGGAGCACATCCGAGCGACGCCCGGCTACCCCGACGGCAGCTGGCCGCGCCCGATGACGCTCGAGCAGAACCGCGGCGACCTGGAGCGGCATCAGCGCGACTTCGAGCAACGGAAAGGCTTCACCTACACCGTGCTCGACCGGGGCTCGCGGTCGGTGATCGGCTGCGTCTACATCTATCCCTGCAAGCGGCCGCTCCACGATGCCGAGGTGCTGCTGTGGGTGCGGGCCACCCACGCCCAGCTCGACCAGCCGCTGTGGCAGGCGGTCTGGGAGTGGCTCGAGCGAGACTGGCCGTTTCGCTCGGTCAGCGCGCCCGGTCGTTTGGAGGTGGTGGCCACCACCGAGCGCTTCCGGCTGCAGCTGCTACGGCCGCAGGATGCCGAGCCGCTGCAGCGGCTGTACGGCGACCCGGAGGCGATGCGGTACGTCGGCGCCGAGGGCTCGGTGCGCACGCCCGAGCAGACGGCGGCGGGCGTCGGCCGGTTGATCGACCACCAGCATGAGCAGGGGTTCTCGCTGTGGGCGGTGGCCGGCCGCGACGGCGGCGAGGTGATCGGCGTGGCCGGCCTGGTGCTGGTGGAGATGGCCGGCCCCGAAGTGGAGGTGGTGTACGAGCTGGTACGTGACGCCTGGGGCCGCGGCATCGCCACCGAGGTCGGCCGCGCCTGCCTGGACGTTGCCTTCGGCCCGCTCGGGCTGGAGCGGGTGGTGGCGCTGTCCTACCCCCAGAACGCTCCCTCGGTGCGGGTGATGCAGAAGATCGGCATGCGGGACGACGGCGAGTTCGAGGCATACGGACGCCAGATGGTGCGCTACGTGGCGGAGCCGGGTTAACTCGGACTGAACGCCCGCTGAATGTGAGGTCGGTAACATCCGGCCTCATGCGAGTCCTGATCACGGGTGGCGCCGGTTTCATCGGATCGCACCTGGCCGACGCCCTGCTGGCGCGTGGCCATGAGGTGCGGGCGCTCGACAACCTCGACCCCCAGGTGCACCCGGCCGGCGAGCGGCCGGCCTACCTCGATCCCCAGATCGACCTGCGCGTCGGTGATGTCCGCGACCACGAGGCGGTGGCGGCCGCGCTCGAGGGCATCGACCACGTCGTGCACTTCGCGGCGGCCGTCGGCGTCGGCCAGTCGATGTACGAGATCGAGCGCTACACGTCGATCAACTCGATCGGCGCGGCCGTGATGCTGGAGGAGATCTCGAAGCGCCGCGACCAGCTGGCACGGGTGCTGGTGGCCTCGTCGATGTCGATCTACGGCGAGGGCCGCTACCGCTGCCCCGAGCACGGGCTGCTTGCGCCGCAGGTGCGCAGCGACGAGCAGTTGGACGCGCGCCGGTGGGAGCTGGCCTGCCCGGACTGCGGCCGGCCGCTGGAGCCGCTGGCGACCGGCGAGGACAAGCCGGTGCAGCCGATGTCGATCTACGCCGTCAACAAGCGCGACCACGAGGAGATGTTCCTGGCGATCGGCCGCGCCCACCGCCTGCCCACCGTCGCCATGCGCTTCTTCAACGTCTACGGCGACCGGCAGGCTCTGTCCAACCCCTACACCGGCGTGGCCGCGATCTTCGGCGGCAGGCTGCTGAACGACAACGCGCCGCTGGTGTTCGAGGACGGCCTCCAGAGCCGCGACTTCGTGCACGTCTCCGACATCGCGGCCGGCTGCGTGGCGGCGCTCGAAGGCGGCGGCGCCGATCACCGCGCCGTCAACCTGGGCACCGGCGTGTCAACCTCGGTGCTCGACGTCGCCCGTGAGCTGGCCCGCGGCCTGGGCAAGGAGCACCTGCAGCCCGAGGTCGTGAACAAGTTCCGCGCCGGCGACATACGGCACTGCTTCTCGGACATCTCGCTGGCGCGGAAGACCCTTGGCTATGCGCCTCGGGTCGAGTTCGCCGACGGCATGCGGGAGCTGCTGGGCTGGGTCGCGACGCAGCAGGCCACCGACTCGGTGGACGCCGCGGCCGACCGGCTGGCTGCCGCCGGCCTGACCCGGTGAGCGGCACCCCCGACATCACGATCTCCCTGGTCAACACCAACAACCGGGAGCTGCTGCTGGGCTGCCTGGCCTCGCTCGAGGGTGCCGCGCGCGACACGGCCCTGCAGACGATCGTGATCGACAACGCCTCCACCGACGGCAGCGCGGCCGCGGTGGGCGAGGCGTACCCGGACGTCGAGGTGGTGGAGCGGGAGCGGCGCCACGGCTTCGGCGCCAACCACAACGAGGCGATCCGAAGGGCGCGGGGCCGCTACGTGCTGATCCTGAACGAGGACACCGTCCTGCACGAGGGCATGCTCGACCGCATGCGCCGGTTCATGGACCAGAACCGCGAGGTGGGCGCCTGTGGGCCGAAGATCCTGAACCCCGACGGCTCACAGCAGCCGTCCGCCTTCCACTTCCCCACGCCGGGCCGGGTGGCGCTGACGACGGTGACGCTGCAGCGGCGCGGCTGGATCCAGTCGGGCGGCGACCGCATCGCCCGCGTCGACTGGGTGTGCGGCGCCGCCATCCTGGCCCGGCGGCCGGCGCTGGCCGCCGTCGGCGGCTTCGACGAGCAGCTGTTCATCTACTCCGAGGATCCCGACCTGTGCCTGCGCCTGCGCGACGCCGGCTACGCGACCGCGTACTTCCCGCAGGCCTCGCTGGTGCACCTCGAGAACGCCAGCACCGGCGGGGTGCCGGCGCGGCGGATCGCCGAGATGGAGCGCAGCCGCGCCGTCTACGCCCGCAAGCACCACGGTGCCGCGGGCGAGCTGGCGGTGCGCGGCCTCACCGCGGCCACCTTCATGGCGCGTGCGGCGGCGGCGAAGACGCTCCTGACCGTGCCCGGCGGCGAGCGGGTGAAGCGGGTCGATCCGGATGCGCCGGCCCGGTTCATGGCGCACGTGCGGGGCGCCATCCAGCCGCACCGGGGCGACGGCATCGCCGAGGCTGCGGCCGAGTTCAACGCCGAGCGCGCCGCCGGCTGAGTCAGCCGGCCCCGTCGCGCACGAACACGACGCCGTCCGCATCGCCGTAGACGCGGTGCCAGCCGGGCAGCGTGCGCATGCGGTCGATCACGTTCTGGCGGTAGGCGGTCGAGAGCAGCACCTCGTCGTAGCCGTCCAGCACCCGCGACCACTGCGACCGCGAGCCGTTGCCGGCCACCCAGTCGGTGTAGGCAAGCAGCTGGCGCTGGGAGTAGATCTCGTAGCGCGAGTCGAACCCGACTCGACCGGTCAGCTCCGGATGCGTCCATAGGAGTGCCGACGCCGAGGTGTCACCAGCCATGATCTTTGCCTGCGGATGGGCGGCCGCCCAGGTCGCGGTCGCGTCCATGGCGGGACGCGGCGACAGCGCCTCGAACCGCGACGTGGCGGTGGTGGCCAGCAGCAGCGAGCTGCCCACGACCCCGATCACCGCCGCGACCGGCACAACCCGGGCGGAGATGCGGCGGATCAGCGGCGACTCCGATGACGCGAACGTGCCGCTCATCACCTCGGCGATCAGCAGCGTGGCGGCGAACCCGAACCAGACCTGATAGCGCACCGCGTGGATGCCGGCCACCGCCAGCGCGAAGGTCAGGCCGACCATGAACAGCGGCGGGCGGAACCCGCGCCCGTAGGCGAACCCCAGCAGGCCGATCGCCGCCAGCAGCACGATCACGAACTGTGTGCTGGGGCCGCCGAACGTGGCCGCGTGCCACTCGCCGACGCGGGCGGTCAGCACGGGGTTGTCGAGCACCGAGCGGTAGTAGCCGGCGATCGTCAGCCCATAGGGTGTCGTCAGCAGCGCCAGTGGCATGCAGGCCGCGAGCCCCAGGTACGCCACCAGCGTGCGCCGCCGCCGCGGGCGCAGGTTGTGCGCCGCAGCCCACAGGCAGTAGATGACCACGATCGGGGCGGCCAGCAGCACCGAGCCGTGCAGGTTGGCCCACAGCAGGAACAGCAGCGGCAGCGCCAACAGGCTGCGGTTGAAGTGATGCCGGCGGTCGTCCTCCAGCAGGATCACGATCATCAGCACGAACAGCGGATAGGCGAAGCTCTGGGTGCGCATGACGGTGTTCAGTTCGCAGATGGCGTAGGCCACCGCCACCCAGATCAGCGTGCGCACGGTGGAGGTGCCGCGGTGCAGCATGTAGGCGGCCAGCACGCCGAAGGCCAGCGCGATGCTGACGGCTGACAGCGCGCCCACCGCCGGGTACCCGCCCAGACGGTAGGCCTCGTAGAACAGCCATTGGCCCAGCCACTGCTGGTCGATCCAGGGGCGTCCGTGCGCGGCCCACGTCAGCGCCTCGGTGTGGGGCACGCCGTGCTGGGCGATCTCACGACCGGCCGCGAGGCTCGCGAACGTGTCCAGCATCAACAGCCGCGAGGTGGTGCACGCGACGGCGGTGAACACGAGCGCGGCCAGCGACGCTGCCCAGATCACCGATGAGCGGGTCAGCCCGCGCGCGGCCGCAGCCGCTCGATCGCGGCCCGGGGCGCGGACGGCCTCGCTGAGAACCTGCATCGAGCCGGGTATCGGCAGAACCCGGCGCCAGTGTTAGACGGGCCGGTCGGCCACCACCAGCAGCGTCTCGAGCGTGGCATCCGAGCAGTACGCGACCCGCGTTCCGGCTGCCGCCTCGCGCTGCAGCGCGACCAGGATCTCCTCGGTGATCAGCTCGCCCGGTGCCAGCGCCGGGATGCCGGGCGGGTAGGGCGCGGCCGTCTCGGCCGCCACCCGGCCCACCGCGCGACCGGCCGGCACGCGCTCGCGTGGCGCGAAGAAGGCCTGGCGGGGGCTGATCGCTGCCACCGGCTGCAGCGACCACACGCTGGAAGCGGCCAGCGGCCGTGCCGCTCCCCTCCGCAGCCCGATCGATCGCTCCAGCACCTCCACCAGACGTGCCACCGTGGCCGGCGTGTCCGCCAGCGTCACGATCGGTACCAGCGTGTCACGGTCGGCCATCTCCAGACGCAGGCCGTCGGCAAGCAGGTCGGCCTCGACCCGGAACCCGTCGGCGCCGGTGCCGGCCAGCCCCAGCACCAGCTTCACCGGATCTGACGCCTCCGAGACGTGCAGGCCGTCGATCCGGCGAAGCCGGGCGCGGGCGTCGGCCACGAGCGCGATCGCCTGCTCCAGCAGCTGCCGGCCGCGGTCCTCGATCAGCTGCCGGGCGCGGTCGGTCGATGCCAGGATCGCGGCGGATGGGCTGGTGGTGTGCAGCAGCTCGAACGACTCCTCGACGCGGGACAGATCGAGCAGGCCGCCGCGGGCCAGCACCACCGAGCCCTGCGTGAAGGCCGTCAGCGTCTTGTGGGTCGAGGTGACCATGGCATCGGCGCCGCGGTCGATGGCATGCGCAGGCAGCGCCGGGTGGAAGCCGAGGTGTGCGCCCCAGGCCTGGTCGACGATCAGCGGCACCGCGGCCCCGTGCACAACGGCGGCGATCGCCTCCAGGTCGGACAGCATGCCCACGTAGCTGGGCTCGACCAGGAACACCGCCCGCAGATTCGGGTGGTCGCGCATCGCAGCGGCCACAGCGCCGGCCGGCACCTGTGTTGCAAGTCCCGTCTCCGGGTCGACCTGCGGCCGCACCCAGACCGGCTCCAGACCGGCCAGCACCAGCCCGCCGAACATCGACTTGTGCAGCGTCCGGGCGACGGCCACGCGGTCGCCCGGCCGCGCTGCCGCCAGTGCCAGCGACTGGTTGCCGTGCGTCGATCCGGCCACCGAGAACCTGCACAGGTCGGCGCCCCACAGCTGTGCCGCCAGGCGCTCCGCCTTGCCCAGCACGTCGCCGCCCAGGCGCGAGTCGTCGGCGCCCGAGACCAGCGGCAGGTCGAGCATCAGCAGCCGGTCGGCGATGCCGGGCGCGCGCTTGTGCCCGGGCACGGTGAAGGTGGTGCCGGGGTCGGCCAGGAACGCGTCGACCGCGTCCGCCAGTGGGGCGTCCGATGGCATCGGCGCGGGAGGATACCGGCAGGCGAGTCAGGCGGAGCGGCGGAAGCGCTGGTCGACGGTGCCCGTGTGGGGCGCCTCGGCGATCAGCGCCGAGATGCGGCGGCGATCGTCGTCGGCGATCTGCAGGATCTCGCAGCCCACCCGCTGGCGGCCGTAGTGCGACGGGGAGGTCTGCAGCGCCCGCGCCTGAAGGCGTATGAGCTGTCCCCGGATGGTCACCATCATCGCGAAGAAGTCGCCGGTGTGGAAGCTGCGGTCGGTGATGAAGGCAACGCCGGTCGGCGACAGGTCGGCCAGGCGCACGTCGAACTCCTCGCCCTCCGCGATCCTGCGTGCGCCCAGCACGTGCATCAGCGCCAGCTCCTCGACGGCGGCGCGCGGGGTGGTGCGTTCGCTCTCGCGACGCAGCACGTCCCGCACCAGCATCCGCACGCTGATCGTCGACTCCGTCTGGTGCAGGGTTTCGGCCACGGTCAGCGAGATGTCGTAGCCGCCGCCGCTGATCTCGTTCGTGCGCACCAGCAGGTCGAGCTGGTCGCGCACCTGCGGCCGCGGCGCCTCGGCGATGATGTAGACCCCGTCCTGCGACTGCAGCTCGAGCAGCACCACGCCGCCGCGGGCGGAGAACGCCTCGACCTTCGGCGTGGGCAGCTGCGACAGGATGCTGACGGCCAGATCTGCGAGCTTTGTGTCGTTCATCTGAGCTGACTCCGGATCATCTGTGGTTCGTCATCGGCGAAATACGCGAGAGGCTTAGCGATAACGACGGGTCGGTCGCGTCCCGGAAGGTCGCACGAGCTCACGACCCGCGCTATCGGTCGCCGAGGCGATCCTTCAGCCGGTGATCGTGAAGGCGTAGATGTGGCGGCTGTTGTCGCTCGCGTACAGCCTGCCGTCGGGTCCGAACGCAAGGTAGTTGCTGCCGTCCATGGTGTAGCCGGCGGGCAGCGTGGCGGTCGTGGCAACCACCTGGCAGCTGCCGGAGACCGGATCCCAGCGCACGATGCGCTTGTTGCCGACGTCGCCGATGTAGAGCCAGGTGCGGGCCGGATCCCACGTGATCCCCCACGGCTGCGACAGCAGCGTGCCGCCACAGTTCGGTTTCGCGGTGGTGGCGGTGTTGTTCGACAGGCTCCAGATGCTGATCCGGTTGGCGCCGGTGTCGACGACGTACGCCGTCGTTCCGCTGGATGAGACGGCCACGCCGCGCGGCAGCTTCATCTGGTTCGCAGCCGTTCCGCACGTACCCAGGCTTTCCAGCAGCGTGCCGGCGGGCGCATTGGCAATGCTGTCCGCCGTCAGCAACTTGGCCTCGTCGAACACCTGCAGGCGGCAACCGCCCACGTCGGTGGCGTAGACCTTTCCGCCCTCGACGTCGATGCCCTGCACGCCGCCTGAGAACTGGCCGCTGCCCTTTCCCTGGGAGCCGTAGCGGTGCACGAATGAGCCGTCCGGATTGAATGCCAGCACGTCGTTGTTGTTGTCACCCACCCAGATTCGGCCGTCGTCGCCCACCGTCAGCGTGCGCGGATACCCGAATCCCTGTGACTTCGGTGCGTTGGGCGCCCGTGAGCCCCACTGCAGCTCCCAGGCGGGGCAGTTACCCGCCGAGCCGCAGGTCTTGGTCGTGTCGAACTTCTGCACGCGCTGCTCGAAGGTGTCGATCACATACAGGTTCCCGTTCGAGTCGAGGCCGATCCCGTTCTGCTGGTTGAACCCGCCCTGCGGCGGAGGCTGGGGGCCGGTCGCCCACGGCAGGCGGGTCGCGCCGGCGCAGGTCGTCTGGGCGGTGCCGCCGTTTGCGACGTTGCACGATGGGAAGGCGGAGATGTTGCCGGGTGCGAACTTCTCGACGCCGTAGCCGTAGGGCGTGCCGTTGCAGGACGCGTCGCAGCCCCAGGTCTCACCGACGTAGACGTTGCCCTGGCCATCCACCGCCGGGAAGCGGATCGAGTCGAACGCCTGATGGCCACTGGCATAGTTGCTGCCGTCGATGGTGCGCCACTCGTTCACGAACGTGCCGACGATGCTCGAAGGCCCGGTGCCGGCCGCGACCTTCGCCGGGTCATACGAGAACTCGTAGACCCGGTTCCAGTAGGCACCGACGGTGTAGATCAAGTGGTTGGTCGGGTCGATGTCGATGCCGCGCACATCGTTCTCGTCGCTCTGGGGGCCGATCACCCCGATGATCTTCCGGGTCGTCGCGCTGAACACGAAGATCTTGCGCGAGTTGAACTCGGCGACGTAGATGTTGCCGGCCGCGTCCTCCGCCACGCCGCGCGGGATCGGTGTGCTCACACCCGAGCCCGTCCAGTCCAGCGATCCCTGAAACGTGCCGCTGTGGTCGAAGATGTAGACCGCACGACAGTTGGGGTCAGAAACGTAGATCAGGTGCGACGGCTGCACCGTGTCGACCAGGATGTGCGTGGGGATGTGCATCTGACCGCCCCCGCAGCCGTACGCATAGTTGTGGCCCGGGTGCTGCGCATCGGTACCGCTGGCCTGTCCCGTGTTCAGCGGGCCGATCGTCTGCAGCCATTGGCCGCTGTGGTCGAACTCGACGATCCGCGAGCTGCCCTGGTCGGCCACCCACAGCGCCGCCTTGCCGCTCGAGTTGAGATCGGTGGGGTCGGCCTCGACGTCGTAGGGCGCGGTGATGCCGCCGCTGAGGCCGCCCAGCGCGTGCTGGGAGACCGAGCCGACCAGCTGGCCGTCGGTGGTGTAGCGCCAGACCCGGTAGTTCCAGTAGTCGCCGACCAGGATCGTGTTG
>DATNEO010000122.1:0-2750 GCA_035553035.1 Gaiellales bacterium | reverse complement strand
CTACCACCACCCCGAGATCGTGTTCCAGAACCACACGGCGGGAGAGCGGGTGGAGGGCGCCGAGGCCGTGAGCGCGCACATCGCCGGCATCTTCGCCGGCTGGCCCGACCTGCACTTCCGCGGCCGCCGCGCCTACTACGGTGACGACTTCGTGGTCAGCGAGTGGACGGCCACGGCCACCCATCCCGACGGCCGCAAGCTGGAATGGGACGGCATCGACGTGTTCCCGTTCCGCGATGGCCTGATCGCGCGCAAGGACGTGTACTCGACCAGCGGCAGCGCGCGCGTGCTCGGCTCCTGATCGGCCGAGATCGCGCACGCGTTGCGTACCGGCCGTCCGATTTGGGATAGTGCAGTCGTGTTCGACCACGTCACCGTGCGGGTGTCGGACCGCAGCGAGTCGGAGCGGTTCTACGCGGCCGTGCTCGCGGCGCTCGACCGCCCGCCGACGTACTCCGGCGAGGACCTGGCCGAGTGGAACGATTTCTCGCTCTGCCAGGCGACCCGCGCGTGCCCGCCCACCAAGCGGCTGCACGTGGGCTTCGCGGCGAGCTCGCCGGAGCAGGTTGATGCGTTCTGGCAGTCCGGCACCGAAGCCGGGTTCCTCGACGACGGCCGGCCGGGATTGCGGCCGCGCTACCGCGACGACTACTACGGCGGGTTCCTGCGCGACCCGGATGGGAACAGCGTGGAGGCGGTGCACCACGGGGACGTGCGGCCCGGCGGGATCGACCACCTGTGGGTGCGGGTGGCCGACCTGGATGCGTCACGCGGGTTCTACGAGGTGGCGTCACCGCACGCAGGCATCCGGCTGGTGGACGAGCACCAGGACCGGGTGCACTTCGCCGGTGACGGCGGCTCGATGTCGCTGGTGACCGGGCCGTCCACGGAGGGCCTGCACATCGCGTTCGCGGCCAGTGACGACGAAGCCGTCGACGCCTTCCACCGCGCCGTCACCGCTGCCGGCTACGCCGACCACGGGGCGCCCGGGGAGCGGCCGCAGTACCACGACGGCTACTACGCGGCGTACGTGCTCGATCCCGACGGAACCAACGTCGAGCTCGTGAACCACCATCGCGGCTGACGGCCCGACCGATTTCGAGCAGATCGTCCGTCGGCTCGAGGCGGAGGGCTTCAAGGTCGTGGTGCCACCGTACGGGTTGCTGCTGGGGTCGGCCATGCGGGCCGCGAGGAAGCAGGCCGATCGCCAGATGGCGTTCATCGTCCCGGTCAAGACACACGCGCGCTGGTGGCGGCGGGCCTGCGGGGAGGCTGAGGTGCGCCTGCTGAACGGCCGCCTCTGGATCCCGGCCAGGGGGCGCCAGTCGATCCCATCGGCGGTCGTGATCTTCGGCCGGCCAGCCGCGGTGATCGAATGGGACCCGCGGGCCTAGCGGGCGCGGACGGGCAACCCGCGGCCGCCGAGCAGCGGCGCGGCGCGGTCGCGCAGCCGGAAGGCTGCGAACAGCGTCATCGCGATGCTGGCCGCGCCGGACACCACGTAGGCCGCCTCGGTGCCGCCCTGCGACGCCAGCCATCCGGCCAGCAGGCCGCCCATCGGGCCCGCGCCGTTGAAGGCGAAGTAGTAGAGGCCGATCACGCGCCCACGCAGATGGTCGGGCGCGTTCAGCTGCAGCAGCGAGTTGGCGTTCGACGTCCAGAGCGTGAAGCTGAGGCCGGTCATGAACAGCAGCAGCGATGCCAGCGCAAGGCCGCTGACCGGCGCCAGCGCCAGCTGGGCGAGGCCGAAGCCGAAGGTACCGGCGAGCAGCACCCGCCAGCTGGCGCGGCCGAGCGTGGCCGACGTGAGCGCGCCGCCCAGCGCACCCAGGCCGAAGAATGCGGTCAGCACGCCGAACACCTCGGGGCCGCCGCCCAGCGTCTGCTTGGCCATCACCGGCAGCAGCACGTTGAAGTTGAAGGAGAAGGTGCTGACGACGGTCACGATCATCAGCGCCATCAGCACCTCCGGGGCGCCGCGCACGTAGCGGAATGCCTCGCGGGTGCCGCGCAGGAGGGTGGGCCGTTCGGCGTTGGCCGAGCGCGGGAACATCTCGTTGCTTCGCATCAGCAGCAGGCCGATCAGCACCGCGGCAAAGCTGACGGTGTTGAGCGCGAAGCAGAGGCCGGCGCCGGCCAGGGCCACGACCACGCCGCCCATGGCGGGGCCGACCACGCGGGCGGCGTTGAACAGGCTCGAGTTGAGCGCGACCGCGTTCGGCAGCTCGTCGCGTCCCACCATCTCGAAGGTGAGCGCCTGGCGGGCGGGCGCATCCAGCACCAGCACGGTGCCGCGCAGCGCCGCCAGCAGCAATACCTCCCAGGTGGTGATGACGCCGGCCAGCGTCAGGGCGGCCAGCACGCCGGCGATCACCATCGAGACGACCTGCGTCCAGATCACGGTGCGGCGGGCGTCGAGGCGGTCGACGACCACGCCGGCGAACAGACCGAACACCGTGAACGGCAGGAACTGGCAGAGCGCCAGCAGGCCGACGGCCAGCGGCGAGTGCGACAGCTCGAGCACCAACCAGCCGGTCGCGATGTTTTGCATCCAGGTGCCGCTGACGGAGATCACCTGCCCGCTGAAGAACAGGCGGTAGTTGCGGTGCCGTTGGAGGCTGGCGAAGGTGCGGCGGTTGGCGCGAAGCAGGGCCGCGGTCAAGCCGGCTCAGCCTCCAGCAGCCGGGTGAGCGGATCGATCACGCTGTCGATGGCGGCCAGCTCGACCTCGGTCAGGCGTCCCAGACGGG
>DATNEO010000121.1:0-30958 GCA_035553035.1 Gaiellales bacterium | reverse complement strand
CGCCAGCTACGCTACGACGCCCTGGCAATGGAGTTCGTGGAGCTGAAGATGCATCGTGACCCCAACTGCCCGGTCTGCAGCAAGGATCCGGAGCAGATCGAGTTCATCGACTACGAGCAGTTCTGCGCCGCCCCGGTGCGGGCGGTGGCGCCCGTGATCCAGAAGGCCGTCGCCTAGATGTCGACCGTCCGCATGCCCCCGATCCTGCGCCAGGCCGTGGGTGGCGCGCGCGAGGTCGACGCCGACGGCGCGACCGTGCGCGAGCTGCTCGACGATCTGACCAGCCGCTACCCGTCCATCCGCGGGCACCTGCTGGACGACGGCGGCGAGCTGAACCGGTTCGTCAACGTGTACGTGAACAACGAGGACGTACGCCTCGGGCAGGGGCTGGACACCAGCGTTACACCCGAGTCGACCGTGATCGTGCTGCCGGCGATGGCCGGGGGCGGGCGCTAGCAATGGGCTGCCTGCAGATGGAGCGGGTGGCGGCGCTGTCGGCGGTCGGGAACACGCCGCTGGTGGAGCTGCCCAGGATTGGCCCGCCCGCCGGCGCGCGCATCTTCGCGAAGCTGGAGGAGCAGAACCCGACCGGTTCGGTCAAGGACCGGGTGGCGCTGTCGATGGTGGAGGCGGCCGAGGACTCGGGCGAGCTCGCGCCCGGGCAGCGGATCCTGGAGCCGACCAGCGGCAACACCGGCATCGCGCTGGCCATGATCGGCAAGGTCAAGGGCTACCCCGTGTCGGTCGTGATGCCGGAGTCGGCCACGCAGGAGCGGGTCGAGCTGCTGCGCATGTACGGCGCGGACATCCTGTTCTCGCCGGGAAACCTGGGCTCGAACGGCGCGGTGGCGATGGCACGCGACCTTGCCGAGCGCGACCCCAGCCTGTTCATGCCGTTCCAGTACGCAAACGAGGCCAACCCCGCCGCCCACTACTGCGGCACGGCCGTGGAGATCCTGGAGCAGGTGCCGGACGGCCAGGTGGACGCGTTCGTGGCCGGACTGGGCACCGGTGGGACGTTGATGGGCAGCGGGCGGCGCCTGCGGGAGGCGAACCCGGAGGTGCAGATCGTGGCCGCGGAGCCCCTGCAGGGCGACCCGGTGATGGGCCTGCGCAGCCTCGAGGACGGCTACACGCCGCCGATCCTCGACATCCGGGAGCTCGACCGCAAGGTGCTCGTCTCCAACGGCGAGGCCGTGCTGATGCTTCGCAAGCTCCTGGACATGGAGGGCATCTTCGCCGGCGTGTCCGCCGGCGCGGCGCTGGCGGTGGCGCGCAGGGTAGCTGCCGAGATGGACGACTCGCAGAACGTGGTTGTGCTATTCGCTGACGGCGGCTCCAAGTACATGAGCGCAGGGCTGTACACGACGCCGCTGGAGGAGCTCGAGGCGGCGATGGACGAGCGCGTCTGGTGGTGATCCCGGCCGCGATGCGCGACGAGATCGTCGCGCACGCACGGGCGGGGCTGCCGAACGAGGCCTGCGGCATCATCGCCGGGGTCGACGGCCGCGCCGAGCGCTTCTTCCCGGCCCTGCCGGATGAGCCCAGCCCCTACTACTACCGGATCGAGTCGCGCGACCAGATCCGGATCATGAACGAGATCGACGACGCCGGCCTCGACCTGATCGGCATCTACCACTCACACGTGTCCTCGCCGGCCTACCCCTCGCGCACCGACGCCGAGCAGGCCTTCTGGCCGGACGCCACCTACGTGATCGTGTCGCTGGCCGGCGGTGGCGCCGACATCAAGGGCTACCGGATCGCCGATATGGCGGTCACCGAGCACCCGCTCAGCTTCGAGTAGCGGGCGCGTCACGGCCGATCACGATCGCGTCTCACCGCGGTGACGCAACACCCGCGCCTGGCACCGGTGTTGCCAACGGGGAGGTCAAAGGATGGCCGCTGAGCTGTGGCGGCCACAACCGAACTCGGCGGAACGCGGGCGGCCTGAAACGCGGCCGCAACGCCCCGGTGGCGCAACACCCGCGCCTGGCACCGGTGTTGCCAACGAGCGCGTGACGACGTGTGCCCGCGGTGTTGCAGTCCTAGCTCGGCGCGTCGACCGTGGCGGCCGCGACCGGGCGGTTCTCGAACACGGTCGCCAGCACCACCACAGTGCGTGTGCGCTCGACCGAGTCGAGGGCACGGATCTCCCACACGAGGTGCTCCAGCGCCGGCATCGACTCGGCGCGCACCTTCAGGAGCAGTGTCTCTTCGCCGGCCACGTGGTGGCATTCCTGCACCCACGGCGTGTCGGCAAACAGCTCCTCCACCGGGCTGCGGGGCCCCGCCTTCTGCGACACGAAGATGAACGCCGTCACGCCGGCTCCGACCAGAGCCGGATCGATCTCGGCCTGGTAACCGCGGATCACGCCGCGGGCCTCCAGCTTCTTGATCCGCTCGTGCGCCGCCGTGGCCGACACGCCCACCCGGGAGCCGATATCGGCGTAGGTCGTGCGGCCCTCACGCTGGAGGATCTCGATGATCGCGTGATCGGTTGCGCTCAGCTCTGCGGGCGGCATGGGAGAAGCGCACGATACAGGGGTAAGCTGCGACGCGATGGACGTACTCACACCGGATCAGCTGGGGTCGGCGCTCGAATCGCTGGGCAGCGACTGGTCGCAGCAGGCCGGCGCCCTGCACAAGCGCTATGGGTTCGACGACTTCGCCCAGGCGATGGCCTTCGCAAACCGGGTGGCGGACGCCGCCGAGGCGGCCGACCATCACCCGGACATGCTCGTCGGCTGGGGCCGCGTCGAGCTCGACTGGGTCAACCACAGCGCCGGGGGCATCACCGACCGCGACGTCGAGATGGCTCGGCGCTCGGACGAGCTGGCCTCAGCCTGACGCCTGGCCCCGCTCCTCGGCCGCCGGCTCCGTCTCCGGCGGCTTCAGCGTCACGTCCACCTCGACGATCCGCGGGCCGTCCACCCCGCTCACCTCGAACCGCACGCCGTCGCTCCTGACCGAGTCGCCCACCTTGGGCGCGCGGCCCAGCTCGCCGAACACGAAGCCGCCGACGCTGTGGTAGTCCTCGTCCGGCAGCGACGTCCCGAACCGCACGTTGAACTCCTCGATCGGGAACGACCCGCCCAGCCGCATGCGACCGACGCCCAGCCGCCGGATGCCCGCCTCCGGGACGTCGAACTCGTCTCCGATCTCGCCCACGATCTCCTCCAGCAGGTCCTCCAGCGTGGCAAGTCCGGCCAGCGAGCCGTACTCGTCGACCACGATCGCCATGTGGTTCGACGTCGCACGGAAGTCGGACAGCAGCTCGTCGAGCCGCTTCGTCTCGGGCACCATGATCGCCGGGCGAAGCAGCGCGCGCACGTCCACTCCGTCGATCCCGCGGTCGTGCAGCGCCGCGAACAGGTCGCGCACGTGCAGCACGCCGACCACGTCGTCCAGCTCGCCGTCGTAGACCGGATAGCGCGTGTAGGGATGCTGAAGCATCAGCCGCAACAGCTCCGCCACCGGCAGCTCCAGCGGCAGCGCCACCACGTCCGGACGCGGCACCATCACGTCGGCCGCGTCCTTGTCGGCGAACGCGAAAACCTTGTGGAGCATCGTCTGCTCCTCCTCCTCCAGCACGCCCTGCTCACGGCTGGCCGTGACCAGCATCTTCAGCTCCTCCTCCGAGTGCACCGATGAGCGGCGCGCCCCGGGCGGCAGCCCCAGCCAGCGCAGCACGGCCGCGCTGGCAGCCACCAGCGCCCAGATGAACGGCCGGAAGATCGCATAGAAGATGTTGATCGGCGTCGCCACCACCAGCGCCACCCGCTCCGCATGCTGCAGCGTGTAGCTCTTGGGCACGATCTCGCCCAGCACCACGTGGAAGAAGGACAGGATCGAGAAGGCCAGAATCGCCGAGAGGGTCAGCGCCACGCCTCCGTGCCAGTTGGACGGCAGCCAGCCCAGCGGCGTGTCCAGCAGGTTCGAGATGACCGGCTCGCCGATGGCACCGAGCGCCAGGCTGGAGAGCGTCACGCCCAGCTGGATGGCCGAGATGAAGCGCGCCGGGTTCTGCTGCAGGTCCGACACCCGGCGAGCGCCGCGGCTGCCCTGATCGACCAGCTCCTGGACGCGCGTCCGGCGCATCGTGACCAGCGCGTACTCGGCCGCCACGAAGAAGCCGTTGGCAAGGACGATCAGCAGGACCGCGAGCAGCGCGAGTGCGGTTCTCATGCCGGACAGGTACTCGGAGGCTCGTCGCTCACGCACCCGGAGTCTACCAACGGCGGTGGATACCTCTATGGTGCAGGGATCGCGGGGGCGGACCAGAAGTCCGCTAACCGGTCGGGCGGGCCGAAAACGGTTGGGGCTAACGGAGTGCCGGGTTCCTGCCGATACACCTCACCGGTGGCAAATGCCGCGACTTTTGGAGTGCACGTGAGTGAGCCCATTACCTGTCTGATCGTCGATGACCATGAGGTTGTACGCGAAGGCCTGCGCCTGTCGCTGTCACGGTCGGAGAACATTCGAGTTGTCGGCGAGGCCGCCGACGGCGAGGCCGCGGTGACGCTGGCCAGGCGCCGCAAGCCCAACGTCGTGATCCTCGATGTGAGGATGCCCGGCATGGACGGGCTCGCCGCCGCCAAGGAGATCACCAGCGAGATCCCGGAGACGGCGGTGCTGATGTTCACCGCCTTCGCCGAGCGCAGCCTGCTGACGCGCGGACTGGAGTCCGGCGCAAAGGGCTACATCCTGAAGGAGGCGCCGCATCAGACGATCGTACGCGCCATCCAGAAGGTGGCCGATGGCGACGGCTACGTCGACCCCGCGCTGATGCCCGCATTCCTGACCAAGGAACGCGAGAACATGCTGACAGCCCGCGAGCGTGAGATCCTTCAGCTGCTCGCCGACGGGATGTCGAATGCCGATGTTGCTGCCAAGCTCTTCATCAGCCAGGAAACGGTGAAGAGCCATGTGCGCCATATCCTCTCGAAGCTCGAGGCGGACACACGCACACATGCAGTCGCCATCGCCCTCCGAACCGCAATCATCGACTGAGCATCGGCTCCGCCAGGAGCTGATCGCGCAGGGCCGCTTCCTGGACGGTCTCGTCCGCAGCCTGGGCGCGGTCTCCGCTGGTCTCGATTCGGCCGCGGTGCTCGAGCACACGGCGGTCGAGGCGCAGCGGCTGTTCACCGCCGATGCGGTGCTGGTGCTGGTGCCGGCAGCGGGCGAGCGCTCGCTGCGCCCTGCTGCCGCTGCCGGCCTGGCGCTGGGCCCGCTGGGCGACGCACGCGTGCCCATGGATTCCGAGCGCTCCGCGCTGGCCGTGGCCGCACGCGACCTGGTGGGGACGGTCACCGGCCCGGCCCAGCCCGTCGACGAGGTCACCCGCCGTCTGCGGCCGCGGGCATTGCTGGCGGCACCGCTGGTGGTGGCCGGCCGCCTGCACGCGCTGGTGGTGCTGCTCGACCTGCAGGGCGGCGCCGGCTTCGGGCCGGACGACCTGGCCCGCGCAACGCTGTTTGCCGACTTCGCCGCACGCGCCGCCGAGAGCGCCGCGCTGTTCGAGCGGGTGGAGGCGCTGCTGGCGCAGGCCCGCATCCGCGAGAGCGAACGGGCAGAACTCTCACGCAGGGTCGTGTCGGCCGAGCAGGAGGAGCGGCGCCGTCTGTCGACCTTCCTCCACGACGGCCCCGTGCAGACGCTGTCCGGCGTCAACATGATGCTGAACGCCGCCGCCGAGGCGATGGAGGCGGGCGACTCCGAGACCGCGCAGCAGGTGCTCGAGACGGCCCGCGCGCGCCAGCGGTCCGTGATCGGCGAGGTGCGCGAGCTGTCGTTCGCACTCGAGCCCTGGACGCTGCGCGAGCAGGGCTTCGAGACGGCGCTGCAGGCGATCGCCGACCGCTTCGAGGCCGACCACCGCGTCGTCGTCACGCTCGACGTGGCGGACGCCGACGCGCTCAGCGGCGACGATCAGGTCTGCCTGTTCCAGATCGTGCGTGAGGCCATGACCAACGCGCTCAAGCACGCCAACCCGTCCACCATCGTCGTCAGCGTGCACGGATCTCCCCGCGAGGGCCTCGAGGCGCGGGTCGCGGACGACGGCAGCGGCGAGATGTCGGAGCCGGCCGACGGCCTGCCCCACCACGGCGTCGCGTCGATGCAGGAGCGCGCGGCCATCCTGAACGGGCGGCTGGACATCGACTCGGTGCCGGGCACCGGCACCACCGTGCGGGTGCTGGTCGCGGCCGGCAAGCTGCAGGAGGGCGAGGGTGTCTGAGACGGCCGACTTCGAGCGCGACCTCGCGCGCCTGGTCGCGGCCTGCGAGACCGGCCTCGACCTTCCGGGCGTTCTGGCGGCAGCGGCAGACGCGGCCGGCGCGGCGCTGGGCGCCGGCTCCGTGTCCAGCTACGCCCTCAGCGAGGGGCGAGACGGTCTCGCCCGGCTCGCGGGCAACGGCCCCCAGCGGCTGGAGCTGCCGGGGCTTGAGCCGGTCACCGACGACGGAAGCACGCTGTTGCCGCTGGTCAGCGCCGGGCGCGTGCTTGGTGGGCTGCTGGCCGAGCACGTGGCCGAGCCGGACGGGCTGGGTCGCGCCCGGATCGCGGCCGGGATCGCGGCGCAGGCGATGGAGGCCTCGCGGCTGTGGGACACCGTCGCCGGCGAGTCGGGCACGCTCGATCCGCTGACGCGCCTGCCCAACCACCTCGGCTTCCAGAGCGTGCTCGGCCGTGAGCTGGCGCGCGCCAAGCGCACCGGCCAGAGCCTTGCGGTGTCGCTGGTCGACCTGGACGGGCTGGCCGGCTACACCGCCCAGCACGGGGCCGCCGAGGCCGACCGGGTGCTACGGCTGGCGGCCGGCGGCCTCGCGGGCGGCGTCCGCAGCTACGACTGCGTCTGCCGGCTGGACGAGAGCCAGTTCGCGCTGGTGCTGCCCGGCATGACAGCCGAGTCGGCGGCCGCGCTGGTCGGGCGGCTGGCCGGCGGGTTGCTGCTGGACGGCGACCCGGTCACCATCTCCGGCGGCGTGGCCGCCTTCCCCGAACACGCGGCAACCAACGACGAGCTCGTGCGCCTCGCAAGCGCCGCGCTCGGTCGCTCCGGCGACGCCCGCGTGATCGCCTGGGACGGGCTCGCGGAGGACGCCGACGATCCGGTGCGATCGCTCGAGGCGCGCGGCGCACGATCGGCCGACTCGCGTGCCGTCAGCGAGTACGCGGGCCACATCGCAGGCGCCTGCGGCCTCGACCCGGATCACGTCGACCGGGTGCGCCTGGCGGCGTCGCTGGACGATCCGGCCGCCGGCGGCGAGGAGGAGGCCGAGCGCAGGCGCCTGTCCGAGCGCGTGTCCGCCGGCATGATCGACGACGAGGCGGCGGGCTGGCTGCTGGCGCGCTTCGACCCGGTCGCTGAGGCACCGCTCGAGGCCCGCGTGATCGCCGTCGCCGAGGCGTTCGTGGCCGCGGGCGGACACCGCTCGCCGGCATCGGCCGGCCTCGCGCTCTCGGTGCTGTGGCAGCAGGCGGGTGACCGGCTGGACGCGGGCTGCGTGCGCACGCTCGAGCGGCTGCTGGCCGACGAGCTCGAGCCGCAGGACTAGGTTTTCTTGCGGCGCTGCGTGCGCTGGCGGGCGGCGATCGCCGCCTCCGGGCGCGGCGTGGGCGTGTGGCCCGCCGCAACAGCCGCCGCCACCGCCGGGGTGGTCGACAAAGGGGTGTCCGACCGCCGGCGGAACAGCACGATGAACGAGATCAGCCCGGCCACGAACAGCACGCCCGACACCCACACGTTCACGCGCTGGCCAAAGAAGACGTCGGCCGTATCGATCTTGAGCGTCTCCAGCGGCACCCGGTAGAAGTTGTAGAGCGTCACGTAGAGCGCGAACACCGTGCCGTAGGGCACCCGTCGCCAGTACCGCCGCGTGAACCAGATCAGCACGAAGAAGACCAGCACGTCCAGGATCGACTCGTACAGGAACATCGGCTGGAACGTGGACGAGTCCGTGTAGGGAGGCGTGCGGTGGGCCGGGTCGATCTTGACCGCCCACGGCAGGTTGGAGGGCTTGCCGTACAGCTCCTGGTTGAAGTAGTTGCCCCAGCGGCCCAGCGCCTGCGCCAGCACGAGGCCGGGCGCGATGCAGTCGGCCACCCGCCAGAACGGCAGGTTCACGCGACGGCAGCCGATCCAGCAGCCGAGCATGCCGCCCAGCACCGCACCGAAGATCGACAGCCCACCGTTCCAGATGGCGGGGATCTGGGAGTAGTTGTTGCTGAACGAGTCCCAGTCGGTGAGGACGTGGTAGAGGCGGGCGCCGATCAGGCCAAGCGGCACCGCCCACACGGCGATCGTGTACGCCAGCTCCGGGTCCATCGAGCGGCGGCGAAACTCGCGGCGGGCGATCCATCCGGCCAGCAGCACCCCCAGGGCCAGCAGCAGGCCGTACCAGCGGGCGTGGATCGGCCCGGAGTTGATCAGGAACGGATCGCCCGGACTGGGGATGGAAAGCAGCGCCACGAGCGGGAACCTTACAGGCGCGGTCAGGCGGAACGCGCAACCTTTCTCCCGAGCACGTAGACAGATCGACCAGCGTTCGCTACCACGTGAGTAGTAGTGCACGGCTCCTTCCGGCGCTACCTGTCCCGCGTTCGAGGTCAAGAACGTCTCGACCGGTGCCGATAGGCGCCATGCAGGGCCCCTTCCCCCGCGACGGAATGCGAACCATCACTGAGCGCTCAGACCAGCAAGGACAGGCGGTGATCCAGATGGCGATAGCGCTGCCGATCCTGCTCGTCCTGCTGCTCTCGATCTGGCAGCTGACCGTCGTCTACGGGACCTGGCGAACCCTCCACGAGGCGGCCTCGCGCGGCGCCCGCGCCGGCGCTGCCGCGCGCCACGAACGCAACCAGGCAGCCCGCGCGGCCGCCAGGGCAGCGGCCGGTGACGTCGCTCTGAAGCGCGTCTCTCTCACCGCGACGAGATCGCACGGCACCGCCATCTACACGGCGACCGCCTGCTCCAGCTACGCCGTCAACCTGCTCGGAATCGTTGTCAAGTCGGGCGATCTCTGCCGCGACGCGACCATGCGGGCCGGGTAGCACCCAGCACTCGGCTCACCCATCGCTGCCAAAAGGAGATCCACCCCAGATGCCGACGCTCAGCCGTAACCTCATCATCAGCTTCGTGCTCGCGGTCGCCGCCGCGGGTGCGCTGTTCGCCTACACCTCGCACGTCCGCAAGAGCGCGGAATCGGGCGCCGACACCGTCACGGTGATCGTGGCGACGCACGAGGTGCCGGTCGGCACGACCGTGGACGACGCGCGGTCGCAGGGGTACCTGAGCTACCAGTCCGTGCGCCAGTCGGACGTCGCAGACGGCGCCATCACCAGCTTCGGGGCCATCGCCGGTCAGGTCATCACTCAGAGCCTCTACAACGGTGACCAGCTGACCGTGAACCGGGTGGGTGCGCCGCGCACGCAGACGCCGGCCTACCAGGTGACCGGCAACTTCCGGGCGATCCGTGTGCCGTTCAACCCCAACTCGGGACTGCTGTCCGACCTCAGCGTCAACGACCGCGTCGACGTGCTGACCAGCTACCGCACGAACGACAAGGTCTTCACCTACCTGGCGGTGCCGGACGCGCGGGTGCTCGAGGTGGACGCACCCACCCTCGACTCCGCGGTCAACTCGGGGTCGGAGGCGGGCTCCGTGCTGCTGGCGGTGACCGAGCAGCAGAGCCTGTTCATCGCCAACGCACTGGCCAACTCGTCGGGCGATCAGAGCGCCAACAACATCTGGCTGGCACTGGTCGGCTCGACCGGAGCCACCTACCAGCCGATCACCGTGCCGAAGCTGCCAGGGCAGTTCCCCCACCACGGCGTCCCCACGAAGTAGAGGAGATACACCGATGAACGACCTGATCAGGGTTTCACTTCAGGGGGACGATGCCGAGCTCCGCGACCTGTTCGAACGGTCGGGGATGGTGGAGATCGTCGACACCACGCCGGAGGTGCTGGTGTGGAGCCTGCCGCACGACGCGGACGGGCTGCCGGCCGAGATGCGGATCGCGCTGGCCGACACGCACGGCCCGGCCATCGTCGCGCTCACCGACAGCCACCCCAGCCGCTGGTTCGACGAGGCGCTGGCCCTGGGCGTGGACGAGATCGTGTACCTGCCGCAGGAGCCGCAGTCGCTGGGCATGGCAGCAGCCAAGGCGCGGGCCATGCGCAACCGCCGCGCCAGCATGGCGGCGACGGCACCGGGCTCGGCCAAGGGCCACCGCTCGGCGCACATCTTCACGGTGTTCTCCACCAAGGGCGGGTCGGGCAAGACCGTGATCGCCACCAACCTGGCGGTCTGCTTCGCGCGCCAGGGCAAGCGCACGCTGCTGATCGACTTCGACCTGCACTCGGGAGACGACGCGCTGGTGCTGGGGCTGTCCCCGCGCTGGACAATCCTCGACCTGGTGCAGTCGCCCGGCGATCTTGACGGCGAGAAGCTGGCCGGGTTCGTCACCCGGCACTCCAGCGGCGTCGACCTGTTGCCCGCCCCCACCCGGCCAGACGAGGAGGAGCTGGTCGACGTCGACCGGCTGGAGCCGCTGCTGGCGGTGGCCCGCCAGAGCTACGACGCGGTCGTGATCGACACCTCCTCGCAGTTCGCACCGGCCGTGCTGCTGGCGATCGACCACACCGATTCGCTGGTGCTGGTGGGCGCATCTGACGTGCCGACCATCAAGAGCCTCAAGATCGCGCTGGAGACGCTGGAGCTGCTGGAGATGGACGTGAAGGACGTCCGCATCCTGATGAACCGCTCGGGCGCGCGGGTGGGCCTGGATGACCGCGACGTGGAGCGCACGCTGCGGCGCGAGATCACCTACACGCTGGGGTCGGACAAGGCCATCCCGATCTCGGTCAACCGCGGCCAGCCGGTCGTGATCGACGCTCCCAAGTCACGGGTCGCCAAGTCGTTCTACGACATGGCCCGGTCGCTCGACGCGGTGGTAGGGAGCCTGCGATGAAACCCGACAAGTCGCGATCGCTGCACGGCCGCCTGCGCCGTCACGAGTCCGCGGCCGGGCGGGGCAAGGTGGAGCCGACGACGGATGTCGTCAACGACCCCTTCGTCGAGATCAAGAACGCCGCACAGCGCGAGGCGGTGCGCGAGCTGGGCCAGGATCTGGTCGAGGGCGAGGTGCCCGAGGACGAGCTGCGCGAACACGTCCAGAAGGCCGTCGACGAGGCGCTGGCCGAGGCCGGCACGCCGCTCTCGATGGCCGACCGCACGCGGCTGGTGCGCGAGATCACGTCGAACATCCTCGGCTACGGGCCGATCGAGCCGTTCCTGGCCGACGACTCGATCTCGGAGGTGATGGTCAACAACCACCACACCATCTACATCGAGCGCAGAGGCCAGATCGAGGAGACCGACGTCCAGTTCGCGTCCGAGCGACACCTGCTGCAGGTGATCGACCGGATCGTCGCCCAGACCGGGCGGCGCATCGACGAGGCCAGCCCGATGGTGGACGCGCGCCTGCCTGACGGGTCGCGCGTGAACGCGATCATCCCGCCGCTGGCGATCACCGGCCCCTCGCTGACCGTCCGCAAGTTCTCGCGCGAGCCGCTCACGATCGACGACCTGATCGCCTTCGGCACGCTCTCCCACCAGGCCGCGGCATTCCTCGAGGCCTGCGTGGAAGGAAAGCTGAACGTGCTGGTCTCGGGCGGCACCGGCACCGGCAAGACCACGATGCTGAACGTGCTGTCCTCGTTCATCCCCGAGCGCGAGCGCATCGTCACGATCGAGGACGCGGCCGAGCTACGGCTGTCGCAGAAGCACGTGATCAGCCTGGAAGCGCGGCCCGCGAACATCGAGGGCAAGGGCCAGATCTCGATCCGCGACCTGGTCAAGAACGCGCTGCGCATGCGGCCCGACCGGATCATCGTCGGTGAGTGCCGCGGCGCCGAGACGGTGGACATGCTGCAGGCCATGAACACCGGCCACGAGGGATCGCTGACCACGATCCACGCGAACAGCCCACGCGATGCGCTGGCGCGTACCGAGACGCTGGTGCTGACCGCCGGATTCGACCTGCCGCTGAAGGCGATCCGCGACCAGATCGCGAGCGCCTTCGACCTGATCATCCACACGCAGCGGCTGGTGGACGGCCGCCGCCGCATCACGCACATCACCGAGGTGCCGAGGGTCGAGGGCGACGTGATCACGTTGACCGACATCTTCGTGGCGGGGTTCGCCGGAGACGCCGATGACGACCGGGTCTCGAGCACGATGCGGCACACCGGGATCCGCCCCGCGTTCATCGACAAGCTGGAGCTGAACGGCGTGTCGCTCCCGAAGTCGTTCTTCAACAGCGATACCTCGGCGAAGGTGGACGTGCTGCGACGCGGGCAGCGCAGGAGCGCCTGATGCGGCTGCGGCACGCGCTGGGGATGGCGTTCGCGATCGCGGTCACGCTCACACCGGCGGCGCTGGCGGCCGACGCGGCCGCACCGCCGCAGGTACGCGGCGTCAGCAAGGTCGATGGCCACACCGTGCGCGTGATCGTGCGCGCGCCCGGTGACCTCACCGGCCTGGACGTGCAGGCCGAGCTGGGCGGAAGGACGGCGCAGGTGACGCGGCTGCGGCCGCTCGGCCGGCGACGCCCGCTGCACCTGGTCTTCGCCGTCGACACGTCGACCAGCATGGCCGGGCCTCCGCTGGCGGCCGCGGCCGCGGCGGGACAGCGGCTGCTGGACGCCGTTGGTTCGACCGACAAGGTCGGCCTGGTCGAGTTCGACGGCTCGGCCCGCACCGTCACGCCGCTGACCGGAAACGTCCAGGCGGTGCAGGCCGCTCTGTCCTCGCTGACGGCGCACCCCGGCACGGCCCTCTACGACGGCATCGGCGACGCCGCTCGGCTGACCGGCCCGGTGGACGGGTCTCGGCGGGTGGTCGTGGTGCTCTCGGACGGCGACGACACCACGTCGGCGACGTCGCTCGACGATCTCACGGCGGCGCTCGCACGGGAGGGCGTCGAGGTGGACGCGGTCGGCCTCACCTCCTCCGGGTCGTACACGGCCACTGCGCTGCGCCAGATTGCGGCGGCCACGCACGGCTCCTACGTCCCTGCGGCGAGTGTCTCGGCGCTGGAGCCGATCGCG
The DNA here is from genome assembly GCA_035553035.1 of Gaiellales bacterium. Lineage (GTDB taxonomy): Bacteria > Actinomycetota > Thermoleophilia > Gaiellales > JAICJC01 > JAICYJ01. The sequence continues at coordinate 17,842 of DATNEO010000121.1, read as the reverse complement.
GCCAGGTTGACTCAGACGCGGCTGGCCGGGGAGTGGGCCGTCGACGTCGTGCTGCCCCACTCCAGCTCGCGGACGCTCGCGATCAGCCTGCACGGCGGGCCGCCGGCGCAGGTGGCGCTGCCAGCCGGCGTGGCCGGGGCGTCGATCTCTGTGTGGAGCGAGTACGGGGCGTGGATCGTGGCGCTGCTCGGGTTCGTCGCCATCATGATGCTGGCGACGGTGATCATGAGCGCGGCCGAGCGCCGGCCGCAGGCGCTCACGGCACGACTGTCCCCGTACTCCTCGGAGCTGTCGAAGGAGGCGGCGAAGGCGCACGAGCCGGCCCTGACGGACATGTACGAGGGGCTCGAGACCCGGCTCGGCACGACGCGGGCGTGGGGATGGCTGCACACGCTGGCCGAGCGCGCCGGCAGCACCGTTCCCACCGGTCAAATCGTCACCATCATCGCCGCCACCGCGCTGTTCCCGGCCGCCTTCGGGCTGGTCACCGCGGGGCCGCTGCTGGCGCTGCCGCTGCTGCTGTGCGGCGCGCTGCCCGTGATGGTGCTGCGCTTCCGCGCCCGGCGCCGCTCCACCGCCTTCGAGGCCCAGCTTCCGGAGCTGCTGGGCGTGTGGGCCAGCGCGCTTCGCGCCGGCCGCTCGTTCGCCCAGGCTCTGGACACGCTGGTCGAGGAGGCCGGCGAGCCGGCGCGCGGCGAGTTCCGCCGTGCCCAGAAGCAGGTGCGGCTGGGTGTGCCCATCGAGCAGGCGCTGGACGACATGAGCAAACGGCTGACGTCGGAGAGCTTCGAGCTGGTGGTGCTGACGACCGACGTGCAGCGGCGGATCGGCGGCAACGTCGCGGAGATCTTCGACCAGGTCGCCGACACCGTGCGCAAGCGTCAGCAGTTCAGCGCGCGGGTGCGGGCGCTGGTGGCGATGGGCGTGATGTCGGCGCGGGTGCTGCTCGGCATGCCGTTCGCGCTCGCCGCGATCCTGACCGTGATCAACCCCGGCTACATGTCGCCGCTGTATGAGACCGGAGCCGGGCGGGTGCTGATCCTGGTGGCGCTGGTGATGATGACCGTGGGCGGGTTGGTGCTGCGGCGCATGGTGAAACCCCGGGCGATAGCGTAGGGAGGCGAGGCCGTGTTCGTACTCGTAGTCGTCCTGATCGCCGCCAGCGGGTTCTTCCTGCTGCGCGCGGCCGCTGCCAAGCGGATTCAGGTGGAGTCGACGCTGGGCCGGATCCCGGGCTACGGCTACGGCGAGCCGGCGCGGACGAACGACCCCCGCGCCTGGCTGCGCCGGATCGGACGGGTCGCTCCGGGCGGCCGTGGACAGGCCGCGGAGATGCTGCGTCTGAAGCTGGCCGCCGCCGGCTGGTCACGGCTGCTGACGCCGGAGGAGCTGGCCGGGCTGAAGGTCGTGGTGCCGTTGACGGTGTACGTCATGGTCCTGAGCCTGTCGCTGTTCGGCGTGCTCTCGCTGGGGATCGCGGCGGTGGTCGGGCTGATCCTGGCCGCGATCGCCTACGTGAGCATCCCGCTGGCAATCGACACGCGCGTTCGCGGCCGTCGCGACAAGATCGTCGCCTCACTGCCGACGGTGCTCGACCTGATGACGCTTTCGGTGGAGGCCGGCATGAGCTTCGACGCCAGCCTGCAGCGGGTGGTGCGCCGCCTGCGCGGGCCGCTGATCGACGAGCTGGCGCTGATGCTGCGCGACACCCAGCTGGGCGCCAGTCGCGGCGACGCGATGGCGGCCATGGCCGGCCGCGTGGACGCCCCCGAGATGACCAGCTTCGTACGCGCACTGGTGCAGGCCGACCGCCTGGGCGTGCCGCTGGCACAGATGCTGCGAACGCAGGCCGACGACCTCCGAAACCGGCTCCGCAACGAGGCCGAGGAGCAGGCCATGAAGGCGCCGGTGAAGATGCTGTTCCCGACCGTGCTGCTGATCTTCCCGGCGGTGTTCATCGTGGTGCTGGGCCCGGCCGTGATCTCGCTCATGGCCAACCTCGGCTAGACCGCCCCGGGGCCGCACCGCCGTCGCGGCCGGAGCCGCAGCTCCTGTCACCCAAAAGAGGGATCCGCAGAGCGGGACGGAATCTTGCGGGCGATGACCCGAGAGACGGCTCCAGATCCGCGCTCACCGGCCGCGCCGCTGCGCCAGGATCAGCTGGAGCCGGTGCTGCAGGTGATTGAGGCCGCCCAGTCGATGGCCGCCGGCGACGACGTGCCGGCCGTGCTCGCCGACCTCTCGCGCCAGCTCACCACCTTCCTCAACGCCTCCGCCTGCATGATCTCGCTGCTCGACGACCAGCGCGGCATCCTCCGAGATCGCGCCGGATACGCCCGGCCGCCCTTCCACTGGGAGCCGACCCCCGACGAGTACGACCTGGCCGACTACCCCAGCACCGAGGCAGTCATGCGCACGGGCCAGCCGTACACGTGCACGCTCGACTCTGCCGGCATCGACCCCGCCGAGGAGCAGTGGCTGCGCGAGCTCGGATTCGGATCGCTGCTGATGTACTCGATGAGCGTCGAGGGCGAGCCCTACGCGCTGGTCGAGATCTACGACGAGCGCCGCCGCAGCTTTCACCCGGCCGAGCTGCGCCTCGCCACCGCGCTGGCCGCCGAGGCCGGCACGATGGTGGCGCGCGCCCGCATGTCGGAGCGGCTCGAGGACGCCTACTTCGCCACGCTCGGCACGCTGGCCGCCGCGCTCGAGGCCAAGGACGCCTACACCAACGATCACGCCAGCAAGATCGCCGAGCTGGCCGGCCGTGTCTGCGACCAACTCGACCTCGCCCCAGCTGATGTCCGTGTCATCCGGCTGGCGGCGCTGCTGCACGACATCGGCAAGATCGGCATCCCCGAGTCGATCCTGCGCAAGCCCGGCTCGCTGACCGGCGAGGAGATGATGGTGATGCAGCGCCACCCCGACATCGGCGCGCGCATCCTCGAGCCGGTGCCCTACTTCGCGGACCTGGTGCCGCTGGTGCGCTCCAGCCACGAGCGCTGGGACGGCCGCGGCTACCCGGACGGCCTGGCCGGCGAGGAAATCCCGCTCGGCTCGCGCGTGATCGCCGTCTGCGACGCGTTCCACGCGATGACCGAGGATCGCATCTACCGCGCGGCGATGGCTCTGCCCGCCGCCGTCGCCGAGATCGAGCGCTGCACCGGCACCCAGTTCGACCCGCTCTGCGTGGAGGCGCTGATGGCGGCGCTACGGTCACCCGGCCCGGCCCGGCCGGTGCGGGACAGCATGATCCGCATCGCCCAGCGCCCCGACTGACGGCGGTAGGATCGGCGCATGACCAACCGCGCCCTCCCCAACCCCTTCCCCTGGGCCGCCGAGTACCAGTACGCGCAGTCGCTGCTGACCGACGGCGAACTCGTGTTCACCGCCGGCCAGGGCGGCTTCGGCGAAGACGGCACCGTCGTCAGCGACGACCCCGAGGCCCAGATCCGCCAGGCCTTCGCGAACGTGAACCTCGCCCTGCAGGCCGGCGGCGCGTCGCTCGAGACGATCGTGAAGATGACCGTGTTCCTGGCCGATGCCTCGCTCTACGACGCCTTCAAGCGCGTGCGCGGAGAGCTGTTCGCACCGCCCTATCCGGCGAGCACCGCGATCGTGGCCGGCGGGTTCCTGTTCGACGGCATGCTGGTCGAGATCGAGGCTGTCGGCCGGGTGGCCGAGCCTCGCAGCTGGGATGGTTGATTCCACGGGATTCGTGGCTTGGGCATGTAGCTCGTGGAGTCAACTATCTAACTAGCCCTCGACGGCGGCGGGCTGACGGCCGTGCGCGCCCTCGTCCTGTGCCTCGGCCGGCGCGCCCATCGCGATCGGCCGCAGCACCAGCGCCGCCAGCCCGGCCGCAATCAGGGTGAACGCCGCTCCGATCAGGAAGGCCACGTGGTAGCCGCCGGTCAGCGCCGCCGCCTGGCTCTCACCCTGGCCGGTCAGCGTGCTGGTGCGCGATGCGGCGGCGCTCGCCAGCACCGCCAGGCCCAGCGCCCCGCCCATCATGAACGAGGTGTTGACGACGCCGGATGCCAGTCCCGCCTCGGTCGGCTCGACGTCGTTCATCGCCGCCAGCAGCACCGGGTTGAAGCCGATCCCCGCACCGACGCCCAGTACCAGCATGGCCGGCAGCACATCGGTCAGGTAGTCGCCGTTGACGGGCACGCGCGCGAACAGCAGGAAGCCGACCGTCCAGAACAGCATGCCGGCGATCAGCGGCGGCCGGATGCCGAAGCGCATCACCAGCTTCGCCGAGATGCCGATCGAGAACCCGCCCACCAGCAGGTTGGCGGGCAGGAAGGCCAGCCCCACCTGCAGCGGCGAGTAGCCGAGCACCAGCTGCAGGTACAGCGCCGACAGGAAGAACCACGCGAACATCGCAGCGGCCGACAGCACGCCGATCACGTTGGCCGTGGCCAGGTTCCGCAGCCGGAACAGCCGCAGCGGCACCAGCGGCGCCTCAACCCGCGACTCGATCACCAGGAACAGGATCAGCAGCCCCACGGCCACGCCCAGCAGGCCCAGCGTCTGCCCGGTCACCCAACCCACGCGGTTGCCGTTCACGATCGCGTAGACCGCGACCATCAGCGCCGAGGTCACCGTCACCGCCCCTGCCACGTCCAGCCGCCCCGTCCGCTGCTCCGATCGGTCGGCCGGCACCAGGTTGAGGCAGGCGACGAAGACGGCGATGCCGACCGGCAGGTTGACCAGGAAGATCCAGTGCCAGTCGAGCGCATCGGTCAGCACGCCGCCCAGCAGCACGCCGATGCTGCCGCCGCCGGCGGCCACGAATCCGATCACGCCCATCGCCCTGGCCCGCTCGCCCGGCTCCACGAATAGCGTCATCACCAGCGACAGCGCCACCGCAGCAACGATCGCCCCGCCCACGCCCTGCACGGCCCGCGCCGCGATCAACTCGCTCTGCGCGGTCGAGAGGCCGCAGGCCACGGACGATGCCGTGAACAGCACCAGGCCGGTCAAAAACAGCTTGCGGTGCCCGTAGATGTCGCCCAGCCGGCCGCCCAGCAGCAGGCACCCGCCGAACGTCAGCAGGTAGGCGTTCACGACCCACGCCAGCGACGACTCGGTGAACCCGAGGTCGGTGCGGATCGACGGCAGCGCCACGTTCACGATCGTCGTGTCCAGCACGATCATGAGGTTGCCCATGCAGAGCACGATCAGCGCCCACCAGCGCCTGTCCTGTTGAGTCGTCGTCCCCATGTTGCCTTCGCAGGCTAGCGGGAGGCGCCGCCGATCCGCTGCGGCCCCGCGTACACGTTGAACCGCTCGTCGCGCAGGAACCCCGTGAGGGTCATCCCGAACCGGCGCGCGGTGTCGACGGCCAGGCTGGAGGGCGCCGAGACGGCGCAGATGATGGGGATGCCGGCGCGGGCCGCCTTCTGCACGATCTCGAAGCTGGCGCGCCCGGAGACGAGCAGGATGCGGTCGGAAAGCGGCAGCCGGCCGGCCAGCAGCTCCGCACCGATCACCTTGTCGACGGCATTGTGGCGGCCCACGTCCTCGCGCACGACCAGCAGCTTGCCGGCCGCATCGAACAGGGCGGCGGCATGCAGCCCGCCGGTGCGGTCGAACACGCTCTGCGCGCGTCGCAGCTCGTCGGGCAGCTTCACCAGCAGCGCCGCGTCCACCACCGGCCCGTCGGCCACGGGCGCGCAGCGCGTCTCGATCGCGTCCAGCGAGGCCTTGCCGCAGATGCCGCAGCTCGAGGTGGCGTAGAAGTTGCGCTGCGTCTCGAAGTCGGCCAGCATGCGGGCCACCCCCACGCTGACCACGTTGTAGTGTTGCTCCTCGCGCGGCACGGCGCAGTAGCGGATCCCGCGCACGTCCTGGGTGCCGTCGATCAGGCCCTCCGTGAACAGGAATCCGGCGGCCAGGTCGAAGTCGTGACCGGGGGTGCGCATCGTCACGGCCACGTTCCGCTGCTCGGCGCCCGGCTCCTCGATGCGGATCTCCATCGGCTCCTCGGTGGCCAGGCGGTCGCGGCGCTGCTTGCGCGTGCCGGCCTCCATAGTGATGATGCCGGTGCGCGTGGTGCCGGTAGGACGCTCGATGGCGGCGCCCTCACCGTCGGTGGGCAGCGCCTCGGCCGGTTCGTTGATCGCCATGGCCGAAGGATAGACGCCGGTCCCGGCGGTCTCCGAGCGCCCGGCAGCGTTTGGTCGAAGGTCGCAACGGGTACTTGAAGCTTCAGCCGACGAGGAGGAATACACATGTCTACCACAGGTTGGATAGTGCTGATCGTGATCGTGGTCGTGGTGATCGCCATAGTGGCCGCTCTGATGTCGCGACGCAGGTCGCGCGAGATGGACATGCGGCGAACCGCCGCCGAGGCACATCGCGAGGAGGCGGTGTCGCGCAGCCGCAGCGCCGAGGCGGCCAAGCTCGAGGCCGACGAGAAGGCGGCACGGGCGGAGCGCGCACGGCTCGAGGCCGAGGACACCGCGGCCCGGGCCAGCCAGGAGCGCGAAAGCGCCCAGGAGCACATGAACATGGCCGACGAGATCGATCCCGACGTCGACCGATCGGAGACAGAGGATGCCGCGCCGGCGGATACGGAGCGCTGAGCGCACGCGCTGATGCCGCTCCGAGATGCCGCCGAGGCCATCGACCGCCGTGTGGGGGATGCGGTCTCGGCGGCCGTCCAGGCCCACCACCGCCGGCGTCTGTCGCGTCTGGGTAACGCTGCCCTCGACGCGCCCGCCGGTGGCTGGGCAGAGGACGCGTTCCAACCGCGGCACGGCAACACGCTGGAGCTGCTGATCGACGGAGAGCACGCGTTCGAGCGGATGATCGAATCGCTGCAGCGGGCGACCGCGTACGTGCACATCACCGGCTGGTTCCTGTCGCCCGACTTCGTGATGCGTGACGGCTCCGTCCCGGTCGTTGTGCGCAACCTGCTCGCCGAGCTGGCCGAGCGAGTCGATGTCCGCGTACTGCTCTGGGCGGGCGCGCCGGTACCGCTGTTTCGCCCCTCGAGGCGAATGGCGCGTAAGACCCGGGCCGAGCTGGTCGAAGCCGGGCGCATCCGCTGCGAGCTCGACCCGCGCGAGCGCCCGCTGCACTGCCACCACGAGAAGACGATCGTGATCGACGGCCGGGAGGCGTTTGTCGGCGGCATCGACCTGACCTCCCTGTCGGGCGACCGCCGCGACAGCTCGCGGCATCCCGCCCGAGCGGTCATCGGCTGGCACGACGTCACGTCCGTCGTGAGGGGCCCGGTTGTCGCCGACGTGGCCGAGCACTTCGCCCTGCGCTGGCGCGAGGTCACCGGCGAGCGCGTTGCCGTCGGCGCACACGATCCGGCCGCCGGATCCTCCACCGTCCAGTTCGTCCGCACCGTCCCCGAGCACGTGTATGGCGGACTGCGCCAGGGATCGTTCGGCGTGCTGGAGGCGTACGTGCGCGCGATCCGTTCGGCCGAGCGGCTGATCTACATCGAGTCCCAGTACCTGTGGTCGCCGGAGATCGTCGCGCTGCTGGCCGAGAAGCTCCGCGATCCGCCGCACGACCGTTTCCGGATGCTGCTGGTGCTGCCGGGCCGGCCCAAGGGCGGCACGGACGACACCCGCGGCGCGCTGGCCGAGCTGATCGACGCCGACGGTGGCGCCGGCCGGGTGCTGGCCTGTTCCCTGTACGCGCCCGCAGGCTCGATCGCCGACCTGATCTACGTCCACGCCAAGGTCGGCGTGATCGACGATCGGCTGCTGATCGTCGGCTCGGCCAACCTCAACGATCACTCCATGTTCAACGACACCGAGGCTGCGCTCGTCACGGACGACGCCGAGCTGGCGACCGCGACCCGTCACAGGCTGTGGGCGGAGCACCTGGAGTGCTCGATGGCCGAGGCGTCGGGCGACGCCACCGAGCTGATCGATCAGGTCTGGCGACCGAGGTGCGAGGATCAGTTCCAGCGCCGCCGGGCCGGCCGGCCGATGACGCACCGCATCAGCCGCATCGACGGCGCCTCGCGGCGCTCCGCGCGCCTGCTCGGGCCGCTGCAGGGCCTGCTGGTCGACGGGTAGCGACACGACCGCGGTCGGCTGCTAGATTCGCCTGCGATGGCCGAGCACACGCTGCCCGCCGAGACGTTCCAGGTCAGCTTCGATGCGTCGATCCCACCGGCGCTCGAGATCGACCCCGGCGACACCGTCACCTTCCAGACGAGCGACGTCGCCTACGACCGGCTGGCCGCCGGCGAGTCGGTGGAGGCGATCGGCCTGCCGAACTTCAACCGCGTGACCGGGCCTGTCAGCGTCCGCGGCGCGGCGCCCGGCGACGCGCTGCGGATCGAGGTGCTGGACGTGCAGGTGAGCAGGGCCTGGTCGGTGTGGCTGCCGGGGTTCGGCGGACTTGGCCACCGCAGCGAGGTGCAGCGAGCCATGCAGACACCGCTGGTCGACGGCCACGCCCAGATCGGATCGCACCGGGTGCCGCTACGGCCGATGATCGGCTGCATCGGCACGGCGCCGGCCGAGGGAGCCGGCTCGACCTTCGAGCCCGCCTACCCGTTCGGCGGCAACATGGATCTGCGCGAGATGGAGCCGGAAACGACGGTGTACCTGCCGGTGAACGTGGCCGGCGGCCTGCTCAGCATGGGCGACCTGCACGCCGCCATGGGCACCGCCGAGCCGACGTCGGTCAGCCTCGAGGCGGCCGGCCAGGCGACGCTCCGGATCGGCGTCGAGCCGGCGATGGCGCTGCGCTTCCCGCGGCTTCGCCGCGGCGGAGAGACGTTCTTCCTGGGCATCGCCGACAGCTTTGATGAGGCGCATGCGCTGGCGCTGGATCAGGCCTGCGACCACCTGGTCGACGAGCAGGGGATCGACCCGTTCGAGGCCTACGCGCTGATCAGCGCCCGCTGTGACATGCGGCTGGGAGGCCCGGCCTCCGCGATCGTGATGGCGGTGCTGCCGGACGACTGAGGCGCCGCGAGCCTCAACTGGCGAGGATCTGCGTATGCGGAGGGGCACCGTGAAGGCGGCCGGGGTCACGAAGAGGTGTCGGAGTAGACTCTGCACGTGACATTCCCGGTCGGTTGGGATGGGCTGAACCGGCTTACGCTTCGCTTCGTCGAGCCGGAGTTGGAGCGCGCGTATCGTGACGCGGATCAAGCGCCGGGGGTGCGACGTGCTCGGACGGCCAGCCTGCTTGCGGTCGGCGTGTGGGTGCTCGCCGCTCTCGTTGGTCCGCCTGCGGTCGGGATCGCAGCTGGCTCTACGTGGCTGATCGCCGGGGTCATGACTGTGTTCCTGCTGGGATGCGCGTGGGCGAGTCGATGGGCGACGACCCAACCTAGACGAAGCCTGATCGGACTCGGGCAACAGGTCGCAGCCACTGCGGCAGTGCTGACCTTGACCTCGGTGACGGATAGGTTCGCGATGTACGCACTGCCTGGGATGATGCTGACGGCGGTGTTCGGGTTCTCGGTGACCAGGCCACCGTTCGTCGGTTCGATCCTGCTGGGCGTCGTCTACTGTCTGAGCTTCCTGGCGGTCGCCGCCAGATCGGGGCTCGGATCAGAGCTTTCGCTGCAGTTCCTGCTGCTTGCGGCAACGGTGGTCAGCGCGTCGGTCGGGGCCTACCTGCTCGAGCGTTCGCAGCGTGAGGCGTACGCCCAAAGCAGGTTGGTGATGGCGTTGCATCAGCGCGTCGATGCCCTGCTGCGGACATATCTTTCCCCCGACGTGGCGGCAACGCTGATCGATGATCCGGATCGCGCCTCACTCGGCGGTGTGGAGACGGAGGTGACCGTCCTTTTCGCCGACCTGGGCGGCTACACGGCGTTTGCAGAAAAGGCCACACCGACGGAGGTCGTCGCCATGCTCAACGAGCTGTTCGGCGCGGCCGTGCCGATCGTGCTTGCCGAGGGCGGTGCCGTGGTGCAGTTCATGGGCGACGCCATGATGGTCATCTTCAACGCCCCGACGCCACAACCGGACCACGCGCTGCGGGCTGCCCGCTCGGCGCTGGCAATGCAATCAGCGATCGCTCGCCTGCCGTCCACCGGAAACGCGCCCCGCTTCCGAGTTGGCCTCAACACCGGGCCGGCGATCGTGGGAAACATCGGCGCCGCCCAGATCCGGAACTTCCTGGCGATCGGTGACACGACGAATCTCGCAGCACGCCTGCAGACATACGCACCGGTGGGCAGCGTGGTGATCAGCGCGAACACCTACGAGCAGATTTGCGACCAAGCCGTCGTCCGCCGACTCGGGATCCCGCAACTCAAAGGAAAGTCGCAGGCCGTCGAGGTCTACAAGCTGATTGATCTGCGACCAGGGACACCGCACAGGCAGCGTGCCTAGCGTGAGGGCGGTGACCACTGGCTTGCCGGTTTAGTGGAAGCGTCTGTCCGTCTTCTCGGAGGATCTCGAAACCACCGACCCGGGGGGAATGGGCACCGTCCACGGACACGACCCTTTTGCAGGATTACATCGAGACCCTCAAACGGGCAGTGCCCGACCCGCGGGCCGTTATCGACGACATGCATGACGCCGGCGACGCGGTCGTGGTCGTGGTCGAGGGCCGGTTCGCGGGGACGTTCACTGGCCCACTCGCCAGCCCTGATGGCGACAACGACCCCACCGGCGCGGTCGTCGACCTGCGATTCGCCGACGTTTCGCGCGCCCGAGGCGGCAGGATCGTCTCCTATCACACCTACTACGACCAACTCGGACTACTCACAAAACTGGAGTAGTTCAGCTCCTGCGAAATTTGGCTTCCGAAGCGGACAACGCCCGTTCTGAGCCTTTTACGCGCGTCTCGAGACGCGGTGAGCACTGCATCCAGACCAGCTGTCATGAGGGTGCGGATCTGTCGAGCCCGAGTTGATGGGCGAGCACGACGATTTGGACGCGGTTCCTGAGGCCGAGCTTGGCGAGCACGTGCGAAACGTGCGTCTTGATCGTTGCCTCCGTCACGACCAGATGCGCGGCGATCTCGGCGTTTGTCATCCCCAGTGCGACCAGCCGCAGCACCTGGAGCTCGCGGTCGGTGAGTTCCGCCAGCGCATCGGCGGCCGGCGGTTCGGGCCGGTTCAGGGTCGGCACGACGCGGTCGAGTAGGCGGCGGGTCACCTTTGGTGCCAGCAGTGCGTCGCCGCGCGCGACGACGCGAACCGCGTTGACCAGCTCCTCGGGTGGCGCGTCCTTGATCAGGAATCCGCTGGCGCCGGCCTGCAGCGCGTCGACCACGTACTCGTCGAGATCGAACGTCGTCAGGATCAGCACCCGTTGACCCGGGAGGCGACGCGTTGCCTCGACGCCGTCCATCACGGGCATCCGGATGTCCATGACGACCACGTCCGGCTGGACGCGCTCGGTGACCTCGACCGCCTCGGCGCCGTCCCCGGCCTCACCAACGACCTGGATGTCCGGCTGAGCCTCGAGGATCATCCGGAAGCCTGCCCGCATCAGCGGCTGATCGTCGGCGACGACCACCCGGATGCCGCTCACCCCGCGCCCCCTTCCGTCGGCAGCACCGCCTGCAGCAGGTAGCCGCCCCCAGGCGCCACACCGGCCCTGAGCGAGCCGCCGAACAGCGCCGTCCGCTCCCGCATCCCGATCAGCCCGTGACCGCCCGGGGGCGCGGCTGTCGCGGCGCCCGGGCCGTCGTCGCTGACCCGCAGCTCGAGCGCGTCAGGCAGGTAGCGCACGAGCACGTCGGCTCTCACCGTGCCGGCGTGCTTGAGGACGTTGGTCAGCCCCTCCTGGACGATCCTGTAGGCAGACACGCCGACGGCAATCGGCACGGGACGCGGCGCGCCGTCGACGGTCAGCTCGACCAGCAGGCCCGCCGTCCGCATCTGGGTGACCAGGCTCTCGATCTGCTCGACGCTGGGCTGCGGCCCTCGCTCGCTGCCGTCGGTCACGCGCAGCAGGTCGAGGACGCGGCGCATCTCGGCGAGCGCCTGGCGGCCCGTGTCCGCCATCGAGTCGAGCATCGGCCTGCCCGGGTCATCGGCCGGAAGCGTCTCTCGCAGTGCACCGGCCTGCACGACCATTAGCGTGACGTGGTGGGCGACCACGTCGTGCAGCTCGCGGGCGATCCGCGCGCGCTCCTCGGCTAGCGCCGAGTCCGCCTCCAGGGCGCGTTCCCGCGCGAGCTGGAGCGCGCGCTCCCGGAGCGCCTCGACGTACTGCCGGCGCGTGCCCATGTAGAGGCCGATGCCGGTCGCCGCGGCGACGCTGACCGCCGCCGACACGGCGTTGCCGACGGGCGAGTCGGTGGTGTGGATGACCTGTACCAGCATGGCGACGAGGGCGATCCCCGCCGCCTTCAGCCCCTCGTCCCGCGGTCGCCGGGCACAGACGGTGTAGAGCGCGACGAGGAGCGTCGGGGCGCTGACCACGCGCAGCGCGAGCAGCCCCTCTGTGGCGACGATTGCAGCGTTCATGGCCAGCACAGCCATCGGCCGGCGCCGTCGCTCGAGCAGGGCGAGCGCACCGCCGACGCCGAGGACGATCTCGGCCATCGTGTCGGTCGCGGTGCGCTCGCCAAACGTCTCGGCGATGATGACGACGAGCGCCAGCCCGACCGCCAGACCGACGTCGACCAGCCGCTCGGGCAGGAGGACTCTCGGTGGGCCAGGGAGCTCCTCGGTCATTGGCACGAAGGCTACGCCTCCAGACGAAGCGTGCGGCGCGCTGCCACGGCCAGCATCACCACCGTCCACACCGTGAGGACGGCGACCGCTGCGCCAGCCGTCATCGCGAACCCGAGCGGCTCGTTGCTGAAGGGCTCGAGCCGCAGCGCGGCGGCGCGAGGGACGAGCTGTCGAACCGGGCCGAGCTGGTCGATGCTGAGCAGCAGGGGCGACAGGGCGAGTTGCCAGCCGAGCAGCACGCCGACCGCGGTGGCCCGGGATCCGACCACCGCGGAGAACCCGAGCGCGAGCAGCAGCTGGGCGGTCATGACGGCGATCAGCCAGACGGCGTCCTTCGCGATCAGCGAAGCGCTCGGAGTGCGAAGGTCGCCGGCCAGTGCGAACGTGCACACGACCGCGACGGCGAACGCCAGGAGCACCATCGGCAGAAGCACGATCAACGCGCCCGGGATCCGAGCGGCGAACAGCGCGATCCGCGACCGGCCGGTAACCACCAGCTCGCGGAAGACGCCGGCCGACTGGTCGCCGATGCCGGCGGTCGTGCCGATCAGGACCGCCGCGACCCCGCCGATGGTCGTGATGATCCACAACGAACCCTCGAGACTGTGGCTGCCGCCGGCGGGGCCGTACTTCCCGGCATTGCTCAGGTGGTAGCCCCATGCGATCCCGTAGGCGACGACCACGGCGACGACGGTCAGGATCACCGCCCAGATCATCTGCCCGCGGCGCCGCACGAGCTTGAGCACCTCGGCTGCGATCATCCGCCCGTTCATGCCACCGCTCCCCGCGTCGTGGTCAGCTCGAGGAAGCGCTCCTCGAGCGTCCGCCGCGCAGGGCTGATCCGGTAGATGTCGATGCCGGCGTGGACCAGTGTGCGAGTGACGCCGGGGATCGCCTCGCGGTCATCGCGTGCGATGGTCAGCCGCAGGCCCTCGTCGGTGCGGGCAACCGTCGCTATGGCGGGCGACGCGACGAGCACTCGCTTAGCTGCCTCGCGGTCGCCGCACTCGAGGTCGACGACCAGGTTCCCGTCGGCCGCGATCTCGCTGATCGTGCCCTGCATGAGGACGCGGCCGCCGTCGACGATCGCGGCCGCATCGCAGATCTTCTCGACCTCATCCAGCAGGTGCGAGGAAAGGAAGACTGTCCGGCCCTCGCCGACCAGGTCGCGGACGAAGCCGCGGAACTCGAGGATGCCGCCAGGATCGAGGCCGTTGGTCGGCTCGTCGAGGATCAACAGCTCCGGGTCGGCGAGCAGGCAGCGGGCGATCCCCAACCGCTGCCGCATACCCATCGAGTAGGTCGCCACGCGGTCGTCCGCCCGATCGAGCAGTCCCATCCGCCCGAGCGAGGCGTCGATGCGCTCGACGGCGGCCGTGTCCCGCACGGCGGCGGCGATCCAGAGATTCTCGCGACCCGTCAGGTGCCCGTGGAAGCTTGGCTCCTCGACGATCGCCCCGACCCGGGCCAGCGCCTCTGCTCGTCGCTCCGGGACGGGAAGCCCGAGCAGCTCCATCGTTCCTGCGCTGGCCGGAGTCAGGCCGAGCAGCGTGCGGATGAGGGTGGTCTTGCCAGCGCCGTTCGGCCCCAGGAAACCGAACGCGCAACCGCGCGGGACCTCGAGCGTGGCGGCGTTGACGGCGATCCTGTCGCCGAACTTCTTGGTCAGGCCGGACGTCCGAATGACGGGCCCGGCCGGGGTATGAGATGTGCGTGTCGCGTCCATGCTCAGAACGCTACGAGCCGATCGCCGCCACCGCCTCGGCCACGCGACTGAACTTTGACCTCATCCCAAAGTCGCAGCACCCTCACGGGCAATACGGCCGGACGAAGCCAGGTGGCGAGACACAGCGCCTCGGACGGGACGCCAGCCCACACAGCTGTGAGCATCCACCCGGAGCGCCCGACGCGCCCAGCGAGCAGAGAACCCCGGGTGAGCTTGTATAAGGTGCCCGCTTATACGTGGAGCCGCCGCGACGACCGAGCCCCTAGGGCTGCTCCCGGAGCCCGGGTGGCAGGAGGCAAAACCCCTGCAAAACGCGTACGCGGCCGTTCGCAGACCTTCGCACCCATTCGCAGAGAAAACCGCTGCAAACCCGCGGGTTTCGCGAAGAATCGCAGCATATTGACGTAGTAGCGGGGGCAGGATTCGAACCTGCGACCTTCGGGTTATGAGCCCGACGAGCTACCGGACTGCTCCACCCCGCGCCGATGCATCGGATTTTACCACAGTGGGCATTGGTAGAGTTGCCCCCGTGCTGCTGGCCTTGATCATCCTCTGGCTCGTCGTCGTCGTGGCCACCTCGGTCTGGGTGGGCCTGCGCGGGCGCCGCCTGGCGGTGTCCGCCAAGGCCGCGCAGGCGGAGGTCGATCGCTACATGGAGGCGTCGCGGCTCGACCTGCTGCCGGCCAAGCTCGAGGAGCTGCAAGGGCGCCAGCACGCGCTGAAGGAGGTGCTGGCGCGGCTGCAGGTCTCGATCGCCGAGTTCATGGTGCTGTACCGCTCGCTCGACGCGGTGCGCCGCCAGCTGACGAACGCCCGCAGCTTCTTCATGACCAAGTGACCGTGCGCGTCGCCGCCATCGACATCGGCACCAACTCGACGAGGCTGCTGGTCGCCGATGCGGACGATGGGGCTTTGCGCGAGGTGGAGCGGCTGCTCGAGATCACGCGGCTGGGCGACCGGGTGGATGCCGACGAACAGCTCGCAGAGGCGTCGATGCAGCGGGTCGAGACGTGCGTCGCGCGGTTCGCGGATCGCGCGCGAGAGCTGGACGCCTCCACCCCGCTCGCGGTGGCGACCAGCGCCGTTCGCGACGCGGCCAACGGCGCCGAGTTCATGCGGCGTCTGGAGCAGGGCTGCGGTGTGCGCATTCGGGTGTTGACGGGCGAGCAGGAGGCGCGGCTGACGCTGCGCGGCGTCGTTTCGGGCCGGCGGCTGGCCGGCGCCGTGGTCGTCTGCGACATCGGTGGCGGCAGCACCGAGCTGATTGCGGGCGAGGATGGCCGCGTCGGCTTCGCGGTCAGCCTGAACATGGGCTGCGTGCGGATGAGCGAGCGGCACCTGCACAGCGATCCGCCCACCACCGAGGAGGTTGCGACCCTGCGGCGCGAAACAGCCGGGATGCTGCCCGGCGACGTGCCGGCCGGCTCCCTGATCGGCGTGGCGGGCACGATCACCACGCTGGCGACGATCGACCTCGGACTGGACGAGGAGATCCCGGAGCGGGTCGACGGGCACGAGCTGTCGGCAGATGCGGTCGCGGCGCAGCTGGAGCGGCTGGCATCACTGCCGCTGGAGGAACGCCGCCAGGTGCGCGGGCTGATGCCGGAGCGGGCACCCACGATCGTGGCCGGAACCGCGATCCTCGCCGAGCTGATGCGTCACCTGGGCGCCGAGCGCCTGACCGTCTCTGAACGCGACATCCTGCACGGCGCCGCGCTCGAGGCGGCCGACCAGCCCGCCTGATCCGCTCACGCGGCGGTATCGTCAGGCCCAGCCCGGGTGGCGGAGTTGGTAGACGCGGGGGACTTAAAATCCCCTTCTCCTCGGAGAGCACAGGTTCGAATCCTGTCCCGGGCATGGCTCAACCATGCGCTTTGCGGAATGGCCGAATCGAGGCAGTAACGGGCTTGGGCGTACCGTGCGCGTACGGGGACGTCCACGCCGTACACGCAGCTGGCGGTGTCGGAACTATCGCTGGACAGCCCTAACCCGCAACGCGACCTGCTGAGGGGCTAAACGACGAAGGCCCCTTCCAGCAACTGCGCCTGGCGCTTGCGCTCATCGACCGCCAGGTGGCCGTAAAGGCTGGTCGTCGTCTGGATCGCACTGTGGCCGAGTCGACGCGACACGACGTATAGCGACATGCCACTGGCCAGGCAGGCGGCGGCGTGGCTGTGGCGGAACGAGTGGAAGCTACGCCGTTCGCCGTTGCCAGCCATCCGCGGGACACCTGCCCGCTTCATCGCGGCATAAAGCCCAGCTGCGACTGACCGCTGGCTGAGATAGCCGGACGCCGTCGGCGCGCCGAAGACCAAGCGGTCGTCGCCCGGACGTCCCATGTCCGCCCAGTGGTCGGCAAGCAGGTACACGGCGTCGGTGGTCAAGTCCACATCCCGACGCTGGCCGGACTTCGGGGTGCCCAGGCGCCCGTCCGTCCACGTTCTCCGTACGTGCAGAACGTTGTCGGTCAAGTCAACGTCAGCCCAAGTGAGCGCGGAGAGTTCGCCCAGGCGCAACCCAGTCGCGTACGCGATGCGTGAGACGCGCAACAGGGCTGTGTCGTCCGCCATAGACGGGAAACCGACGTGGCAGACCGGCTGCGTTGCAGCACCCGAAAGGTTCACGCCATGACCGCCGCGCGAGAGGTGCCGCATCGGAGACTGCCCGGAAGCCGCCGCTGCCTCTTCCTGATCCGCGATCTTGAGGCCTGGGAATCCGGCTGTGAACTGGAGACGTTAGATCTCCCCCGTGGCGGCCGAATCGTTCGACCCAAACGGTCAGATGACGTGCTCTGATCCGCCCGCGACACCATCAGGGTCGGCCATTGCCTCAATGATCTGTCCGGCATCGCCTTGAAAGCCCTGATCGCTCCGGGGCGGCGAGGCGCAGAAGCATGAGCAAGGTGAGCGAGCGGTGGCCGGGCAGCATTGGGGAACGCTTCACCGCTCTGCCCGACCTGCTCCTCGACGCTGCGTCAATCATCGGCCTGGGGCCGACCACCGTCCACACGTTGCTGCTGCTGGAGCGGTATTCCTGGGGGGGCGCAGAACCGTTCCCCGCCCTAAGCACTCTGGCCGGACAGGCTGGAGTCAAAACACGCACCTTGCGCGGCCACATGGAGCGGCTCGAGAACCTCGGCCTGATCGAGGCAGCAGAACGTTTCGACGAAAGTGGCAGACGCACGTCCAACCGGTACAGCAGGAGTGGCCTGAATGAGGTACTCGAGTTGATCGAGGCTGTCGCCAGCGACCTGACGGCCAAGCCCGGCTCTCGTTGGTACCAACGAGATCTACGTCGCGCTCTCGCCCCCAACACTGGCGCCGGTGCCGAGTTGGCTTCTTTGCTTGCCCAACTGAAGGTCGCCGGTACTGCGAACCGGAGGGAACGCGAGCAGCGACTGCACGTACGCCGTAAATCCACATTGGCCACAGGCGTCGGGGGTGACTCAGATCCGTTCGGCGTGCTCTCCTAGCGCCCAGCTT
>DATNEO010000120.1:0-9261 GCA_035553035.1 Gaiellales bacterium | reverse complement strand
CAGCGTGCTGGTCAGGATCGCCCGGATCGCGTCGAGCACCGCCTTCTGCCCGGCGTTCGTGGGCACCCCTTGCGCAGCCGTCGCTGCTGCCGGCCGCAGCAGCTCGGCCCACGCCAGCCGCCCATACCTGCGGTGTACCGCGTGCAGCCCCGCCACCACCCCCGGCACCGCGCAGGCCGCCGAGCCGACGTGGAACACCTGCGTCGTCTGCCGGTCGAACGGCACCAGCACCTGCTCGACCTCTACAAGCCGCCTCCCCGGCGGCAGATCCCGGCCGGGGATGGCCGTGAACGCGTCCAGCAGCGCCGCCCTCCCCCGCGCCGGCCGCACCATCACGAACCCGCCGCCGCACGGCCCGGTCAGCGCCGGCTCCGCCGCCCACGACATCGCGCCCGCCGCGACCACCGCATCCACCGCGGTTCCTCCCGCCTCCAGCGCCGCCGCACCGGCGCGGGCCGTCAGCTCGTGGCCTGCGGCGATCGCTCCCCGCGCCATCGCGCCGCTCCTACCCCTGCAGGAAGCTGGGCGGCTCGAGCAGGTCGCTCGGCGGCGGTGCCTGCGGACGCTCGGCGCGAGCCTCGACGCCCGGAGACCCCGAGAACGAGAAGCCCGTGGCCACCACCGTCACCCACATCTGCCCGGCCAGCTGCTCGTCCACCGACGCGCCGAAGATGATGTTGGTGCGGTCGTCGGACGCCGCACGCACGATCTCGGCCGCCTCGTTCACCTCGTGCAGCGACAGGTCGCTGCCGCCCGAGATCGAGAGCAGGATGCCGCGGGCGCCGCGCACCTCGTGGTCGATCAGCGGGCTCTTGATCGCCCGCGTCGCCGCCTCGGCGGCGCGGTTGGGACCGGTCGACATGCCGATGCCCATCATCGCCGTACCCGCGTCGGACATCACGGCGCGCACGTCCGCGAAGTCGAGGTTGATCAGCCCCGGCAGCGTGATCAGGTCGCAGATGCCCTGCACGCCCTGGCGCAGCACGTCGTCGGCGATCCGGAACGCGTCGACCAGCGTCGTGCCCTTCTCGAGCACGTCCAGCAGCCGGTCGTTGGGGATCACGATCACCGTGTCCGAGGAGTCGCGCAGCGCCTCCACGCCGCCCCGCGACTGCTGCCCGCGGCGGCTGCCCTCGAACCCGAACGGCGAGGTCACAATGCCGACGGTGAGCGCGCCCACCTCGCGTGCGATGCGGGCCACGACCGGCGCCGCTCCGGTGCCGGTGCCGCCGCCCTCGCCCGCGGTCACGAACACCATGTCCGACCCGCGCAGCACGGTCTTGATGCGGTCGTAGCTGCCCTCGGCGGCCAGCCTGCCGACCTCCGGATCGGCTCCCGACCCCAACCCCTGCGTCTGTTCGCGACCGATATGGATCTTGGTCGGCGCGTCGGACATCTGGAGCTGCTGGATGTCGGTGTTGACGGCGATGAACTCGACGCCCTTCACGTCGGACTCGATCATCCGGTTGACGGCGTTGCAGCCGCCGCCACCCACGCCAACCACCCGGATCACGGCCAGGTAGGGCTGGCCCTCCGGGCGCGGGAAGCGCGACGTATCGGTCGGCTCGGGCAGGTCGATCAGCTGGGGACGGACAGCGTCGGACGCTGTGGACGTGGCCGGGGCCGCCTTCGACTTGCCGCGGCCGCGCGGCGCTGCCTGCTCCTCGGCGTCCTTCTCGGCGCTCTGACTGGCCTCGGTCGCCTTGAACAGCTGGGCGAGCGGGCCGTCGCGCATGCTGTTGCGCTTAGCCATCTCGGAGTACCTCCTCCGCCAGATCGCGGTAGGCCTTCGCAGCTTTCCCCTTGGAATCGTACTTGAGCACCGAGGTACCCTTCACGGGCGCCTCCGCGTAGCGAATCGTCTTTCGGATCTTGGTCTCGAACACCAGGTCGCCGAAGTTCTCCTGCAGGATCTCGACCGCCTCGCGCGAGTGCAGCGTGCGGCCGTCGAACATGGTCGGCAGGATTCCCGCGATGCGCACGTCCGGGTTCAGGTTCTCGCGGATCATGGTAAGCGTGTTCTCGAGCTGGATCAGCCCGCGCAGCGACAGGTACTCGCACTGCACCGGCACGATCACGCCGTCCGCGGCTGTGAGCGCGTTGATCGTGAGCAGGCCAAGCGACGGCGGCGTGTCGATCAGCACGTAGTCGTAGCGGCCGCGCACCGGCAGAAGCGCCTTCTGCAGCGCGCGTTCGCGGCCGATCATCGACGACAGCGCCAGCTCGGCGCCGGCCAGGTCGATGCTGGACGCGGCCAGGTCGATCTCGCGCTCCAGGATCACATCTTCCAGGGGCGTCTTGTGCACGAGCACGTCGAACATGGTGCGGTCGAGCTCGTCTGGGTCGATGCCCTGGCTCATTGTCAGATTCGACTGCGGATCGAGGTCCACGCAAAGCACCCGCTTGCCGCGCTCGACCAGGGCAACGCCGAGGTTGAGTGTGGTCGTGGTCTTCGCGACCCCGCCTTTCTGGTTTGCGAGCGCGATCACCTGCCCCACAGCGAGTCCTCCAACGATCGTGAGATCCGGCCGTGTACGTCCCTCGAGAGCCGCGGCCGCTGCACTGGTTCCGAACTGCATCGGAACGCTGTTTCGCGCCTGGGCAGTCTATTCCTGCCCGGTCCCCGGCTTGTCCGGCTACTGCCCGCGCGCGCGGGCCGTGACGATGCGCTCGGCCGGCATGGGATGCGAGGCCGTCAACGAGTGCCACAGCCAGGGCGGCTCCAGCTCCATCAGGTTCTGGTCGACCAGTCGCTCGAATGTGACCGCGTAGCGCTCGCCCTGTCCAGTGACGTCGACAGCGTAGGCGTCGGCGCGCCGCTCCAGAGCGCGCGAGTAGGCGGCACCCAGCGGCGACACCAGCGCCGAGCCGAGCGTGAGGCCCAGCGCCAGCGACGGCAGCGACGTGAGATGTCCGGGGCCGTCCGGTGACAGCTCGCGCACGGCCAGCCATGCCCCCGCCATGCCGGCTGCCAGCGTCAGCGCCGTGATCCCGAGCAACCGCCACACGTCCCCGTGGGCGTGGTGGCCGAGCTCGTGCGCCAGCACCAGGCGGGTGTCGGTGAGGCCCTCCTCCGCGTCCTCGCCCTCGCCGATGGTGTCGCCCACGTACACGCGCAGCGTCGGCCCCAGGCCGGCCACCATCGCGTTTGCGGCCGAGGTCTTCTCGCCCATGTGCAGCAGCCGCATCTCCTTGACCGGCACGCCGCTCTCGCGCACCGTCTCCCACAGTGAATCCGCCATCGGACCGTCGGACAGCGGCTCGCTCTTCATGAACAGCGGCAGCAGCAGCACCGGGAACAGCACTGACAGCGCGACCGACACCACCATCGCGCCGCCCCAGGCCGGCACCGGCCACCAGGTCGGCCACAGCCGGCCCAGACCGAGCAGCCCGAGCGCGATCAGGCCGCCCAGCACCAGGCCGATCGCGCGTGCCTTGGCCTGGTCGGCCAGCCAGCCGCCGGTGGTCTGCCGGGACAGGCCATTTCGGCGCGACAGCACCTCGCCGGCGTACCCGAACGGCAGCGAGATCAGCGGCAGCACGATGGCCAGCGCCACCACGCAGCCCCAGCCCCCCAGCCGGTCCGCCCAGTGCGCGATCCCGACCAGCACCACCAGGCTGGCAGCCGAATCGGCCCACGACAGCCGCCGGCGCGCCCGGTTGTAGACGGCAGCCTGGCGCTGCCTGAGCGGGTCGTCCTGCATGATCAGCGGACGGCGGTGAGTGCCGCGGGGGCGAGTGCGAGCTGACCGGGGCCGTGTCCGGCCTCGTGGTCGATCAGCCAGGCCTTGCGGGGCAGGCCGCCGCCGTACCCGGTGAGCTTGCCGTTCGAGCCGATCACCCGGTGGCAAGGCACGATGATCGAGATCGGGTTGCTGCCGTTGGCAGCCCCAACCGCCCTGGCCGACCCTGGCCGGCCCACGCGCCGCGCGAGCTCCCCGTAGCTGATCGTCTCGCCGTAGGGAATCTCGCACAGCGCCGCCCACACCTGCTGCTGAAACGGCGTCCCGCGCGCGCCCAGCGGCAGGTCGAACTCGGTCAGGGTGCCTTCGAAGTAGCGGCCGAGCTGCCGCTCGGTCTCGTCCAGCACCGCCTCGTCGGCGGCCTCGCCACCGCCCGGCCGGTGTTCCGGAAAGCGCGAGGTGTAGAGCAGCGTCAGGGCGCCGTCGCCTGCGCCGAGCAGCAACGGGCCGATCGGGGACTCGACTATCCGGTGGGTATCGGGCACACGCTCACTGTAGCCACGCGCTCCGCTGTCAGGTCAGCCCGCGCAGCAGCTCCCGGGCGATCACCATCCGCTGGATCTGGTTGGCGCCCTCATAGATCTGGGTGATCTTAGCGTCGCGCATCATCCGCTCCACCGGGTACTCCTCGATATAGCCGTACCCGCCCAGGATCTGCACCGCGTCGGTCGTCACCGCCATCGCCGTATCCGAGCACATCAGCTTGGCCATCGCCGATGCCCGTGTCAGCTCCGGGCCGTCGATGCCCTCGTCCAGCATCACGCCGACGTCGTAGAGCAGCCCGCGGCTGGCCTCGACCTTGACCGCCATGTCGGCCAGCATGAACTGGATGCCCTGGTGCTCCGACAGCGGCTTGCCGAACGTCTCCCGCTCGGTGGCGTAGCGCAGCGCGAAGTCGAGCGCCGCCTGCGCGATGCCCAGCGCCTGGGCGCCGATCCCCGGCCGCGAGCGATCGAGCACCCGCATCGCGGTGCGAAAGCCGCTGCCCTCCTCACCGATCAGGGCCTCAGCGCCCACCCGGCAGCCGTCGAACACCAGCTCGCCGGTGGTCGACCCCTTGATACCCATCTTCGGCTCGATCCGCGACACCGAGAACCCGGGCGCGTCGCGCTCGACCACGAAGGCCGAGATGGCATCGCCCGTGCGCGCGAACACGACGTAGGTGTCCGCCACGCCGGCGTTGGTGATGAACCGCTTACTGCCGTCGATCACCCACCCGTCGCCGTCGCGCCGCGCCGTCGTCAGCATCGCCCGCGCGTCGGAGCCCGACCCGGCCTCGGTCAGCGCGTAGGCCCCGATCCACTCGCCGCTGGCCCACCGCGGCAGGTAGCGCTGCTTCTGTTCAGCCGAGCCGGACAGCTCGACCGCGGTCGCGCCCAGCGACTGCACCGCGAGCACCAGCCCGACCGTGGCGTCGGCCCAGCTCAGCTCCTCCACCGCCCGCAGGAAGGTCAGCGTCCCGGTGCCGGTGCCGCCGTACTCCGGGGCGAACCCGAGCGCGAACACGTCGTTTTGGCGCAGCAGCTGCACCGCATCCCACGGGAACTCGGCCCGCTTGTCGACCTCGGCAGCA
Source organism: Gaiellales bacterium (assembly GCA_035553035.1). Lineage (GTDB taxonomy): Bacteria > Actinomycetota > Thermoleophilia > Gaiellales > JAICJC01 > JAICYJ01. The sequence continues at coordinate 3,945 of DATNEO010000120.1, read as the reverse complement.
TGCGGCGCGATGTGGTCGCGGGCCAGCGTCCGCACCGCCTCGATCAGCGCCTGCTGCTCCTCGCTCTGGGGATGTCGCACGCTCATGACTCGATCAGCTCCTCGGCCGCCGTGGTGATCGTCTCGAACCCATCGGCCGTGACGGCGTACATGTTCTCGATTCCGACCGCGCCCCGCCCCGGGAACACGAACTTGGGCTCGACCGCGATCACGTTGCCCTCGACCATGGGCTCGTCGAACCCCGGCGCGAGCACCGGCAGCTCGTCGATCTCCATGCCCACGCCGTGGCCGAGGAAGCGGATCCTGCCGGCCCCGTGACCCATGAAGTGCTCGCCCAGCCCGGCCCGCTCGGCCAGCTGCTCGGCCAGCTCGAACAGCGCGCCGGGCGCGGTGCCCGGCCGGATCTCGGGCTCGACCGCGCGCAGGATCTCGACCGCCCGGTCGTACGCGGCGCGCAGGTCGGCGGCGAGCGGGCCCAGCGCGAACGTGCGCGTCTGGTCGGCGAGATAGCCCTGATGGCCGCCGACCAGATCGACGATCACCGGATCGCCGGCGGCCAGCACGTGGTCGTCGGGGCCCTTGCCCAGCACCGGGTTCGGCCCCGGCCCGCACAGCGGCGAGTCGGAGTAGCCCGGCACCGCGCCACTCGGCCCGCACAGCACCTGCCCGTAGTGCATCTCCTGGTTGAAGCCGCGGAACCGCAGCTGACCCTGATGGCCGGCGCCGCGCAGCACCCGCTCCACGTCGGCCTGCACGGTGGCCTCGGAGACGCCCGCGCGCAGGAGCGACGGCACCCGTTCCGCGGCCACTCGCACCTGCTCGGCCGCCATCCGCATCTGCTCGAGCTCCCAGCCGGTCTTGACCGCGCGCACCGAGCGCAGCGCCTGGGAGCAGTCGCCCAACCGGTACCCGGGTAGGCGCCGCTGGTAGCCGAGGTACCGCGCCGCGGGCAGCACATCCAGCTCGAGCCCGACCAGGGCACCGTCGTCCACGCCGCAGCCGGCCAGCGCCGCCGGCAGCCCCGACAGCGAGCCCAGCGGCTCGACCAGCTTCAGCGGCGACTCCTCCCGTGCCCGCTCCAGCGTGCGCCGCACCAGCAGCTGCGGCCGGCCCGACGCCGGCACGACCAGGTGCGCCTGCTGGTTGGTACCGGTCAGGTAGGCGAGGTCGGTGCTCTCGACGATCACGGCGGCATCCAACCCGCCCGCCGCGAGGGCTGCCTGGAACCGCGCGAGCCGCCCCTCGATCTCCTCAGCCGCTATCACGCGGCGTAGACTACCGGCCGCTTGATCCTCCACAACGGCCCGATCTACACGATGGATCCGCGCCTGCCCCAGGTGCGGGCGCTGGCGGTGGCCGGCGCGCTGATCGCCGGTGGCGTGGACGTGCGCGAGGGCGATTCCGACACCGTCGGCCACGAGCGGATCGACCTGGACGGGCGCTGCGTGCTACCCGGGTTCACTGACGCCCACGTCCACTTCCTGGACTGGGCGCTCGAGCGCACCTGGCTCGACCTGCACGGCTGCCGCAGCCTGGCCGAGGCCTGCGCTGCGGTCGCCGCGGCCGCAGACGGTAACGGCTGGCTGCGAGGCAAGGGCTGGCTTGAGGCGACCTGGCCGGACGGCCCGCCGCACCGCGCCGCGCTGGACGAGGTCACCGGCGAGCGGCCGACCGCGCTGTGGGCTCACGACCACCACACGCTGTGGGTGAACGGCGCGGCGCTGCGCGCCGCCGGCGCCGAGCACCCGACCGGCGTGCTCCAGGAGTGGGACGCCTGGCGCTTCCCCGTGCCGCCCGCCACATCGCTGGAACGCTCCCAGGCGCTGCGCGAGGGCATGGCCGTGGCCAACGCCCGCGGCGTGATCGGGGTGCACGATTTCCAGGCCCAGGGCGGCCGCGGGCTGTGGCAGCGTTACGACGCCGACCGGCGGCTGACGCTGCGGGTGGCGATGAGCATCCCGCTGCCGGCGGTCGAGGCGGCGAAGGCACTGGAGCTGCGTACCGGCTTCGGCAGCGACCTGCTGCGGATGGGGCCGGTGAAGGCGTTCATGGACGGCACGCTGGGATCGCGCACGGCCTGGATGCTGGACGGATCGGGCGAGCAGCTGCTGTCGGAGGACGACCTGGCGGACGGCATCGCGGAGGCCACCGCCTGCGGCCTGGCGGTGGCCGTGCACGCGATAGGAGACGGCGCCAACCGGGCGGCGCTGAACGCGTTTCACCGCACCCGGGAGCTGTGGCAGCAGGCGCTGCTGCGGCCGCGCATCGAGCACGCGCAGTGCCTCGACGACGCCGACCTGCCGCGCTTCGCCGAGCTGGGCGTGATCGCCTCGGTGCAGCCGGTGCACGCGACCAGCGACCGCGACCTGGCAGACGAGATCTGGGGCGAGCGCGCCGCCAAGGGCTACCGCACCCGTGACCTGCTCGACTCGGGCGCTCACGTCGTGTTCGGCGCCGACCCTCCGATCGAGGAGCTCGACCCGATGGCCGCGATCCAGGCCGCGGTACACCGCACGCTGGACGACCGCGAGCCGTGGCAGCCGGCGCAGCGGATCCCGGTGGCCGACGCGATCTCGTGCCACACCGCGGCCGCGGCCTACGCCGTCGGCGAGGAGCGCCGGCGCGGCTGCCTGCTGCCCGGCCTGGAGGCCGACCTGGTCGTGCTCGACACCGACATCGTTGCCCACCCGGAGCGGATCGCCGGCGCCCGGGTGGTCGCGACCATGCTGGCCGGCCGCTGGGTGCACGGGCGGCCGCCGTGGTGATCCCGGCCCTGCACAAGATCTTCACCGACAGCTAACCGCCACCTGACAACAGGGGCGTAGCGTGGTCGCCGTGCAGTCCGTGAGGGATCTGGGGTCACCGGAGCTGTGGGAGGCCTCGCGCGCGCGCTCGAACCGGCGCCGCGAGTCGTACCGCCGCCGCCGCCAGGTGCGCCGAATGAGCGTGCCCCTGGTGATGGCTGCGACCGCAGCCGGCATGGGAGCACCCGCCTACGCGGCAGGCAAGGAGCACCAGGCGTCGGCGAAAGCCGGGGCGCGCAGGGTGCTTCCCCGCATCCTGCGGGTGGGAGACACGGGACCGGACGTGGTCAAGCTCCAGCGCCAGCTCGGCGTCACGGCTGACGGGATATTCGGCCGCCACACGCTGCATGCCGTGAAGCTGTTCCAGGGCTCCCACGGGTTGCTGGTCGACGGCCAGGTCGGCCCCCACACACGGGCCGCTCTGGCCGCGGCCGGCCGCGGCACCACGGTCGGAAGCGAGATCGTGATCCGCCTGCACGACCGGGGGCCGGCCGTGGCCGTGCTGCAGCGGGCGCTCGGCGTCACCGCCGACGGCGACTTCGGGCCGATAACGCTGCACGCGGTCAAGGCCTTCCAGGCCCGCCACGGGCTGCTGGTGGACGGCCAGGTGGGGCCGCACACGCGGGCCGCCCTTCACCTCGCCGCCAGCGCCGACTTCACCTACGTACCGCCATCCGGGAGCGGCACGCACACCCACCATCACCAGGCGCACCACCACCGACACCGCCACCATCACCGCGCCCACCACCCCGCGAGCAGCCTCGGCGCCCGCGCCGTGGCGCTTGCCAAGCGCGAGCTGGGCGTGCGCTACGTGTACGGCGGCGAGAGCCCTTCCGGCTTCGACTGCTCGGGGCTGATGCAATACGTCTACGCACGGCTGGGCATTCAGATCCCGCGCGTGGCCGCCGACCAGTATCGCGCCGGCCACCACGTCTCCCGGGCCGACCTGCGCCCCGGCGACCTGGTCTTCTTCGACCACCTCGGCCACGTCGGCATGTACATCGGCGGCGGGCGCTTCATCCACGCGCCGCACACGGGCACCGTGGTCGAGATCTCGTCGCTCTCGGGCTGGTACTCCGAGATGTACGTCGGCGCCACCCGCGTCAGCTGATCTGGCGCATCAGCTGCGCTGCGATCTTGCC
>DATNEO010000119.1:0-6048 GCA_035553035.1 Gaiellales bacterium | reverse complement strand
GACGATCCAGATGCCGTGACGCTCGCCTCGCAGCTCGAAGCGGCGGCCCGCGCCGGTGAACTCGGCCAGGGCGGCCGCTGCCTCGGCCACGTCGACGCCGGCCAGCGCATGCAGGCCGGCGATCGCCGCAGCAGCGTTGACGGCGTTGTGGGCGCCGGGCAGCGCAAGCGTCACGTGCTGCGGCGTACCCTCCGGCGTGCGCAGCCAGAACCCAGTGCTGCCGGCGGCCTGCTCGACGGCGCTGACCTGCCACTCGACGTCGCCGTAGCCGAACCGCTGTACCGTCGCCTCGGTGGGCAGCGACAGCGACTCATGCTGGATCAGAGCGCCCGATGACGGCAGCTCCAATGTCCAATCTGAGAACAGGCGCTCGAGCTCGCTGATGCCGGCGAATCGCGTGTGGTGGTCGAGCTCGATGTTGAGGACGACCGCCACGCGCGGCCGCAGCAGTGACAGCGAGCCGTCCGACTCGTCGGCCTCGGCCACCAGGATGCTGCCGCCGCCGGGCCCCGCGTTTCCTCCCAGTTGCGGCACCTCGCCACCGACCAGGTACGTGGGGTCCAGCCCCAGCCGCTGCGCCGCGTAGGCGATCATGGCCGACGTCGTGGTCTTTCCGTGGGCGCCGGAAACGCAGATGGATCGCCGCGATGCCACCATCTCGGCCAGCAGCTGGGCCCGGTGCAGGCGTGGCAGCGCCAGGTCGCGGGCGGCCAGCAGCTCCGGCTCGCCGGCCGAGATCGCCGATGACACGACCAGCTCCATCCCCTGCGCGAGGTGGGCGGGGTCGTGCTCGAGCGAGACCGGGACGCCGAACCTGACCAGACGGTCGGAATACGGCGATGCGGCCCGGTCGCAGCCGCTCACGTCCGCGCCCCAGGCATAGGCGACCGTGGCCAGCGCCGACATGCCGGCGCCGCCGATGCCGAGCATGTGGAGGCGTCGGCCCGACCAGTTCACGGAGCCAGCTCCAGCAGATGACTCGCGATCACCGATGCGGCGTCCGGCCGCGCCAGCCTGATGGCAGCGACCGCCATCCGCTCGCGCCGCTCGTGGTCGGCCAGCAGCGCGTTCACCTCCTGGCGCAGCCGCGTCGGCGTGAGGTCGGCGTCGCCGACCATGACGGCCGCGCCGCCCAGGGCGAAATGCTCGGCGTTCCGGGTCTGGTGGTCGGCGGTCACGTTGGGGGAGGGTACGAGAATCGACGGCTTGCCGGCGGCGGCTATCTCGAACACCGAGCCGCCGGCCCGCGCCACCACCAGGTCGGCCTGCTCAAGGTAGTCCCGCAGGTGCGGCGTGTACGGCAGCACGTGGTAGCGATCCGACGCGACCGCCTGGTAGCGGTCGAACTCGCGCTCGCCGGTCACGTGCACCACGGTGAAGCCGGGATCCTTCTCCGACCAGGCGCCGGTGGCTGCCTCGTTCAAGGTGCGCGCTCCCAGGCTGCCGCCGAACACCAGCACCATCGGGCGCCCCGAGTCAAGGTCAAGGCCGTGCCCGTCCGGGCCGCGCTCGGGCAGCGGACGCCCGGTGACCAGGTAGCGCGGCGGCCGCTTGCCCTCGATCGGGAAGCTCAGGAACACGCGGTCGACCAGCGGCGCCGCCATCCGGTTCGCCAGCCCCATGTGCGCGTCCACCTCCAGGAGCGCCGAGGGCAGACGGCTGGTCTTGGCGGCGGCCAGCATCGGGCCAGACACGTAGCCGCCGGCACCGAACACGACGTCCGGGCGCACCCGTCGGATGATCCGCCGGCAGGCCAGCGGCGCGCCGCCCGCCCGCCACATGGCACGCAGCAGCTGCGGGGAGGGCCGCCGCGGAAGGCCGCTCGCGGCGAAGCGATGGAGCGGGTAGCCGGCCTCCGGCACCAGCTGCGACTCGATCCTGTCGCCGCCGGCGAACTCGACCGTGGCGCCGCTAGCCCGTAGCGCGCCGGCCACCGCCAGCGCCGGCACGACGTGCCCCGCCGTGCCGCCGGCGGCGATCAGCACGCGTGGGCTTGGACTGCTTGGGTTCAGTCGCCTTCACATCCTTCTTCGGGCTGCTGCCCGGCTTGGCGGCCTTCGCGGATACCGCGCCCGTGTCCGCCACGTTCAGCAGCACCCCCACCAGGCTCAGCATCACAACCAGGCTGGAACCGCCCGAGCTTATCAACGGCAGCGGCACTCCGGTCAACGGCAGGAAGCCGAGCACCGCGCCGAAGTTGACGATCGCCTGCCCGGCCACCAACGTCGTGGTGCCGGCGGCCAGGTATTTCCCGAAGGGATCCTTGCACCGCAGGGCGATCCGGAATCCGAGCCACGTGAATAGCGCGAACGCCAGCACCACCGCCAGGATCCCGACCAGGCCCAGCTCCTCGCCGATCACGGCGCCGATCATGTCGGTGGGCGCCTCCGGCAGAAACCCGATCTTCTGGGTGCCGTTGCCCACGCCGACACCGGTGATCCCGCCCGACCCCAGGGCCAGCAGCGCCTGGATGCTCTGGTACCCGGCCCCGGCCGGGTCCTTCCAGGGATCCAGGAACGACCGGATCCGCTCCATCTGGTAGGGCTCGCGGGCGACCGTGTAGGCAACGCCGATCACCCCCACGATCGCCACGCTGCTGAACAGCCGCAGCGGGGTGCCGGCCACCAGCAGGATGCCGCAGACCATCAGCGCGATAGCGATGGTGGTGCCGAGGTCGGGCTGGGAGTGGATCAGCAGCAGCACCACCAGCACCACGGCGCCCACCGGGTTGAACAGCTGGGCCAGGGTGCGCGGCGGCTTGCGCCGCGAGGCCAGCACCGCTGAGGCGAAGATCAGCACCGCGGCCTTGGCGAACTCCGAGGGCTGGATCGAGATCGGCCCAACGAAGATCCAACGCTGCGCGCCCTTGATGTTGACGCCGACCCCGGGGATCTTGACGGCCACCAGCAGGGCGATCGAGATGAACAGGATCGGTGCGGCGAAGTAGCGCAGGCGCCGGTAGGAGAAGCGCGCCAGCACCAGCATCGCGACCACCCCTACGGCCGCGTACACCGCCTGGCGGGCGAGAGCACCCACCGGGTCCTGCCCCTCGACCACGGCCGTGCCACTGGACGCGCTGTAGACCATGATCAGCCCGAAGGCGACCAGACCCAGCGTCACCAGCAGCAGCAGGTGGTATTCGAGCTGGGGCGAGGAGCGGGCGGCACGGCGCCGCACTCGCTGGACGTCAGCGACCAACCGGCACCTCCTGCGCCAGCTGCGCAAATACCAGGCCGCGCTCGACGTAGTCCGTGAACTCGTCGAAGCTGGCGCAGGCCGGCGACAGCAGCACCACGTCTCCGGCGTGGGCGCCGGCTGCGGCGCCGCCCACCGCGGCCGCCATCCGCCGGTGGCGGCGGTGCGGCACGCCGGCGGCGGCCAGAGCGGCGGCGATCTGCTCGCCTGCCTCGCCGTAGACGTCCACCGACACGACCGGGCCGTCTGCGACGGCGGCGGCCAGCCCCGCGAACGAAGAGCCCTTCAGCGATCCGCCCAGCACCAGCCGGACGCCGTCGTGGTATGCGGTCAGCGCCTTGATCACCGCCTCCGGGTTGGTGGCCTTGGAGTCGTCGACGAAGCTGACGCCGTCACGCACGGCCACCGTCTGCAGTCGGTGAGGCGGCGCAGTGAACGAGCGGAGCGCGCGGTCGCGCGCCTCCCGGGACACGCCGGCGGCCTCCGCCGCCGCAGACGCGGCCAGCGCGTTCTCCAGGTTATGGTCGCCACGGATCGACGAATGTTCCCAGTCGATCCGGTCGGACTGATCGCGGCTGAACCACACGCGATGACCGGCGCCGGGGATCTCAGCCTCGCGCAGCACCGGGTCGTCGGCGTTCAAGATCGCCGTGTCCTCGGCCGTCTGGTTCTCGAACAGGCGCAGCTTGCTGCGCAGGTACTCGGCGAACGTGCCGTGACGGTCGAGGTGATCGGGGGTGACCTGCAGCACCACGCCCACCCGCGCCCGGAAGCTGTCGATGTCCTCCAGCTGGAAGCTGGACAGCTCGCAGGCGATCCAGGTGGCGGGATCCACCCGACCGGCCAGGTCGCAGAGTGGCCGGCCCACGTTTCCGGCCACCTCCACCGGCATGTTGCCCGCTCGCAGCATCGCGCCGACCAGCTCGGTGGTGGTGGTCTTGCCGTTGGTGCCGGTGATGCCGATGATCGGGCTTCGGATCAACCGGTATCCCAGCTCGACCTCGCTCCAGACCGGAACGCCGGCGTCGCGGGCGGATGCGACCAAGGGGTGATCACCCGGCGCGCCGGGCGACTTCACCAGTGCTGTCACCCCGGTCATCGACACCAGCTCTCCACCGAGTTGGTATTCGACGCCGATCGCCCGAAGCCTCGCCGTGTCCACCTGCCCGGCGTCGTCCGCCCCCACCACCTCCGCGCCCGGCATCGTCCGCCGGATCGCCTCGGCGGCGGCCAGGCCCGACCGCCGCAGACCCAGCACCACGTAGCGGCCGTCGCTCACCGGAACTGGGAGTAGGCCAGGTAGTAGAGGACGAAACCGCTGGCGCCGCAGATCGAGGCCAGGATCCAGAACCGCACGATGATCTTGTTCTCGGTCCACTCCAGCATCTCGAAGTGATGGTGGATCGGCGCCATCAGGAACACCCGCTTGCGGGAGACCTTGAAGCCGATCACCTGGATCGCGACGGACAGCGCCTCGAGCACGAAAACGCCGCCGATGATCACGAGCAGGAACTCGGTCTTGGTGAACACGGCCATCGCCGCCAGCGCACCGCCCAGGCCGAACGAGCCGGTGTCTCCCATGAACACGTCGGCCGGATAGGCGTTGTACCAGAGGAACCCGACGCATCCGCCGACGATCGCCGCGCCCATGATGGCAAGGTCGATGCGGCTGGCCGCGCCCTCAGCCGTGAGTCCCCCCGGCGACAGGAACGCCACCACCATCATGGCGGTGTAGGTCAGCATCGCGATCGTCACGGTGCCCGCGGCCAGCCCGTCCAGGCCGTCGGTCAGGTTGACGGCGTTGGCGCCACCTGCGACGACCAGGAACAGCAGCACGTAGTAGGCCGGGCCCAGGTTCACCCGCACGTCGAGCAGCGGCAGGTAGACGTCGGTGGACAGGTGCTGGCGGTGCGCCACGTAGCCGAGCGCCGCGGTCACACCCAGCAGCGCCAGCATCTTCCAGCGCCCCGACAGGCCCAGGGAGCGACGGTTGGCCAGCTTGAACCAGTCGTCGACGAAGCCGATCGCGGCGCAGGCGATGGTCACGCCGGCAACCGTCAGCCCCGGCGTCGTGCGCTTTGTCAGCACGGCAAACGTGACCAGCGCGCAGGCAAGCAGGATCAAACCGCCCATGGTGGGTGTGCCCTGTTTGGACATGTGGCCGGCGGGACCCTCCTCGCGGATCTGCTGGCCGAGCGCGTGCCGGCGCACGAAGGCGATGAACGCGGGTCCCGCCGCGATCGAGAGCAGCATCGCGATCACGCCCGCGAGCAGCACCAGCTTCACGGGGCGATCGCCTCCACGGCGTCCTCGAGACCGACCGACCGGCTGGCCTTGACCAGCACCGCATCGCCGGGCTGGATCACACCGCCCAGCGCCTCGCGCAGCTCGGCGACCGTCGCAAACCACCTGCCGCCGTAGGCGCGGGACTCCGGTCCCACCGCGACCACGACCTCGATCCTCAGCTCCCTCAGCAGCTCTCCCACGTCGCGGTGGTATGCGGAGGCGCCGGAGCCCAGCTCGGCCATGTCACCCAGCACCGCCACCCGCCGCCGGCCGGCCGCCGATTCCGACAGGTGGCGCAGCGCGGCGGCCATCGAGGTCGGGTTGGCGTTGTAGCAGTCGGCGATCAGCAGCCCGCCCCCGGGCAGGTCGATCTCCTCGCCGCGCCAGCGCGAGAAGGTGACGTCGCCGGCGCCCACCGCCAGCTCATCCAACGGCAGGCCAAGGCTGTCGTAGGCAGCCGCGGCGGCCGCCAGGTTGAGGGCGTTGTGACGCGCGGTGAAGTTCACGGGCACGGACAGGGTTCGACCGCGAAGCGCGATCTCCGCCTGCCCGGCGCCCCCCGTGGCG